>JBCCET010000045.1:0-31360 GCA_039030095.1 Pseudomonadota bacterium | reverse complement strand
TTCGCAAAACGGGCTGGACCCAGAGATCAGTTTGATCGGGCGCGTGTCGACGCCCGCATCGTCCATATCGATCAAAAGGAATGAAATGCCGCGGTGTTTGGGCGCCTCGCGGTCCGTGCGGATCAACGCGAAAATCCAGTCTGCCTTGTCAGCGTAAGAGGTCCAGACCTTTTGGCCGTTCACCAACCAGTGGTCACCTTGGTCTTCGCCCTTTGACTGAACACTGGCCAGATCGGACCCGGATCCCGGCTCCGAATAGCCCTGGCACCAGCGGATTTCACCCCGGCAAATCGGCGGCAGATATTCCAGCTTTTGTTCATGTGTGCCGAAATGCAGCAGTGCTGGGCCAAGCATCCAGATGCCAAAACTGACCAGCGGAAAGCGCCCGTCAATTGCATCCAGTTCCGACAGCCATACCTTTTCCTGTGCACGGGAAAACCCGCCGCCGCCGTACTCAGTAGGCCATGTCGGGCAGGTCAAACCCTCAGCGGCGCAGGCTTCAAGCCAAGCGCGCTGCGCGTCAGATTGGAATACCCAGTCTTTGCCGCCCCAGCACAGGTCTTCGGCCGCGCGTGACGCATCGCGCATCTCTGGCGGGCAGTTGTCTGCGAGCCACGCCCGAATATCGGCGCGAAATACTTCTAGATCATCAGATGCCTGAAATGCCATCATCATCCTCCCGTGACGTTACGGTGAGGATTGCACTTGCCCCACGGCCTGACAAGATAGAGGCACGCAACGTCACGAGAGGGAGAGACAAGATATGCGCGCCTTTTTAAGCAACGCCCCGGGCGGGCCCGACACCCTGGAATTGACGGAAATGGACGATCCAACACCGGGCAAACGCGATGTCGTTGTGGCGGTGAAAGCGGCAGGCGTGAACTTTCCCGACACGCTGATAATCCGCGATCTATACCAACTGCGCCCGCCGCGCCCCTTTGCGCCAGGCGGTGAAGTCGCTGGCGTCATTGAGGCTGTTGGGGAAGACGTGACCCACCTAAAAGTTGGCCAACGTGTGCTGGCGCTGCCGGGTTTCGGCGGGTTTGTGACCCACCTGAAAGTGCCTGCAGCCCAGGTTGTGCCGATCCCAGACGACATGCCGTTTGAAGACGCCGCCTGTTTCATCTTTACCTACGGCACATCACACTATGCGCTGAAGAACCGGGCCAAGGTCCAAGAGGGCGAAAGCCTGCTCGTAATTGGGGCCGCAGGTGGCGTGGGTGCCGCAGCAATAGAGCTTGGCAAAGCCATGGGGGCAAAGGTCATCGCTGCTGTTTCCAGCGACGAAAAGGCCGCGTTTTGCCGCGAACTGGGGGCCGACGACACGATTGTTTACCCTTTTGAAATGGACCGGGACGCGCAAAAAGAATTCTCGGGCAACATCAAAGCCATCGCCGGTCGGCAGGGTGTAGATGTGGTCTACGACGCGGTGGGCGGGGCCTATGCCGAACCCGCCGTACGCGCGCTGGCCTGGGAAGGTCGCTTTTTGGTCGTAGGCTTCCCGGCAGGAATCCCGTCCCTGCCGCTGAACCTGACGCTTTTGAAGGGCTGCCAAGTGATGGGCGTCTTCTGGGGCGCCTTCACCCAGCGCGACCCCAAAACGCACGAGGCGTACTTGCGCGAGCTTTTCCAGTGGTACGCGGAAGGAAAAATCAAACCACGCGTGTCGGCAAGTTTTCCTCTGGAACAAGCACCCGACGCGATCCGCATGTTGGAAGACCGCAAAGTGCTCGGCAAAGTTGTGGTGACGATGGAATAGTCGTTGTGTCCCGGACCCGATCCGGGACCTCTCGCCGCCAGGAGGCCCCGGATCAAGTCCGGGGCGGGATCATTCCTTGGAGAGGCCGCGCGCTCCAATGCACACCTTTGATACGGGGCAGCGTGTTTTCTGCCATTGTGTGCCCAAAATTCCCCGTCTATATATGCGCTTATGGAAACGACCTTCGTATACCGCCCCCTGGGCCTACTGCTTCTAACCCGCCTCTGAGCGTGTCGGGACCCCGGCGCGCGCGCTCAGGGGACAAAGGATCGCGCCGACCTCACCCGAATAGAAGCAATCATTCTGAGAAAATACCATGACTTCCACGACCCAAGATCACGTCCAGATCTTCGATACGACCCTGCGCGACGGCGAACAGTCCCCCGGCGCAACAATGAGCCATAATGAGAAGCTCGAAATTGCAGCCCTCCTCGATGAAATGGGCGTCGACATTATCGAAGCCGGGTTCCCCATCGCGTCAGAAGGGGATTTCAAAGCCGTAAAAGAGATCGCCGAGAACTCCCAGAACTCTGTCATTTGCGGTCTGGCGCGTGCCAACTTCAAAGATATCGACCGCTGCTGGGAGGCTGTGCAACATGCCGCCCGCCCCCGGATCCACACCTTTATCGGCACCTCGCCACTGCACCGGGCCATCCCCAACCTGACAAAAGACGAAATGGCCGATCTGATCCATGAGACAGTCAGCCATGCCCGAAACCTCTGCGACAACGTGCAATGGTCACCGATGGACGCCACGCGCACGGAACATGACTATCTGTGCCGCGTGATCGAAATCGCAATCAAGGCAGGGGCCACTACAATCAACATTCCAGATACGGTGGGCTACACGGCGCCCCGCGAAAGCGCGGACCTGATTGCCATGCTGATCCGTGACGTGCCAGGTGCCGCAGACGTGACATTTGCCACCCATTGCCACAACGATCTGGGCATGGCGACCGCCAACGCCCTGGCTGCGGTGGAGGCAGGTGCGCGGCAAATTGAGTGTACAATCAACGGTTTAGGCGAAAGAGCGGGGAACACTGCGCTGGAAGAAGTGGTGATGGCGTTGAAGGTACGCAACGACATCATGCCGTTTAGCACACAGATCGACGCCACCAAGATCATGAACCTCAGCCGCCGGGTGGCGACGGTGTCTGGCTTCGCCGTGCAGCCCAACAAGGCCATCGTCGGCAAAAACGCCTTTGCCCATGAAAGCGGTATCCACCAGGACGGCATGCTCAAAAACGCGGAGACGTTTGAGATCATGCGCCCCGAAGACGTAGGCTTGGCCGAAAGCTCATTGCCATTGGGCAAACACTCTGGCCGGGCAGCGCTGAAGGCCAAGATGACGGACTTAGGGTATGAACTGGCAGACAATCAGCTGAAAGATGTCTTTGTCCGGTTCAAAGCACTGGCTGACCAGAAAAAGGAAGTCTTCGACGAAGACCTGCTGGCCCTGATGGCTGACGAAGGCACAATGGCCGCCTACGACAAGATAAAGGTCAAAGCCTTGCGTGTGGTTTGTGGCACGTCTGGACCGCAAACAGCCGAACTGACACTGACCGTTGATGGCCAGGACCACGCAGTGACTGCCAAAGGTGACGGACCGGTGGATGCGACGTTTAACGCCGTCAGGATGGTTGTGCCGCATGGCGCAACCCTGGCCTTGTACAACGTTCATGCTGTCACCGAAGGCACCGATGCGCAGGCAACGGTCAGTGTGCGCATGGAAGACGGCGGGCACATTGCCATGGGGCAGTCAGCAGACACCGACACGGTGGTAGCCAGCGCGAAGGCTTACGTCAATGCGCTCAACAAACTGATGGTGCGCCGGGAAAAGACGGCCCCGGCGGAATAGTATGCGTAGCCCCGGAGACAATCCGGGGTTCCTCAGTCGGATAATTTAACGTTAAACTAAGCTGCTTTCTGAACCGCGCGCAGCAATGCCGCGGCTTTTTCGTCAGCGCCGCGTTTGGCCTGGTTGGCTGCCGCCTTCAGGTATTTCTCCTGCGCGGGTGTCATCTTGCCTTTCAGGCGGGACGCCATCTGACGGACCATATCCATCATGGCGCCTTTCTTTTTCGATTTGTCCGCCTTGTCTTTCGGCGGCTCCATCATCTTGAGCACTTTAGGCCCGCTGCGCAGAGCCATCTTAACCTGCCCGCGTGACGCGTGCTTTCGGATCTGCTTCCACGCCGCCATGCCTTTTGCAGGCGGCTTTTGCTTGGCTTTCATCAACATGCGTACTTTGGCCTCTATCGCGTTGTCGATCTTTTCCCATTTCTTCATGTCCGGTGACATGTCTGAGCGATCGAGCATCTTTTTGCTGTCCGCCCCGTCATTCAGATCTTGGGAAATATCTGTGGCAAACTCCGGCGTGAACCCCAGCTTATGGGCCGCAAAGAATTTCTTGAGGATCCCGATGGACCCCGACGGCGGATCGCTTTCACAGCTGAACCTTGCCCGGCTTCCGTCCACTTCCACATCGCCAAAAAAGGACTTTGTCGTTTCACCCATGGCCTTAGCGGAACTGCCCAAGGAACGCGGCGTTTTGGATCGGTCGAGTAGCAGGATTGTGGTTTCTGCGGTCTTGCCCATGCAGACCCCAAAATTAATCGGTCCGCTGCGAGCGTTGTTCAAGAGCTTTTTCAAATCAGCGGCTTTTTGAGTGGTGGCAGCCATAACACTCTCCTTAAATAATATGCTTAGCCTAGGCTGTGTGACCGCGTCTGTCTATGGGACGGATTCAGTGATTCTGCGCAATTCGGCAAAGCAATCACGCATCCGCCTTGCCGCAGCGTCGCCACACGGCGATATCTGCAATTTGTTCGATATGTGCAACGAAGCGTCGATAGCATCCCACAAATCGCACCCAGAAAAGCGAGAAAACGCCTAGTTATGGCAGGCTATTTCCTTTCAAATCACGCCCCGAAGGCGTATATATCTGGTCCATCGCCGCCTGCTGCTGCGGCAAACACGCGCCAAAAATAATAACCGGGGTTCGACGCATATGCTGGGAAACATCTCCTCCCTTTTCTCGTCTGATATGGCGATTGATTTGGGCACTGCCAACACGTTGGTCTATGTCAAAGGCCGTGGCATTATCCTGAATGAACCCTCTGTGGTGGCTTACAAGGTTCGCGCTGGGGTCAAACAGGTTCTGGCCGTAGGTGAAGATGCAAAGCTGATGTTGGGTCGTACGCCCGGCTCGATTGAGGCGATCCGCCCCATGCGCGATGGGGTTATTGCTGATTTCGACGTGGCCGAAGAGATGATCAAACATTTCATCCGCAAGGTACACAAGCGGTCAACGCTGACAAAACCGCGCGTGATTGTTTGCGTTCCTCATGGCGCAACACCGGTTGAAAAACGCGCCATCCGCCAGTCCGTTCTTTCGGCTGGGGCACGCAAAGCGGGGCTGATTGCAGAACCTATTGCAGCGGCCATCGGTGCAGGCATGCCGATCACGGACCCAACTGGCAGCATGGTCGTGGATATTGGCGGCGGAACCACGGAAGTTGCGGTGATGTCGCTCGGCGACATCGTTTATGCGCGATCCGTTCGCGTGGGCGGCGACCGAATGGATGAGGCAATCATTTCGTACCTGCGGCGCCAGCAAAACCTTTTGGTGGGTGAATCCACTGCTGAGCGGGTGAAAACGTCCATCGGCACGGCGCGGATGCCGGATGATGGGCGCGGCGCATCCATGGAAATTCGGGGGCGCGACCTTTTGAATGGCGTGCCGAAGGAAATTGAGATCACACAAGCCCAAGTGGCTGATGCATTGGCAGAGCCGGTGCAGCAGATTTGCGAGGCCGTGATGACGGCCCTGGAATCCACACCGCCTGATCTGGCCGCCGATATTGTTGACCGCGGTGTAATGCTAACCGGCGGCGGTGCTTTGCTGGGCGAGCTGGATCTTGCCTTGCGCGAACAGACCGGATTGGCGATATCCGTGGCGGATGAAAGCCTCAACTGCGTGGCCCTCGGCACCGGTAAATCGCTTGAATACGAAAAGCAGCTTTTGCATGTCATTGATTTTGACAGCTGATCCGCGATGATTGGGTATGTCAGTCTCTAACGACAATGAGGTCTATTTTCGCCGGTCCTTGCGCCGGGTCTTTATCGCTATTTTATGCATCTGCCTGTTTGCGATTTTTCTAGTTTGGCGCATCGACAACCCCCGCGCTGAACGGTTCCGCATGGCGGTAATCGACCGGATCATGCCCAATGTGGAATGGGCCATGGCACCGGTCACACGGGCATCCCGCATGTTAAGCGATTTCCAATCATACAGCCGAATTTACGAACAAAATCAGGAACTTCGCCGCGAACTCCAGCAAATGAAGGCTTGGCGAGAGGCGGCAATTCAGCTGGAACAGGAAAACGCGCGCCTGCTTGATTTAAACAATGTGAAACTAAACCCCGAACTGACCTACACCACAGGCGTTGTTCTGACGGACGCAGGCTCACCATTCCGGCAATCATCTTTGATCAACATCGGGCGGCGCGACGGGGTGAAAGACGGTTGGGCTGCAATGGACGGGCTTGGCCTGGTGGGCCGGGTATCCGGCGTGGGCGAAAACACCTCGCGTGTGCTTTTCCTAACCGACAGTTCCAGCCGCATCCCGGTTGAGGTCGCCCCGTCCGGACAGCGAGCCATCTTGGCTGGCGACAACTCCCCGCTACCCCCACTGGAATTTGTCGACACAGTCGATCAGGTTCGCGCGGGCGACCGGGTGTTTACAACGGGGGACGGCGGTGTCTTTCCACCGGGCTTGCTGGCGGGCACCGTTTTCATCGGCGGCGACGGAAGGTTAAGGGTTAAACTATCCGCTGACTACAGGCGTTTGGAATTTCTGCGCATTATCCGGTTCCGCCCAACGGCACCGATAGCTGAACCTGGCCGGCTGGTGGGGCCAACCCTGCCCACGGATGCAAACCAATGACCGAGGTGAACCTGACCCGGCTTTGGCTGGCACGGTTCATTTTTGTGGCTATTGGCGTAAGCTTTGTGCTTTGGCAAATCATTCCATTCGATTTGACGGCCGGTCGCCTGCCCTGGCCAGACCTGTTTTACTGCCTGACAATGGCATACGTCGTCCGCCGCCCCGAATGGGCACCCGTATGGGGGATTTTTCTGGCATTTTTCCTGCGCGACATTTTGACCATGGCGCCCCTAGGGCTGTTTACTCTAGCCATCGTGTTGGGATCCGAAGTTGTGCGCGTAAACGTTCAAGCGTTCCGCGAATACTCTTTTGCCCTGGAATGGCTTTGGATGACCGCAATTTTTGCAATCATTATCGTATCGCAGCATATCATCTTGGGCCTTATGCTGGCACAGACCCCGCGCTTTGTTGAACAGCTCTGGCTGGTGCTTTTGACCGCAATTGCGTATCCTGCGACCGTGTTTGTTCTGAAATACGCCTTCGGATTTTCGCGCCCTCAGCCGGGCGAGTATGATGGGTTAGGAAACCGCATATGAGACGGCCGCAACGACCCGGACGCCTGCGCCAGGTCCTGACCAGACGGGCGATCCTTTTGGGTGTCGCTCAAGGCGCTTTGGTGGCAGGCCTGGGCGTACAGATGCGCCGCATCGCGGTAGAGCAGAACCAGTCTTTCCGCCTTTTGGCAGAAGAAAACCGGGTTAACATACGGCTGATCCCGCCGGTTCGCGGCTTGGTCTTTGACAGACTGGGCCAACCCATCGCGTACAACGAGCCAAACTACAAAATTGATATGGTTCGCGAACAGGCTGGCGATGAAGAAGCTGTGCTGCGCCGGTTGCAGACCCTCGTGCCGATCACGGACGAAGACATCGCTATTGCACTGGAAGAGATGCGCAAGCGGCGCGGATTTGTGCCGGTAACCGTGGCGCAAGACCTGGATTGGGAACATATCGCGGCAGTCAGCGCAAACTCCCCGGCGTTGCCGGGCATTACAGCAGAACTTGGGCACTACCGCATTTATCCGCAAGCCGACGATTTCGCCCATATCATGGGCTACGTGGGACCGGTCAGCGATTATGACCTGAAAAACCGCAATGATGATGACCCGTTGCTGCTGATCCCGCGTTTCCAGATCGGCAAAACCGGGGTGGAGCGGCGCATCGATGTTGCCCTGCGCGGCAAAGCTGGTGTGAAACGGATTGAGGTCAATTCCATCGGTCGGATCATGCGTGTTCTGGGGCGGGAGGAACCTGCTGCGGGTGCCGACGTGCAATTGACGATCGACCATCGGCTGCAAGCTTTCGCGCTTGAACGGCTTGGCGAAGAGAGCGCGTCAGCTGTGGTGATGGACGTGCGCAACGGTGATATTGTCGCGCTGGCGTCTGCGCCCACGTTTGACCCCAACAAGTTTGTGCGCGGCATTTCCGTCGCCGACTGGACGGCGCTGAACGAGAACAAGTTCAAGCCGATGCTGAACAAAGCAATCACCGGCACCTACCCGCCCGGATCGACATATAAAATGGTCACGGCGCTGGCCGCGCTGAAACACGGCATCGTGGACACCAAAACCTCGCACCGCTGCAACGGATATGTGGAGCTTTACAACCGCCGTTTCCATTGTTGGAGCAGGGGCGGCCATGGCCGCGTGTCCCTGCACCGGTCGCTAAAGGAAAGCTGTGACGTCTATTACTATGAGGTCAGCCAAGAACTGGGTGTGGAACGCATGTCAGCAATGGCCAAAGAACTCGGTCTTGGTGTGCAGCATGACCTGAACCTGCCAGCTGTTCGCAGCGGCTTAGCCCCTACCAAAGCCTGGAAGAAGGAAACGCGCGACAGGGACTGGGTTATCGGCGACACGTTGAATGCGTCCATCGGCCAGGGTTTCGTTTTGTCGTCGCCAATGCAGTTGGCGGTCATGACAGCGCGGATTGCCACGGGCACCAAAATCTCTCCGCGTCTGATTAACGCCATCGACAACCGCCCGCAGCCCGTCAAAGGGCGTGAGCCGCTGGACATCGCACCTGAACATTTGGACGCGGTGCGCAAGGCCATGTGGGCTGTGGTCAACGAAGGGGGCGGCACCGCAGGCGGGTCGCGCCTGCGCACGCGCGGCGTGCAGATGGCTGGCAAAACCGGCACCAGTCAGGTCCGCTTCATCACCAAAGAGGAACGCGCGCGGGGCGTTTTCCGCAACGAAGACCTGCCGTGGGAGCGCCGCGACCACGCACTGTTTGTGGCCTATGCCCCAGCTGAAAACCCGCGATTTGCGATCTCTGTCATCGTGGAACACGGCGGCGGTGGGTCGAAGGCGGCTGCCCCGGTTGCCCGTGACATCATGCAAAAGGCGCTGGAACTGGCCCCTGACATGAACTACCGCGCGCTACCCAGTCAGGTCACCGCGCGGCGTACGGCTGACAAGGCATGAGTTATCTTGAGCAGGACATCCGCACGATCCCCACCGGGATCTCAAAAGTGCTTTACTTTAACTGGCCGCTTGCTCTGTTGCTGATTGCCGTGGCGTCTACCGGTTTCCTGATGCTCTATTCGGTGGCCGGCGGCGATTTGGAACGTTGGGCCGAACCCCAAATTGTACGCTTCGCCATGGGGTTTGTCCTGATGCTGATCATGGCATTCATCCCGCTCAATTTCTGGCGCGAAATCAGCCCAGTAGCGTATCTTGCGGGCATAGCACTTTTGCTCGCCGTGCCCTACATCGGCGTCTCGCGCGGGGGCGCCCAGCGCTGGCTCGACCTCGGCTTCATGACGCTGCAACCCTCTGAGCTAATGAAAATCGGTGTCGTGATGGCACTGGCATTTTATTATGACTGGTTGGATGAAAAAAAGGTTTCGCGCCCGCTCTGGGTCTTGATGCCTATCTTGCTGATCGTGGTGCCGAGCCTTTTGGTCCTGCAACAACCGGACCTCGGAACAGCTCTGCTTATCCTTGCTGGCGGGGCAATTGTGATGTTCGTGGCGGGCGTCAGCTGGTGGTACTTTGCCGCCGCGATCTTAAGCGTCACACTGCTGGTCACAGGGGTTTTTGCGTCGAAAGACACCGAATACCAAATGCTCAAAGACTATCAGTACAAACGGATTGAGACATTTCTTGATCCGTCGTCAGACCCACTTGGGTCTGGCTATCACATCACCCAGTCAAAAATCGCGCTTGGGTCCGGCGGCCTGACTGGGCGTGGCTTTATGCAAGGCACCCAGCAACGGCTTAACTTCTTGCCGGAAAAGCACACTGACTTCATTTTCACGACCCTTGGGGAAGAATTCGGCTTTGTCGGTGGGATCACATTGCTGGTGCTTTACGCATTGATCCTGATGTTCTGTCTGGCCTCCGCTTTGACGAACCGGGACAGGTTTGGTGCGATCCTCACAATCGGTGTCGGCGCCACATTCTTTTTCTACTTCGCCGTTAACATGTCGATGGTGATGGGGCTTGCGCCGGTGGTTGGCGTCCCCCTGCCCCTTGTCAGCTACGGCGGGTCTGCAATGCTGGTTTTGATGGTGGCCTTCGGGCTTGTCCAATCCGCACATATTCATAGGCTACGATGAAAATCCTGTTTTCTGCACGCGACGCTCTTTGGCCTGAATACAAACCGGCGTTGGAAGCGGAGTTTGCGCGGCTCAACCTTTCCGTGGAGTTAACCCGCGACACGAGCGACCCCGGCAGCATCGACTACATCATCTACGCGCCCGCGCGCGACGACGATGACCTCAGCGTTTATAAAAACGTACGGCTGATCCAAAGCCTTTGGGCTGGCCCTGACAAACTCTTGAAGAACCCGACGCTCACGCAGCCCCTGGCCCGCATGGTGGAGCCTGGGATGACCCAGACCATGACGGAATTTGTCCTTGGCCAGGTTTTGTACCATCATCTGCACACGCAAGACTTTGTCACGATGCCCAAGGATGACTGGCGCTGGGATTGGGGACCACCGCTCGCCAACACGCGAACTGTTGGTTTCCTTGGGGCCGGTGCGCTTGGCACCGCTTGCGCCGCAGTTGTGCACCAGGTCGGGTTCATAACCATTGGCTGGTCACGGGGGCCGAAACCGGATGCACCAATGCAGGTTTTCCACGGCGCAGAGGGCCTGAAAAGTGTTCTGGAACAATCAGATATCTTGGTGCTGCTGTTGCCAAACACGACAGCAACCGAAAACGTCCTGAACGCGGAAACTCTGGCCCTGGCCAAACCCGGCGTCGCCATTGTGAACGCGGGCCGGGGGGAGGCTATCGACGACGCCGCATTGTTAGCCGCGCTTGACAGTGGTCAGGTTCGGTCGGCCACGCTTGATGTTTTCCGGCAAGAACCCCTACCCGCAAACGATCCATACCGAAGCCATCCGCGTGTGTTGGTAACACCCCATGTGGCAGCTGAAACCCAAGCAGCGACAGCCTGCGTCTTTGCCGCTGAAAACATCGCACGGGATGCGCGCGGTGAAACCCCGCTCCATCTTGTAGACCGGTCCCTGAATTACTGAGTTTTTAGGGCCCCGCACACGTTCCGTATCCGCGTTGAACCACCGACCTAATTGCAGTCCAGTTCAACCTTTAAAAGCACCTGATCCGACCCATCCAGCACGCGCCCAATTTCGCACCCTGACGCTTGCTGCACTGCTGTGCGGGCCGCGGCTGTTGCCTCTTTTGTTTGGCCAAGCGAGATCTGGTTCAACCGCACCGCCTGCGCCCGATCCTCTTTCAAGTAGACCTGAAACCGGTGTGGACCGACCTCCACAATCTCCTTTCGATCCGCGACAAATCCAACCGCCGGTGTGTCGCATCCGACCAGAACGCACAACATCCCTATGAAACCTATCCGAACCATGCCGCCAGCATCCAGGGACATGGTTAACACACCCTTAATCCACCCCCACGTGACCGGTTGCCCAGCGCCGGACCATACGTCATAAGCCAGCGCACCACTGTAACGCACCAAGCAAAGGACAAGAGAGCGATGCATGACATCAAAGCAATCCGCGAAAACCCCCAGGGGTTCGATGCCGGTCTGGCAATGCGGGGGCTTAGTTCGATGTCATCCTCCATCTTGGCCCTAGACGCCCGGCGGCGCGAAAAAATCGCCGCCGCGGATACGGCCCTTGCAGACAGGAACGCTGCCAGCAAGCAGGTCGGTGCTGCTAAAGGCCGCGGCGACGAGGCAGAATTTGAGCGCCTGCGCGGGCTTGTGGCCGACAAGAAAGCAGAAATTGCAACGCTGGAAGAAGACGCCAAGACGCTCGACGCGGAACTGACGGACGTGCTCGCGGGCATTCCAAATCTGCCATACGATGACGTGCCTGAAGGCGCGGACGAGGCCGACAATGTAGAACTGCGTCGTTGGGGCATGCCGCGCGTCTTTGACTTCGCGCCCGTGGAACACTTTGAAATCGAATGCGTGAAACCGGGGCTCGACTTTGAAACAGCCGCGAAACTGTCCGGATCCCGCTTTGTGGTAATGTCCGGTGTTGTGGCACGGCTCCACCGGGCATTGGCGCAATTCATGATCGACACCCATACAACGGAAAATGGCCTGACGGAGGTCAACACCCCGGTGTTGGTGCGCGATGAAACCATGTACGGCACCGGACAATTGCCAAAGTTTGCTGAAGACAGCTACCAGACCACCAATGGCTGGTGGATGATCCCCACCTCAGAGGTGACGCTGACCAATCTGGTGGCAGGCCACATCATTGATGAGGGCTATCTGCCCCGCCGCTACACCGCCCACAGCCTGTGTTTCCGGTCAGAGGCAGGCTCAGCCGGCCGCGACACAGCGGGCATGCTACGCCAGCACCAGTTCGAAAAGGTCGAAATGGTGTCCGTGACCAAACCGGAAGACAGCCGGGCAGAACTGGACCGCATGACCGGTCTTGCCGAAGGTATTCTGGAGGCCCTGGAACTGCCCTACCGAACTGTGGTGCTGTGCACCGGCGACATGGGATTTGGCGCCCGTCGCACCCATGACATAGAGGTTTGGCTTCCCGGACAGAATACATACCGAGAGATCAGCTCCTGCTCGGTTTGCGGCGATTTTCAGGCCCGGCGTATGAATGCGCGCCTGCGTCGAGAAGGTGCCAAAAAGCCGGAATTTGTGCATACACTCAACGGCTCTGGCCTGGCGGTGGGACGCTGCCTGATTGCTGTGCTAGAAAACGGTCAACAGGCTGATGGATCCGTAACCTTGCCAAAAGCGCTGCATCCCTGGCTCGGTGGAAAAACCATGATCACTTCTGAAGGCCAACTCAGCTAACCAACATACGGGCCGCCACATCGCGTGTGCTGGCGGCCCCATTGTTTTTGCCAAAGTGCTTCCACAGCAGGTGCCGTGGCAGCCACATCCACCAGCGTACACGTTAAAATACGTCGACCGAAAAGAACGCCCGCCGCGCGTCAGCGCTCATCTCGCGCCGCGCAGCGGCACATTTTGGCTAAATGTCGCTATTGGACCCAGTCGGCGGGACACGCGTCGATCCCGGTGCGCCGTAACAAAAAGACGGTCTCTGCCGCGCCCGTATCAGACACGTTGCGGGTTTTGGGCTCTTCTTCGCCGTCGCAATGCACCCCCACAACAAAGCCGTTGGTTTTCAACAGGATGGTATCCACATCGCGCCAACTGACCACAAACGCACCGCCATCACAGTCAATCGCGCAAAGCGCGCCGCCTTCTGCATCCGGGGGGCAATAAAACCCGTTTGACCAAGGCCGCGGATCATCGCGAAAAAACACCTCAACCCCTGCCGTCTGCCCAAGTTCGCCCGGTCCATCTGCCTGGCCTTCAAAGAGCACGACCATTTGACGGACCACCTGATCCGGGTGCTTGGCCAGATGCGCGTCTGAATAATCCCGCGCCCAGCAGGATTGTTGCGCAATCGTAGCGTTCGCAAGACACAGGAACACTACCGATAAAGCTGCCTTTATCGCGAGCCTCATCATTGGCGTTTCGGGCACGCTTCGACACTTACGCGGTTCAACCGATACGTTGTGGACGCCGCTCCGCGATCTTTCACCACCCGATTGACCGCCCCTTCACATTGGCTCGTGACGTAGAACCCTTGTCGACCAGTGGTGACCAAAATTGTATCGCTGTTGCGCCAGGCCACCGTGAAAGAGCCGCCGTCACATTCCACCCGGCACGTCACTTTTGACCCGTTCGCGCCATCACAAAAGAGCCGCTCAAAAAACGCGCCGCCCTCTCCTTTCAACTGCACAGTGGTATCGGCCCAATCGCCCACATGGCGCGCATTATTCGCGTCACCTTGGAAAGCGATCCACATCACCTCCACTGTCTGGTTGGGGTTCCGCGCCATATGGCTGTCAGAATAGGCGCGCGCAAAACAGCTTTGGCTGGCATTGGCGGCGCTGCCGATCAGCGCCGCCGCCAGTACGACCGATCGGATCATTTCACGCTGATCCGCCCATCGACCCCCGCTGTCACGGGGCCAATTTTGGCCATGTATTCTGCGGTAACATCAGCAAGGTCCGGGCCGAAGTCGTAGGCATTTTGCGCATCGCGGAACATCTTGTAGCCGTCCCCGCCGTTACGAACATAGTTGTTGGACACAACTTTGTAGACCTTTTCCGGGTCAATCGGTTGGCCAGCCACTTTCACATCGGAAATCCGGCTGCCTGCTGGCTGGGATGGATCCACGGTATAGCTTATACCCGCAACCTGCGGGAACCGGCCCGCACCCTCTTCGATCTTGCTGACACCGTTTTCCAGCGCGGCAACCATCACGGCGCCTGTGACCTCAAAGGTGGAAAGCGTGTTCTGGAAAGGCAGAACCGTAAGAACCTCCCCCATTGTCACCGGGCCTGCGTCAATCGATGCCCGTACGCCGCCGCCGTTTTGGAGCGCTATTTCAACCCCCTGGCCTTTCACACGGTCGAGCATCGCGTCAGCAATAAGTGATCCCATTGGGCATTCAACGGCGCGGCAAACCTCGCGCGAACCTTCAATTGCTGCAGCTGATTCAGCCACAACCTTGTTACGCAGCGCCTCCAGCGGGACAGCAAGCTCATCCATCCGCGCCACGGCAGCGGCATCTTCTGCCACCGACGCGTCCAATAGGATCGGGTCGCCGGACATGGCAGTCACAACGCCCGCGTCATCAAAAGTCACTTTCAATTCGCCAAGATACTTGCTGTAGGCATACGCCTGAACGATCGGCACCCCGCCAACCATCGTCGGATAAGGCCCGGATGCCCGTTCGGCAGAGTTGCTCAAAAGCGTATGGGAGTGCCCGCCGATGATCAGATCCACACCGTTCAACGCCTCCGCCAATTGGCGGTCCTGGGAAAGACCAACGTGGGTCAGAAGGATGATCTTGTTAACGCCGTCCGCGCTTAGCCGATCAATTTCTGCCTGCGCCGCGTCAACTGCGGAAGAAAAGATCACGCTTTCGCCGGGCGATGACGTCTCTGGCGTGTCTTCTGCCAGAACCGACACAACGCCGATCTGTTGACCGCCTACTTCAAGCACAACCGATTTCTGGATCCGCCCGGCCAGCAAATTGTTGCCGCTGACGTCAATATTGGCGGATAGAACCGGAAAGGCCACTTTGTCGAGGAACGCCGCCAGCCCTTCGGGACCATCGTCAAATTCGTGGTTGCCCACGGCCATGGCATCATACCCGATCTGGGTCATAAATTCTGCAGCCAGATCACCGCCGTACTGGGTGTAAAAAAGGGAACCCTGGAACCAGTCACCCGCGTCCAGCAGCAACACGTTGTCGCCTGCCCGCGCTTTGGCCGCGTCTATCGCCGTAATCAGACGTGCGATGCCGCCGAAACATTTGCCTTCTGCGTTGTCCTCATCCGAACAACCGCTGTCGTATTTGCTGATCGGTTCAAATCGGTCGTGAACATCGTTTGTGTGCAGAATTGTCAGGGTCAGGTCTGCTTGGGCCATCGATGCAACAGCGGCAATGGCGGTGGTGGCAAGAAGGGTTCGGAACATGGGGCAGCGTCCTTTGCAGAATTGCGTCAAATCAGTGCGTTTAGTGTCCGGCGCACCACCTTGGCTGTCAACGATTCCCTAGCTCGTCGCTCAGGCGACCGATTTGCGCAACTGTTCGCGTGGTTTCCCCTTCCCACAGCCCGACCCGCCCGGTAATGATCAAGCAAAAGAACACCGGGGCGGGGATGCGCATACTAATAACCAATGACGACGGGATTCGGGCCGAAGGGCTGCGCGTTCTGAACCGTATCGCAACCGCGATTGCAGGCGACGAGAACGTTTGGACCGTTGCACCGGCATCAGAACAGTCCGGGGTGGGCCACTGCATCAGTTTTTCGCGCGCAATGCAGATCGAGCAAGTCGGTGAGCGGGATTTCGCCGTAGACGGAAGCCCTGCGGACTGCGTACTGGCTGGGCTTTTTGATGTGATGGATGAAGCCAAGCCCGATCTGGTGTTATCCGGCGTCAACCGCGGCAACAATTCAGCTGAAAATACCCTTTATTCAGGCACAATTGGGGCCGTGATGGAAGCCGCGTTGCACCACGTAAAGGGCATCGCGTTGAGCCAGTATTATGGCCCCCGCAACCGGGAATTGGGTGACACGTTTGAGGCTGCAAATGCCCATGGCGAAGCGGTGGTTCGCAGCCTTCTGGATGAAGCGCCATGGCACGAAGGGCCCTACGACCTCTTCTACAACGTGAACTTCCCGCCCGTTCCAGCAGCAGATGTGGCAGGCGTGAAAGCGGTGGCACAAGGTTGGCGAGAGACGACGGAATTCAAGACTGTGCCCCAGATGCGCGGCATGCGCAGGTTCTTGTGGATAGACGGCGGACCGCAGGATGTACCAACCGCACCGGGGACCGACGCGCATGCAAATCTTGAGGGATTTGTGAGTGTTACGCCCATGCGGGCGGATCTGACCTGCCAAAACAGCTTGGACCGACTGCGCGGAGTTTTCCAATGATGGAGCCAACGGCTGAGCAGAAAATGCAGTTCATGTTTGGGCTGCGGTCGCGCGGTGTGACCGACGCACGCGTTCTGGAAGCAATGGAAAAGGTTCCTCGCCATCTGTTCGTGCAAGGAACGTTCAAAGACCGGGCCTATGAAGATATGGCCCTACCGATCAACTCTGGCCAGACCATCAGCCAACCCAGCATTGTCGGCAAAATGACCACGGCGTTAGACGTAGGTCCCCGCGACAAAGTTTTGGAAGTGGGAACCGGTTCTGGTTATCAGGCCGCCGTGTTGGCCCATTTGTGTCGCAGGGTCTACACCATCGAGCGTCACAGGCGGTTGGCACGCGAAGCGCGTTACACCATAGACAACCTGTCGCTGGTCAATGTGATCGTTATGACCGGGGATGGATCACGCGGGCTGCCCGATCAGGCACCCTTTGACCGTATCCTTTTGACCGCAGCAGCAGAAGACCCGCCAGCGACACTCTTGGCTCAATTGCGGGTTGGCGGTATAATGGTGCTACCAGTTGGACAAACGGACACGGTGCAGCACCTGATCCGGGTCGAAAAGACAGAGGACGGCCTGGAGTATCAAGAGCTGGAACCGGTTCGATTTGTACCGTTGGTAGAAGGGGTTGCACAGGACCTCTAGGACGAAAAAAGCCCCACCAGAGGGCGCATTGAGGCAAAGGGTTAGGCAGTTATGACCTTGCGGACAACACTCATCCTGGGGGCATCAGCGATTGCGCTGGCGGCCTGCCAAGGTGTCGATCTTTCAAGCTTGCGCAACGGAATAGACCGGCGGCCAGATACAGCTGGCAGCGCTCAAAACGTCGCACCGCGTCCCAAACCGGATGCGCGCGGGGTGATCAGCTATCCAAACTATCAGGTTATCGTGGCCAACGGCGGCGAAACCATGGACGAACTGGCCGGACGCGTCGGCATGACAGGTGCAGATCTGGCCCGCCACAATGGGTTGCCCGTCACTTACCGACCACGCGGCGGTGAAGTTCTGGCCCTGCCCAAAGGCATTGTCACGCCAGCCGGACAAACAGACACTGCTAACAGCACCACAAACCTGGAAAGCATTGCCTCCACAGCCATCGGACGCGCCGACGGACAAACCACCACAACCACGGCCGCGGTTCAACAGGGGCCGGAGCCAATCCGCCATGTGGTAGAGCCTGGTGAGACCGCGTATTCTATCGCGCGGCTCTACGATGTGAGCGTGAATTCCCTTGCCAGCTGGAACGGGCTTGGCAAGGATCTGGAAATTCGCAATGGCCAGCAGCTTTTGATACCTGTGGTGGCAGATGGATCACCCCGGCGGGACGTGGCCGCAGCTGCAACGCAGCCTGGCGACGGCTCCCCTACGCCGCTGCCGCCATCAAGCGTCGATCCCCTGCCCGACCCGGATGAGGTGAAATCTTCACCCGTTCCGAAAAGCCCTAACCTGGTGGAGCAACGCACCGCCAGCAGCAATGTGCCCAAGATGCAACGCCCTGTGTCGGGCAAGGTTTTGCGCGGTTATTCGACAAAACCTGGCGGCAATGAGGGCATAGACTTCGCAGCGCCTAAAGGTGCCTCGGTGCAGGCGGCAGATGATGGTGAAGTGGCACTGGTATCAAGTGCCGGGTCCAATACCAAAATTGTCCTGATCCGGCACCCCGGCAACGTCTACACCGTCTATTCCAACGTCTCCAACGTGGCCGTGAAAAAAGGGCAGAAGGTGTCGCGTGGGGCCACGGTTGGAAAAGTCGCCGGCGGTTCCCCGAGCTTTGTGCACTTTGAGATCCGCAAAGGCACTGAAAGCGTCGATCCAACACCTTACTTTTAATGTGTAAGGGTGGGTTCACACCCACCCTAATGCGCGCTTAAGCCCGGCGGAGGTCTGCTTTCTTCGGATAAAAGCACATTGGCCTCGACGTTGCCGACGCCGGGAAGGGTCATGATGCGACGGCGCAAGACTCGTTCAAAATCTGCGATATCACGCGCCACCACACGTAAGCGATAATCATAAAGACCCAGCACGTGTTGGATCACCTGCACTTCCGGAATGGCAGCGGCAGCACGTTCGAAGTCTTCGATACTGACCTGCCCTTTGGTAGCCAGCTTCACACCCAGAAAAACAGTCACCGAAAAGCCAAGCGCATCTGCGTCTAGTTCAAGCGACCGGCCCGCGATCACACCTGCTTCTTCCAGTTTGCGAATGCGCCGCCAGGCTGCGGGCTGGCTAAGGCCCACAATCTGGCCCACGCGGGCGGCGTTCAAGCGTCCATCGGCCAGTAGAGTGCGCAGGATCGCACGGTCCATATCGTCTAGGTCGGTCAAAGCGGCAGCGTCCGCGCTATTTTCACGTCAGCCACGTGCATCAACGCCTCAATATCGGCGATATGCGGCAAGGACAGAATCTGGGTTCGGTAGATTTGTTGGTAGTGTGTCATGTCGCGCGCGATCACGTTCAGGCGCACGTCAACCCGACCGAGAAAAGTCTGGATTTCATTGACCTCCGGTATATCGCGAGCGGCTGCAAGAAATGTGTCGAAAGCATCGCGGGCAGTTTTGTCGAGCGTGACACGCAGGCTGACGTCAACAGCATATCCCAGCGCACGCGGATCCACGCGAATTGTCCGGGCGCGGATAATGCCCGCCGCCTCCAACTTTTCGATGCGGCGCCAGCAAGACGCGGGTGGGAGATCTGCCTGGCTGGCAAGGTCCGCTACTGAGAGATCCGGCGCGGTTTGCCAAAGGCGCAAAAGACGCCGGTCTGTGTCGTCGAGTGTGTACATGTCTAGCCATAATGGGCGGGCTGCGCCCGCACGCCTATGTGTCGCTTCGCTCCGTTTTGGGGCGCTGCCCCCGGCATCGCCTCCCCCGGGATATTTTTGAACAAAGGAAAGAGTCTCTGCATGAATTTTCTGGTATCATAAATTCAACGCATGGAAATCTCATTTATTGAACGAAAGTAGATTTTATTGAACACGGTGGGGCATTTTTGACCGTATGCTGGCGCGCAGTTTAAGTGTTCTGACGAGGAGAAAAGAACATGCGCGTCTATTATGATCGCGATTGCGATATCAATATGATCAAAGACATGAACGTGGCGATCCTGGGCTATGGTTCCCAGGGTCATGCTCATGCGCTGAACCTGCGGGATTCAGGTGCCAATAACGTGGTTGTAGCCTTGCGCGAAGGCTCCCCCAGCGCGGCAAAAGCAGAAGGCGAAGGCCTGAAGGTAATGGGGATTGCCGAAGCGGCAGCCTGGTGTGACTTGATCATGCTGACCATGCCCGATGAATTGCAGGCAGAAACTTACAAGAAGTACGTCCACGACAACCTGAAAGACGGCGCGGCCATCGCGTTTGCCCACGGTCTGAACGTACACTTCGGCCTGATTGAGCCGAAGCCCGGCGTTGACGTAATCATGATGGCGCCAAAAGGACCAGGTCACACGGTGCGCGGCGAATACGTCAAAGGCGGCGGCGTGCCTTGCCTGGTAGCCGTTGACCAAAATGCTTCCGGCAAAGCGCTGGAAATCGGCTTGTCCTATTGCTCCGCTATCGGCGGCGGCCGGTCCGGTATCATTGAGACCGACTTCAAGGAAGAGTGTGAAACCGACCTCTTTGGCGAACAAGCCGTGTTGTGCGGTGGCCTGGTTGAACTGATCCGCATGGGCTTTGAGACGTTGGTAGAAGCCGGGTACGCACCAGAGATGGCATATTTCGAATGCCTGCATGAGGTAAAGCTGATCGTGGACCTGATCTACGAGGGCGGCATCGCGAACATGAACTACTCGATCTCCAACACTGCAGAATACGGCGAATACGTCTCCGGCCCGCGCATCTTGCCTTATGATGAAACCAAGGCACGCATGAAAGCCGTTCTCGATGACATTCAGCAAGGGCGTTTCGTGCGCGATTGGATGAACGAATGTTCTGTGGGTCAACCATCGTTCAAAGCGATCCGCCGCAACAATGACGCACATCAGATCGAAGCGGTCGGTGAAACCCTGCGCGGCATGATGCCATGGATTTCTGCGGGTAAGATGGTGGACAAAGAAAAGAACTGATTTCCGCCATAGGTTGCAATATGCCCTGCCCGAGCATCCTTGGGCAGGGTTTTTTGTTTTCACTGTCCTATTTGGTCGCCGAAATCCGCCGTAGATTTGCTCAAAATGTTAAGTTTTCACGTGCAAGGGCAGCGCTAACCACCTATCGTTGAGTGATTGTTACAGGGTTTTCTTTGATGGCAAAGGGCACCGCACCCGGGATTAAAAGTTGGTTGTTGCTGGTGTTTCTGGCAGTGATCTGGGGCGCCTCATTTATGGGCGGTAAAATCGGATTGACCGGTTTTGGCCCCTTCATGCTCGCCGCCGTACGCATCACTATCGCAGCAGCGGCTTTGACGGCTTTTTCTTCCATTATGGGTCGAGGTCTGCCGAAATGGAGGGCACCCAATGGCCCGCGCATCTGGGCCCATTGCCTAGGCATGGCACTTTTTACAAACGCGATCCCGTTTACCCTGCTGGCCTGGGGACAATTACGCGTCACAAGCGGGTTTGCGGGTATCACGATGGCCGTCGTACCGCTGTTGGTTCTGCCGCTGGCACACTTTTTTGTGCCCGGAGAGCGGATGGGCCGGTGGAAGGCTTTTGGGTTTGGTGTGGGTTTTGTGGGTGTTGTAATCCTGATCGGCGGCGGCGCGTTAGGATCGCGCGGCGGCGATCTGGAAGGGCTTGCCAGACTGGCCTGCGTTGGTGCGGCTAGCTGTTATGCAATAGGGTCCATCATCACGCGACTGACGCCAGATGTGTCCACGCTGAGCTTTTCGTCAGCCGGGCTTTTGATTGCTGCTTTTATCAGCATGCCGATAGCATTGTTGGTTGAAGGGCCGCCGCAGGATATGAATGGCCAGGCGATTGCAGCGGTGCTTTATTTGGGGCTGTTCCCAACTGCGCTGGCAACAGTGGTGCTGGTGACAATCATCAACACAGCGGGGCCGTCGTTCCTGAGCCTTGTGAACTATCAGGTTCCTGTCTTTGCGGTGGTTTTTGGAGTTGTTTTGTTGGGCGAGTCGCTGCCTGGACAGTTCCTGGGCGCGCTCGTGCTCATCCTCGCAGGATTGGCACTGAGCCAGTTTCGACGGCGTGGGCCAGAGCTTGATGTGCCGGTGCGCTAACAGGCCGCTGCATTTTTGATGCTTTTTGGTCCCGCGTAGGGACCCATTTCCCGCCTGATCAGCCTATCACCTTCAAAACGAACAGCGATGATTGTTCGGCGCGTAGCTTCGGTCAGCACCATCTCCGGCAGCCCGTCGCAATTGCGGATGGCAGAAGCAATAAAGTTCTCTCCGATTTTGTGGTTCGTCACGCCACGCATGCTCGCGATTTGAGTTAACTTACCAGATGTGTAGCGCCAAATCCGCAGCGTTTTCGCCAAATGGGGTCGATCAACGAAGGCTACTTCCATTGCACCGTCACCGTCAAAATCCGCGCCCCCTATCGGGGCGAGCCACCGGTAGCGAGTGCCGATATTTGGCGTAGCTGTGCGCGTAATCTGATCCTTTTCTAGGTCGTAAATAACCAGCGCCGCGCCGAGGTCTTCGTTCGATTCCACGACAATTGCCTCGGCTTCCCCATCTTGATCAATGTCAGCAAGTCGGGCTTCCATCTCTTCAAACACCGCAGAAGGGCCGAGCGTTACGCATCCCCTTTTGCCACCGCGAGACAGGCAAAGTCGGGACCACTCGGGTACATCACCCATAATCCCGTGGCCATAGCGATAAACGGGCGTATCTATTGTCAGTTGGGTTGTGCCGTCAGTACCGCCAAGAGATTGCGCGCCAACAGGGGCAGAAGACAAAACTGCGGCAGCCAAGACAGTGAACACAGCCCTCAAAGCTGACGCTCCGGCATATGCACTACCAGTCCGTCGAGCGCGTCACTGACTGGTACCTGGCAGGTTAGACGTGAACGGGTTGGATGGGCTTCCCAAGCGAAATCGAGCATGTCTTCTTCCATCGCATCTTTTTGTGGTAAACGGCTTACCCAAGCGTCATCGACATATGCATGGCACGTAGAACAAGCGCAGGCGCCGCCACAATCAGCTTCTATGCCTGGCACGTTGTTGTCTCGGGCGGCCTCCATAAGGCTGCCACCGGTCTGCGCTTCGATGCTGTGCGCGGTGCCGTGTGGATCAATAAAGGTAATTGTTGGCATAAGAGGCTCTTCCTCAGGTGTTACGAGACCCTAACGGTTGCGGCACAGATTGGAAGGGGTGGTGTTGCCGCAGGACTTTAAATGTTCTATATTTGTTCTATGTCCAATCCCAACCCTTGGCCCCGCCCGCCACGCGCCCTGCCCTGCCGCCGACTGGATGAACCCCCTGAAGGGGCGCGGGTGACTGTGGCGGGGCTTGTGCTGGTCCGCCAGCGGCCCGGAACGGCGAAGGGGGTGATTTTTGTGACGCTGGAGGATGAAACCGGCATCTGCAACGTGGTGGTTTGGCAGAAGATGTACCAGAAGTTTCGCCGCGCGGTGGTGGCAGGGCGGCTTTTGCGGGTCACGGGCCGCATTCAACGCGATGGCCAAGTGGTGCATGTGGTTGCTGATCTGGTGGAAGATATCTCGTACCTGCTCGATAAATTGGTCGAGGTACGTGAGCCCGGCTGACCCACGCGACACTATTCTGCCACAATTGGCGCATACCAGTGCGTCAGGCAGACAAGATGAAAAACACGCTCCTCACCGCCGCCCTTGCGGGCGTTTTAACCTGGGCCACTCCGGCCCCGGGTGCTGACGTTGCGCAAATTGTCTCGCCCTTGTCGCACCCCAACCATCCGCTTTTACCACGCAAAGCCAGGGCCGATCAGTGTTTTGCCTACCAAGTCACGCCCGCCATCATTGAGACGATCACCCATAAAACGGAGCTGACGCCGCCGCGCCTGGCAGTAGACATCGAAACCGGTGAAACAGAGGTCGTGCGACCCGCAACCTACAAGACAGAGCAGCGCCAGAACGTGATCCGGGAGCGGGAGGAGCTTTTCTTCGAAACCATCTGTCCCCAGCACTACACCCAGCGCTTTGTAGAAAGCTTACAGCGAGCCCTGAATGCCAGAGGCTTCTTGGGCGGCCCGCCAACCGGATGGTTGGACGACCAGACCAAAATTGCCATCCGGCTCTATCAAAAGCAGGGTGGGATCGATTCAGATATGTTGAGTCTTCAAACGGTGGAGGCTTTTGGCCTGATATCACACCGGGATTTTGAAAAGCTCACTGGTAATTGAGCAGTTGATCCATTGATTGTGACGGCTGGGCACAACCGGCTTCCCCCACAACCTTTGCAGGAACGCCAGCCACGGTTTTGCAAGGCGCGATGTCTTGCAGAACAACCGAACCAGCAGCCACGCGGGAACAGTACCCCACAGTAATGTTGCCCAGAACCTTGGCCCCTGCCCCGATCAAAACGCCGTTTTCAATTGTCGGATGTCGGTCACCATCCGCCTTGCCCGTACCGCCAAGCGTCACGGAATGCAGCATCGACACGTTGTCGCCAACAATTGCGGTTTCGCCGATCACGATGGAATGGGCATGGTCGATCATGATGCCCCGCCCGATGGTCGCGCCGGGATGGATATCGACGCCAAACACCTCTGACGTGCGCATCTGGATCAACCAAGCCATGGGCTTGCGCCCGTTGCGCCACAGCCAATTGGCCACGCGGTAGGCCTGAACCGCTTGAAAACCCTTGAAAAAAAGGATCGGCTGGATCAGGCGGTGGCACGCTGGATCACGTTCCAACACTGCGGTCAAATCGGCACGTGCCGCCTCCCCCAGCGTTTTGTCAGAGGCATAAGCCTCCTCCACCAGTTCACGCAGGATCTGGGTCGGCATCTCGTCCGACGACAATTTCAGCGCCATTCGATAGCTCAGCGCCTTTTCCAAAGAGCCGTGATGCAAGATGCCGGAATGCACCAAACCGCCCATGATAGGCTCTTCTTCAATCAACGCATTGGCATCCTGCCGGATACGCGCCCAGACAGGATCAAGTTCGGTAATTTTTGGGGTGGGTTGGGCCATCGCCTTCGCCTCGTAGTCTAACTCTAGTTGACCACATAGTATCAAGGCGGTTCAATAACAGCAATTTTTCTTCGGTGATGGCCATGATCACAGAAAATGAGATTGCGAAATACGCAGCAAAGCTGCGCGAGGCCCTGTCCAACTTGGAAGCTGAAAGCGACGCCAGGTCTCAGGATCGCGCAGTGGTGGAGCTTGACCAACAAATGGTTGGACGGCTCAGCCGCATGGATGCGCTCCAA
The DNA here is from genome assembly GCA_039030095.1 of Pseudomonadota bacterium. Classification (GTDB taxonomy): domain Bacteria; phylum Pseudomonadota; class Alphaproteobacteria; order Rhodobacterales; family Rhodobacteraceae; genus Amylibacter. Next base: position 6,417 of record JBCCET010000045.1, on the reverse strand, counting down.
CAACAGGCGACGGCCAAAGGCACGCAACAGCGCCGTCAGTTGGAAGTGCGCCGAATAAAAGCGGCACTAGACCGTATCGAAGAGGGGGAGTTTGGCTATTGCACCGATTGCGGTGACGCCCTGCCTGGGGCGCGACTTGCGATGGACCCAGCGGCCCCGCGCTGCGTTTCATGCGCCACCGGGTGAAGTGCACGAAACCGCTGCACCTCGCTAAGCGACGTCTGCAATGCCTGGGAATATTGGGGGCGATCCACAGGCATTTCTTCGCCTCTTTCACATCCTGACAAAGCCGAAGACAGCGTTCCATCCCCAAGCTTGGGATGGGAAACGCCGTGCTTGATGCGGTAGACATCTGCCAAATGTGCCATGCGGATTTTACGGCGCGCAAAAACTCGTTGGGCGTTGCTCTCGACCAAAAGCAAACACCGCGCCAGCGCGATCAGGTCCTGATGCAAAACCGCCCGCATATCACACTGATGCAGTTACGCGAGCCACACTGCCCGGGCCGAAACGCTCAGAAATCTGGGCTACTTCAAGATCGACAAGCCCGGTGACGCCGTCGGTTGCAATGTCCGTCGCCAAGTAAGTCCATGCAGGTTGGGTAACGGTCGCTTCGCGCACAACCTGCCCATTTGCTAGTACACGGACCAAGTATTGCTCCGTCGTTTCGCCAAGCGGCACGTCAAATCCCTGCCAGCTATCCCCGTCAATGCGAGTTCGCCGGATCCAAGACGTAGAAATGCCCGAAACACCGCTGAGAGCACGCAAGTGCACCGGCGCAAAGGGGCGAAGGGCTATCAAATCAAAACTGTGAACCTGACTAACATAGGTCGCATCGCTGACCGGCCGATCAACAGGACCCACACGGAAAAATCGTTCCAATCCACGGTCCGAGTCTGGCAGCGATATCTGCTCAATGGCTTGATCCATGAAAACAATCTCTGACCCCTCAGGCCAGCTTTCAGGCATTATCTGTTCCGTGCCAGCTTGCCCGCGCAGCAGACCGGACAAAAGGTATCCACCATCGGGTTGCAAATCTGCGTGGGCGTATTGAAAAACTTCCCACCCTTCAGGATCGCCATTGCCTACAAAGGCCACATTTGCACCATTCAATACGTCTAAGCGTGGACGACTTTCCAACGTGCCGGAAGACACTTTTACATAAACCTGCGTTGCTTCATCCCAGCGTCCAACAGGGCCTCGATCAAAGCCAGATGTCGTCTTGCCGAACTTGGTTCGTCGGTCGAGTACAGTATTCAGCGCAAAGCCGTTTTCTGAAGCCGAAGAAAAAATCGCAACACCGTCATTCCACGGGTCAGCCGTCGCCGCCACATAAGGGGCCGCTGACGACTGTTCTGACGACAACAGCGGAAGGTCAAGGAAACGAACCGTTGCAGAACGGGAAGCCTGCAAAGAAGATGAACTCACGCCGACGGCCGAAACATCTTTGCGTTTGTAAACCCGTTGCTCCACCCGCTGCGCTTCCAAAAGCCGCGTGCCAAAGTCTTCTATCCGGTTGATGCGATAAGTAGCGTCTGTTTCACCATCGTTCAGTTTCACCACGTCACCGGCAGAGATATGTGCCACCGACGGCGGGAGTCCGATCTTTAATTCATCCCGACCAACGCTCGCATCGATCAGGGCTTTGCTTGCGACAGTGTAGCTAAACTCCGGCTCCATCGTGATCGGCAAATCAATGGTGGAACTTGCTCCCGCATCGTCATTGGACAACCGGAACTCAGACGTACCAGACTGGTAGTCCCGCAGATCATCCCAGAAATTGACGCGCACGCGCCCAACCAATTCTGCCTCTGGCGAGCGTGTTTTTTCTAAAGAGCTGTTGCCGCTCAAAACAACGATATCGTCCGCTGCGATGGTATATTCAATTCGATCCGGCTTGCTGAAAAAGCGTAAATCACCCGTCGCTTCACTTGCCGTGAAATCGTAGGTCAGCATCAATGGCTGCAACGATTGTCGCCCGGTTTGAACTGACTGGATCACGGTCCCGCGCGTAATGCCCAAAAGATCAGATACATCGAAGTTTTCCTGTCCCGAAATCTCGCAAATCTCAGCAACGATGGCCGACAACGGCTGTTCGTTGAAACGCCCATTGACCCAATGACCCAGCGCAAAATTGTCGCCGTCCGTCCAAACATCCAACTGGTTGGGAAACTCCGGCCACGGACGTGCGTCCCATGCCCAGACATGACTGTTGTCCATATCTACCATCGGGCCAAAATAGATTTCAGAAATGGGGTTATTGGCGGTGTCGGCCCAATGTTCCAACGTCGCTCGCAGATATTGCGCCTGCATTAAGGTGTCTACAGACCCGTCACTGTAGTGGGGCAATGCACTTTCGCTCGATTTCGGATCAAAAAAGACGTTGGGTTGGTTGGTTCCCTTGTCTACTGAAGGGCAACCATATTCCGTGAATCGGATTGGTTTGGACTGTGGCAACCAACCTGTTGGCGCAGCTTGCCGTTCACCGTTAATCCGGTTGTAGTGTGGCAAGCTCCACCAACTCTTGAGATCTTTGTAGCGATAAACCCATGGCTCATCATAGGCGCCATCGGTGATTTCAATTCGATTTTGCGCATCCCGGTCCACAGCAGTCGGATAGTACCAATCAAACCCCTCGCCACCCGCGACCTGGCTTTTGAGGTATTCCAGATCATAGACAGATCCATACCCTTCATCCGCGTGGCCGAGATCATCCCGCCAATCGGAAATGGGCATGTAATTGTCGATGCCAACGTAGTCGATTTCCGTCCGCGCCCAGAGCGCGTCCAAATGGAAGTACAGGTCCCCGGAGCCGTCTTGCGGCTGATACCCAAAGTACTCCGACCAGTCTGCCGCATAGCCAATTTTTGTCTCGGACCCCAAAATCAAACGCACATCGGCTGCCAGCTGTTGCAAATGTTGGACAACAGGGAAGATGTCTTGGCCAGACCGGATCTGGGTAAGCCCGCGGAGCTCTGAACCGATGTTGAACGCTTCAACGCCACCTGCCATTGCGCACAGATGGGCATAGTGCAAAATGAAACGGCGATAAGACCATTCGTTCGGACCAGAATAGCTTATCGCGCCGCTAGCGACTGAAAAATCGCCGGGGCCAGCTGTCCCGAAAAAGGCATCCACCTCCGCCTCAGCAGCCGGCGTTTTATCAGTTGAGCCAGACTGACCCGGCGCCTGATTCAAAGTTATGCGGCCGCGCCAAGGGTTTACCGGCTGATCAGGCGCGTCGGAATAGGGGTCTGGCAAACCATTGGCGACAGGAATATCCATCAGAATGAACGGGTAAAACACGACATTTTTGCCGTCTTCTTGCAACGCGGTAATGGCCTCCAAGACAGCGGCGTCCGCAGGCGTACCTCCATAAACGGGCCTGTCATCGACCATGCTGACCTGCTGGGCTTGGCTGCGTCCAACCCCATTTACCCGCCAAGGCATAGGCAAACCGTCCGCTTCCTTTTGCTCCACTCGCGGGGTCAGCGTGCAACTGCCGCAACGCAGATCATCGCCAAACCAAGACACCACCATCGAAACGCTATTCACGTTGGGCATTTCTTCACCCAAGTCCCTAAGCGAACCCTCAATATCGGTCCCGCCACGACTTGAGTTCAAGTTGGCAAACCGTCCATCAGAAAAGTCACCGGGATACTCTACTGGCGTTGTAGCAAGGGAATACTCGCCAGTCCCAGGGATCAACGCCACGCCTTTGATGGCCAAAGATGGGTCCAACAACGAAAGGGTTTCCGGCTGCGCGCGCCGGAACACCTCAAAGTTCATTTGTGGGATGCGGTTCCCAAAACGTGACAGGTCCAGATCTTCAAAAACCACATAGGCCGTTCCGCGGTAGGTCGGGGTTTTATCCAACCCCTCAATACCTGCGATAACCGGATCAGGCAGTTGATCGTCAGTCCCACGATAAACCGTCATATTGACGGATTCGCGCGGAATCTCCTGGCCATCTGCCCAGATCCGACCTACCCGCGTAATGACGCCCTCTCCCAACGCCAAGGCCAAGCTAACGGTGTAGCTATAGCTTTGGGTTGTGATTTTGGGCTGTCCACCGCCTTTGCCACCGCCCGATGTCGACGTAGCAACTTCTTCCTGAAAACGGCTTGACCAAATCAAGTGGCCCGCCACCCGCGCGCGGCCAAACACACGCTGGATCGCTTCGCCCTCGCGAACGCCCTGCAGGCGAAACTGCTCGATCCGTCCAGTTTCCACGACACGGGACCCCTGCCCCATGATCTTTTGATCGATTAGGCCGCCAACAGTAGCACCAACTGCCTTGCCGACAGCAGCGCCGGTCAGCCCTAAAACCGTCCCGCCAAAGGTCCCGCCAACAGCCGCACCGATGGTGGATAAAAGGATGGTAGCCATCGTGTTCAGCCCCTTGTTGGGAATTCAAAACGCGCAACGATTTTGCGCCGCCACGGTTCTGTCAGCGCTGTCTCAACGACGCCGCGCTTAGAATATGCGTGGATTATTGTGGGCACGCCTGTGGGGCTTTGCGCCCGCACGGCCAGGTGTTTTGCAACTGCGCCGCGACGCATGCGAAACAAAAGAATGTCACCCGGCTGATCAATGTCCACCGGGCGCAGCAGAGCTTTAGCTCCGTCAAAAAGCGTTTCTTTGCCTGATATTTCCGTCCAGTCAGGCGTGTAAACCGGAATCGGCATCGGCTCTTGGCCCAGCACCCCTCTCCAAACACCACGCAAAAGACCAAGACAATCCGCGCCCTGGCCGCAAACACTGCATTGGTGTTGATAAGGCGTGCCGATCCATCGGCGCGCTTCATCTACGAAATCGGATTTTTTCACCATGGTCATGTCTCGCGGCTTTCGCCGTCCATCCGCGTGCCGCGCACTGGATAGGCAACCGACCAATCCTCTCCTGGGATATGCGGGAAGCCTCTGAAATTCAGGAAGTTGTCGAATTTCGCTGCGCACATTTCGGCCGTGCGATCACACCCCGCGTAAAGCCGTATCGTGTCGCCTCGTTGGATCGGTAGCTTGGTTTCCTCCCAAAGCTCGAAAATGCGTGCAGATCCGTCCAGGCGATCAACCCGTATCAAACCATCAGCATCCTTGTTGGCACCGCTCAACCACTTGACCGGACCGTTGAGGAACCATTCCGGTTCGTAGTCGGCCAATCCCAGCACCTCAATCGACTTACGTCCGACAAAAAAATCGACCTCGGCATCGGCATAAAAACCCTCTGCGTCCGGGTTAAAGCCACAGCGCGCATCCCCGGCGATGCAGTCGCAGCGGCGCATGTAAACGCGTCCAACGGGACGGTTCAGTGCCTCCGCCAAACCCCGTAGCTCAGCCTCAAAGGCACCGCCGCTGCGTCGAATTTCACCCAAGGTGCCGCGAAAACTCAGGATACGCTGGGTAGGTTCCGCCCAATTTACCTGCCAAACTGTGATGGTCGCTGAATCGAACAGGCCGCGCTCGATGTCGAGCTCAGTGATGCCAGCACTCGACAGTGCCCCTGCTGCCTGGGAATTATCCACCGCCAACCCGGTGGTGCTTTCCACGGCGGTGGCATCCATGCCCGTTCCAGGCTCGCAAATCACACCATCAATGGTCAGCGGGCGATCATGGTCAGTGAATCCCATGACGGTGCCGTCAGCCCTTTCAACAATCCATGCGCGCGCCATAGAGGTCGCGCCCGTGCTAAGGTGCGCTTGTAGTCCAGGATCAACTTCACGCATCAGACCCGCACCTCAACAATTGGAATGGATGGGACAGATCCCGCCATGAAAGACACCATATTCACGTCCAAATAGTCCGTCCCGAACCGCACCGGCACATCAAATTCAAACCCGGCTGTAACAAGGGCATCCTCTGACGGAGCTTCGAAAAAACTCAGGATGCCCGTCAGGTAATCTACGCTGAAATGCTCCCCTTCGCGCAGCTCAACTCCGGCCAAGCCGACGCTGACGGATCCTTCTACCGGCTTTGTAATCTCACGCGAATGCGTTTCGCTCCCTGACCGATAGGTTTTTGACAGCGGGATCTCTTTAGCCAAACTGTCGCCTACGAAGATTTCTTGATCGCTGAATTTTGGTTCGCGACTGATCTTACAGCTTTTGAAATCGCTCCAGTCTTTCCAGCGAAACCCATAGACCTGACCTGACCGCGCCTCAAAAAAGCCGATCACATCTTCCAAATCATCTATGCTGCGCATCGCAACGCCCGCGTCATAACGTCGGCGCGATTGCGACCAGGGTGTATTGCGCTCCTCATGACCAGAGGTGAGCGTCACAATCTCTGTGCGCCGTTCCGGCCCACCTGAAGACCCCAACGACAAATCGGTTGGAAACCGAACTTCGTGGAAATTCATTGCTCTCTCCTATTGATTACGCTGCCCGCGAGAGATCGCGCGGCTCAGCCCTGCAGCCAC
>JBCCET010000044.1:0-31369 GCA_039030095.1 Pseudomonadota bacterium | reverse complement strand
CCGCGGCCACGAAAGCGTTTCCGGGGCCGGTGATCTTATCCACTTTCGCAATGCTCTCTGTGCCGTAGGCAAGTGCCGCAATCGCTTGGGCCCCGCCGATCCGATAGATCGTATCAACACCTGATATCTGTGCCGCCAACAAGACCAGCGGGTTTATCTGCCCACCGGGTGTCGGGCAGCAAATCGACAGCTCTTTCACGCCTGCAACTTGCGCCGGGATCGCATTCATCAGAACCGACGATGGATAACTCGCCGTGCCACCAGGAACATAAAGCCCCGCCGCGTCCACAGGTGTCCAGCGCCAGCCGAGCATGGCGCCGGTTTCATCTTCCCAGGACGCGTCTTCGGGTAACTGGCGTTCGTGATAGGCGCGTATCCTGTCAGCGGCAATTTGAAGGGCCTCTGCCTCTTCCACGGTTACTTTTGAGATTTCTTCGTTTATCTCGCTCTCGCTGAAGGCCATCGTGTCTGGCGTAAGCGCGATACCATCAAATTGCTCCGTCAGATCAATGACAGCCGCATCGCCAAGCTCCCGCACATCCGAGATAATCTGGGCAACGGTTGCGTCCACGTCCGGGCTATCCTCCCGCTTGGCAAGCAGGAGGGTTTGAAAAAACGATTCAAAGTCGCGGTTATCGGATCGTATTATCGAAGGCATGCCCCCCTTTAGCCGGGGCTGGCCGCGGTCTCAATCCATCAATCAACTGGATGGGCGGGCGCCTTGCCAGAGATTGCGCGATAGGGCCGCGTGACATCGGTCAGGGTCAGATCGACACATTCCACGTCTATGCCAATGGCGCCATCCCCGGCCAAGGTCAGAACCAATCGGCCTGCGCCATCATCTGCCGGTTCAAAACTAATGCCCAGCAACGAGACAACCTGGTCTTTTTGCGTTGGGTCGAAACCCGCGCTTTTGACAGCCAGCACGCCGTCGATCGCCAAAACCGCTTGAACCCGTTCAAAATCGCGGTGGGTTTTGGTTGCGTCGTCCTGATCTTCCCAACGAAACCGGTTGACCAGCAGTGCAAAACGACGCCCGGTTTTGTCCCATTGCATTTGGTCAGTGGGCAAAACCCCGTCTTGCACCAGTGCAGAAATGGCCGCCAGGTCCTCGGTATCCTCTGCTTTTAAGCGGAGCGGTTTTTGCGCGCCGTCCTCAAATCGAGCGTCTTCGACCATTAAGTAGACACCCGTTGAATTTTTGCGCCGCAAGCAGACAGCTTTTCCTCAACCCGTTCATACCCGCGATCCAAATGGTAGACCCGGCTGACCACGGTTTCACCTTCGGCAGCAAGCCCAGCCAGAATCAAAGACACGCTTGCCCGCAGATCGGTGGCCATCACAGGGGCGCCTTTCAGCTGATCCACGCCAGACACTTTGGCCGTGCCGCCGGATACATCAATTTGGGCACCCATCCGGATCAGTTCCGGCGCGTGCATAAACCGATTCTCAAAGATGGTTTCTTCGAGCGTGCTTGTCCCTTCCGCTGTGCACAGAAGCGCCATCATCTGTGCCTGCAAATCAGTCGGGAAGCCGGGGTAAGGTTCGGTCGTGACATCAACTGCTGTCACACGGTTACCTTTGCGTTCAACGGTCAATCCGTTTGCAGTCTCCTCAACAGAAATTCCGGCCTGATCAAGTTTGTCCGCGAAGGCACCCACCAACGCGCGACGACCGCCCAAAAGTTCCACCTTACCGCCGCAAATCGCAGGGGCGAGCATGTAGGTGCCCAGTTCAATCCGGTCCGTTACAACAGGATGAGTCGCTCCGTGCAGGCGATCAACGCCTTGAATGGTGATGGTCGACGTTCCGTGCCCGTCGATCTGCGCACCCATCTTGATCAGGCATTCCGCCAGATCGACAATTTCCGGCTCTCGCGCTGCATTTTTCAGGACAGTCGTACCTTTGGCGAGTGTTGCAGCCATCAGGATGTTTTCGGTCGCACCAACAGACACAAAAGGAAATTCGAATGTCGCGCCTTTTAGTCCGGCCGGTGCTTTTGCGTGTACGTAACCGTCGCGCAGGTCCAGCTCTGCGCCCAGCGCCTCCAGGCCTTTAAGGTGCAAATCCACTGGCCGAGCGCCAATAGCGCATCCGCCGGGAAGGGAAACAACCGCATGGCCGTCGCGCGCCAGCATTGGCCCCAGCACCAGAATAGAGGCACGCATCTTGCGCACGATGTCATATTCAGCAGTGTGGTTAGAAATCTCAGAGGTCCCAAGCGCCAGGACCTTACCGTCTTGCAGGCTTGCCACCTCTGTCCCGAGGCTTTCCAAAAGCAACCCCATCGTGCGGATATCAGACAGGCGCGGTGCATTTGTCAGCGTTAGCGGTTCTTCGCTTAGCAACGTCGCGGGCATCAGCGTCAAACATGCGTTTTTTGCCCCTGCAATCGGGATCACCCCGTTAAGGGTCCCGTTTCCTGTCACAAGTATACTGTCCATTGCCTGCCTCTAGGTTTCGCTATCTTTTGTTGACCGATTGCGTGCCTGCGCTTTGCGCTTTTTCAAATTGTCGCGCAGCTGCTTTCGCAACCGTTCTTCCCGCTTTGCCGCCACCTGCTCTTTCGGGCTTAGCTCGGCGTTTTTTTGCCCATCGTCCTTGCCCATAAGGCTTCCTAGCGCAGGTGCTACCATCCGTCCAGTCAGCTAAGGCGCAGGTGCGCTTTCCAGATGGCAACAAAACGCCTACATAGCAGGGCGACAAAAGGACTGATTATGGCCAACTACCTGCATAAGAGCGACCTGCCCGACGACCTTGACCTTGGGCCCATTGTGGCGATTGATTCAGAAACGATGGGTTTGATCCCGCATCGCGACCGGCTGTGTCTGGTGCAGATGTCCGCAGGCGACGGCGACGCGCATCTGGTTCAGATCAGCCAGGACCAGACAGAGGCACCAAACCTGTGTCGTATGCTGGCCAACCCGGACCAGCTGAAACTCTTTCACTTCGGCAGGTTTGACATCGCTGTGTTGGAGAACCGCTTTGGCGTGCGGACGACACCGGTTTACTGCACCAAAATCGCATCCAAATTGGTGCGTACCTATACGGACCGGCATGGGTTGAAAAATCTCTGCCAGGAACTGATCGGCGTTGATATCTCGAAACAGCAGCAATCATCTGACTGGGGCACATCCGATCTGTCTGCAGAACAGGTTGCCTATGCGGCTTCCGATGTTTTGTACCTGCATCAAATCAAAGAAGTGTTGGACCGCCGCCTAGCCAGAGAAGGCCGGACCGAAGTGGCCCAGGCCGCGTTCGACTTTTTACCGATGCGCGCCAAGCTGGACCTTTTGGGTTGGCCCGAAACTGATATTTTCGCGCACTGAAAATGGCCGCCCCGCAACCAACCCTTGGCACGCGTGCCAGCGACCGACATTCCACCGTCGTGAAAATGCTGCGGTGGATTTTGCCTGCTCTGGCTGTTCTGCTGTTGGCCTCGATCTTTTTCCTGTCGACCTCCAACAAGGTTCGCCAGGGCATTATTATTGCTGACGCAAAGCTCAAGGCACTGGCCAGCGGTCAAATCGACAACCCCAACTTTTCGGGTGTCACAAGTTCTGGCGACGCGTTCACAATTTCGGCTTTGGCCGCCGTTCCCGACGGCCCGACACCGGAAAAAATTGACCTGGAAGCACCGCGTACAACAATCGATTTTGAAAACGGCCGCAGGCTGGAAACAGTTTCAGGTAGTGGGTTGCTGGATCTGAACACGTCAGAGGCGACGTTGTCAGGTGACGTGGACCTTCAGACCTCTAACGGGTACACTGCCCAATCGCCGGAACTTCTCATAAATTTCGAAACCGGCAACGTTTATTCAATCGGTTCGGTTGTAGCTGAAGGTCCAATCGGTAGTATCGAGGCTGGCTCAATGTCGTTGCTCCAGAACCTGGATGAGAATCCGGAAGGTAACGCGGTTCTGATATTCACGGACGGGGTTAAGCTGATATACACTGCTCAAAATGAGTGAGGGGTTTTGTTTGTGTTTAGATTGATCCTTTCTTTTATATTTCTTGCTGGCGCTGCATTTGCACAGGGCACCGGCATCTCCATCAGCCCGACGCCGGTCGACAGTTCGTTACCTGTTGAGGTGACGGCCGACAACTTGACCGTCGAACAGACGACCAATTCTGCGGTCTTTACCGGCAACGCAAAGGTTGTACAGGGCACACTGATCCTGTCCGCCAATTCCATCATGGTGCATTATAACGAAGGCCAGTCCGCAATTGACCTGGTGGAGGCCACGTCCAACGTGATTTTCACCAACGGCGCCGAAGTGGCAGAGGCCCAGCGCGGCATCTACCGCGTGGCCAGCGGGCGGATTGACCTGACGGGCGACGTGGTGCTGCTGCAAGGTCCCAACGCGATTTCAGGCGACGCTTTGACGCTGGATCTGAATACTTCCAAAGGCACAATGACGGGCAACGTCAAATCGATCTTCATACCCAAAGAAGATCAATGAAAGACGGCAACCCGCACAACGGCAGCGGCAAAGACAGCGATTTAGGGTTGGGCCTGTCGGTCGTTGGCCTTTCAAAAGCTTTCAAGCGCCGACAGGTTTTGGGCGACGTGTCCATGCGTCTGAACCGGGGGGAGGTTGTGGCCCTCCTTGGTCCAAACGGTGCGGGGAAAACCACCAGCTTTTATTCCATCGCTGGCTTGATCGCACCGGACGCTGGTTCCGTTACCATCGACGGTCGCGACGTGACCTTTCTGCCGATGTACCGGCGCGCACGAATGGGGCTGGGATATTTGCCGCAAGAGGCATCCATTTTTCGCGGCATGACAGTGGAACAAAACATCGCCAGCGTTGTGGAACTTTGGGAAACGGACACAACATCGCGCAGAGCCCGCACAGAACAATTGATGGAAGAATTTTCTGTCACCCACCTGCGCGACACCTCTGCCGTAGCACTGTCAGGTGGCGAACGGCGCCGCGTGGAAATCGCCCGCTGCCTGGCTGGCAACCCCAACTACGTGCTACTGGATGAACCTTTCGCGGGCGTGGACCCGATTGCCGTTGGGGACATCCGCACTTTGGTAGCGCAATTGAAGGACCGGGACATCGGCGTGCTGATCACGGACCACAACGTCCGCGAAACGTTGGATATCGTGGATCGGGCATATATCCTTTACAGTGGATCGGTCCTGATGGCTGGCACCCCGAAAGAGGTTGTCGCGAACGCAGATGTCCGCCGTGTCTACCTTGGATCGGAATTCCGTTACTGAATCCTATTTGCCAAAAAAGTTGCAAGCGGCCCGTCTGCACCCTACGCTGATCCCATGACCTCCGACAGTTTTTCGCAACGGACACCTTAACGCCAAACGGCGTTTAGGGCGCGCGGGAGAATTGCGGTTGGTCCGGCCGAAAGGCCAAAAGCTCAACAAGAAAGGAGCCCCCATTGAGATACCAAATCAGCGGAAAACACATAGACATCGGCGACGCACTTCAAACTCATGTGAAGTCTGAACTGGCAGCCGCCGTGGAAAAATACGCCGAACGCCCGACCGAGGCCCAGGTGACCTTCTCCAAAGACGCCCATGAATTTGTTTGCGAATCGTCAGTGCATCTGTCCACCGGCCTTACTGTGAACGCAAAGGCGCGATCCGCTGATATTTATTCATCTTTTGACGGTTGTGCAGAAAGGATGGAAAAACAACTGCGTCGCTACAAAAGGCGCTTAAAAGATCATCACAACCAACGCACCACACCCGTTGAAGTTTTCGGCGCGTCCGCGTATACGCTCGCTCACGATGATGAAATTGACGATGCGTCAGAACCGGAAACGCTGCAACCGATCATCGTTGCGGAGACACAGACCAAGATCAAATCGCTTTCCGTCGGAGAGGCTGTCATGCAGATGGAACTCGCCGGTGAAAACGTTCTGGTTTTCAGGAACGACGGCGCAAAGCGTGTGAACGTGGTCTACAAGAGGGCTGATGGCAACATCGGTTGGATCGACCCCGAATAGGGGCCAGATGAAACGAGCGACGACGTGAAACACTTAGAAATGTCCGAAATTTTGGATGCTGATGCCGTGCGATTTACCTCGACGGTTTCCAGCAAGAAGCGCCTGTTGCAAGATATCTCTGACCATGCCGCATCCGTTTACAGTTTAAGTGCAGCGCAGGTGTTTTCTGCGCTGCAGGATCGCGAAAATCTTGGCACCACAGGTGTTGGACGTGGCGTTGCCATTCCTCACGCCAGATTTGCAGAGGTAGATCGCATCGTTGGCTTGTTCACCCGGATCGAAAAACCAGTGAATTTTGAAAGCCTGGACCGTCAACCGGTAGACCTGGTGTTCACACTACTGGCCCCGGCAAATGACAGCCCGGAACACTTGCAAGCCCTTGCACTGGTTTCGCGAACCCTGCGGTCAGAAGACATTTGCAGCAAGCTGCGCGCCAATACGCGGGTAGAAACGATTTTCTCGATCCTGACAGAGCAGGCGAAAAGCCAGGCAGCTTAACAAAGCTCCCTAGCCCCAGGGGCCAAAACCCAACATCTGATAATCGCGCGCGTAGACGTCTTGGCACTGCTCTTCCAGCGTGTCGGAATAGATCTCTGACAAGCTAAAGCAGGGATCAAAGTCATCTTCCGGCAGCTCCACCGACGGCAAGCCCATGTCATTTTCCAAACGCGCCAGATCAGCGGCAAGTGTTTCATCGCGAAAAACCTCATCCGCGATCACAAGCCGCGCATATCCCTGCAGGATAGAGTTCTGAGACGCCCAGCTTTGATCAATCCTGGCACGCGTCTGGCCCTGTAGGTTTCCTTTCAGAAACCTCAGAAATCCCTGAAACGCCGCCGTGTGATCTGCGACGCCATAGCCGGAATTTTCAAGGACGGTGCGGATTGGCTGCTCACACATTGCGGCAGGTGGCATGGCAACGCCGTAGTTTTTTTCCAGATTCGTCCGGATCCATGGGAACAACCCGTCCCCGGTCAGGAAAATATGATCGTTGAAAGCACGATAAGCCCGTTCGATAGGGTGTGAGATCACTGTAAAGCTGCGACGCACCGGGTGCGCTTTCAGCCAATCCCCCAACTGTTTTTGGTTCATATTCCCATCAAGGTCACGGGTCTGATGGGCGCGCAGCCACTTTGCCACATGCGGGTGGCTGCCCTTTTCCATCGCCATAAACAACATCGGAGCATCGGATCCGGCGACAAAGTTCTTGGACCCGGGATTGCGAACCGGTTCTAACACCGGCACGGCCTCGGTCCCAAGCAGGTCGATCTGGCGCACATCCTGGATCATCTGGTCATAGTTTTCGACCTTGTCGCGCAAACCCTCTGGGTTTTGGCGAACGATTTTGATGTTGAGGTCTTTCAACTCCTCCTCACCGCCCAAAAAGCGGATCAAGCCGTTGAATACTTCGACCGAATTCAGATCATCGTACCCGATATAAAATGCCGACTGGCCCTGATGCTGAAGGCCCCGCTTTATGTCCGTCAGATACTGCTGAATGCCATTAAGATAGCCACGGAAAGCCATGAAATCAAAGTTAACTTTGGCCGTCTTGCGTTTGGATGCATCAGTCAACCGCCACTGATCCGTTTGGCGTGCAATCGCGTGGCTGACGTAGCTATCCAGCGGGTTCCGGGTCAACACAATTTTGGCGCACGTCGGATCCGCCAGGATGAGGTCCAAAACCCGGGGATCGTGATCAGAAAACAACCGGAATCCGGGCAGGTTATCTTTGTCTTGCGACACCATCCTGTTCAACAATTTCTGCGGCTTCAACTCCCGCTCCGACAGACTGACGCCAAATCGCTCTTCATCACCGGGGCTACCCACAAAATGCGGGTTGAAAAGCTCGCCGTGGCAATCGACGCCTTCGTAACGGTTGATGTTTTGCTCAAACAGGTTCGACCCCGTCCGCATGTTCGCCAACAACACAAAAGATTTGAAACGCCACGCCATATCACTTCACCACATAAGGTTTTTCAAACGAAAGACCAACGGGATCCCCCTTGCCGGGTGCCGGTTGGTAGACCAGCGGCAAACCGTTGTTTCGCAACCTGCGAACCAGCCCGTCGAGCCCGTCAGTATTCACGCGAAACGGCATCGCCTTCAGCGTCCGGCGCCGCAATCCAATATGCGCCGTTGCCTTTTCAAGAGCCTTAACCGGATCGTGCACAGCAAAATCAAGCGGCAGGTTGACCACCGTAGACGCCGCATCTTTCTTGTCCAACTCAGCTAAAAACGTCTGTTCCAATTTGTGATAACGCCGCGCGTTAGTCAGAATATTGTCGAACGTGGTCTGTTTGTTCAAAAGCTCCAGCAACCAAGCGTGCTGGATCATGACGATGGTGGCGCGGTGTTCAAATGCGATGGTCTTTGTAATCGTTGGGTGGTCACGAAAGTCAAACAGAAATGTCTGATGTTCGTGCCTGTTCATCCAAAGCAAATTGGACAAGTACCCTTTCGGATTTCGGTTTCGAACGCGCATCTCCGCTGGAAGGTTGCCGGCAAAGTGCCCGTCCGCAGGCCGTCCAGCCACGTGGGAACGGGCAAAAAGGGACCCATAAGACTTGGCATCCGTATTTTTGGCCACCCAATCCGGAAATCCATCGTAGAGCTTTCTGAAACCTACAAAAACGGTGAAATCACAAGCGGTGGCGCTGTTGTTCTTAGATTGATTGTACGGGAACCGGCCTTGGTGAAAACGGCCAACCCCACCTTCACAACGCAATTCATCCGCAGCCTCAAATGGTGCTTCAAACGCTTTTGGGTCGGCTGTCGACAAAGGTTGATTGGCACGATCTGGCGACAAAAGCGTCTCATAGAGTTTGTCCGCGCCGTGCCAGATTTTGCGGGCAAAAAAGCAGTTAGATTTCGACAACTCCGGCAAGTGATCGTCGTAGAGTGTGAAGGGACGTCCCAAATAGTCGAACCTCGAAAACGTCAGCGATCTGCTTTCGATCTTACGTGCATGTAGGCGTGTAAGTGTTTGAAAGTAGCTTTCATCTGGGATCCACGACCAGCTGAAATAGTTGTCGAAATATTGCCGCCGTTTGTCGTTTAGAATAGCGCGCAGGGTCTTTGCTGTCAGGCACCACCATTGCGATCCGATGTGGGGAATTACGTCGTCTGGAACTTTTCGCTTAACCCCTAGTTTACGCTGCAGATCAACGGACCGATCAAACAGTCGCCTTTGATTGCGCCAGGAAAACGGGAAATAGAGCGTGAACCGCTCCTCATTCAACCCATCCTTGACCCAAAAGTTGTTGGCAACAGAAACGCTTTCGATGAAATCGACCTGCTTGTTTCGCGCCAGGAATTTTTTCATCTGCTTTATCGGACGAATCGGTAAACAAGAGCCGGATATCAGGCAAATATGGTCAAGTTTCGGCGCGCGCTCTAACAGCTCGGTTGCCGCGTCAAGGGTTGCCTGAACCAGCGAAAAACGGCCCCATTCGCAATGGGTCCGCTTCGTGAACCAAACATTTTCGCGGCCATCCAGCGCCTTTTTGAGACCGTTAAAATCAGATGACGCCACATGCTTGTCGATGTGCACGGCGATCGAACACCCTTCATCAGACAAATGGCTGACAAGTTGGGCCGTGCGATCCAACCCCTGGTGCGCCAAGACAATGAAACCCAGCTTCATTTCACGCCCAATTCCCGCGTGACATCAAACCTAGCTCTTCGACCTGCTGCCACCCCTCGAACCGAGTTGAATGTTCCGTGTATAGGTTCAATTCACCCTCTAATGAATTGACATATTTACGATATTCGCGACTGGCGGCGTAATGTTGTTTGCGCTTCATCTCCTCTTCCGCTTTTTCAGCGAAGGTGTTCACAAACTTCGTGTGCAACAGCAGGCCGCAGGGCTTTTGACCGCCCCATTCATCATAGACCTGATTCAAACCGCGCGGCAAAAGTGTGTGGGTCGAACTGACGTAGACGTAGGACCGGGACCACTTAACTAGCGGTGTCTTGTTCAATGCAGGCGCGTGATCTGGTCGTTTGCGGAAAAACCCGCGCATGCGTGGGCCGCCCTGAATCCAGATGTTTCCGTATTTGTTGTTGCGCTCAAAAAAGTAGTTGGATGCATCGAAAAACGGTGCCGCTTTCAATGGGTCTTTTCCGTCCACAAGCCTAGCGTGCTGGATCTTCCCCTTTGGGTACATGTCCAACAGCATGGCGCCGAAAGATTTGACGTTGGATGCATCCAGCCAATCGGTCAACGCCCGCAGATTTCGCGTGTCGCAGAACGGATAAACCAACAACTCATCCACATCGACCACAAGAACCCAGTGGCCGTGCGCATAGCGCATCTTCAAGCCGTTCAACCAATCGACCCCAAACTTCGACCGCTTGTAGCTCGCCTTTGTAGTCCAGACACTAGTATCAGGCTGGTCGCACAGATATTCGCGCGACCCATCGGTGCTGTCATTGTCCACAAAGAAAAAGTGGTTCACGCCCAGCTTGCGATAGTAGTCGAGGAAAAACGCAAGCCGCGGTCGTTCGTTTCGCAGCGTCGAAAAGATCAGGATGTCGGAAGGCCGAATATCCGCGGTACGATCAACAACAGACGTCAGTTCCCGGCGTTTGCGCATGGCACGCACCCGACGGCGTTTGCGTTCAATTCGCAGGCGATATTTGCTCCACAGCCCCATGGAAGGCGTCTTTCTAGACCTTCTGTTTCGTATCAATCTGAGCCAAGAACGTGGCGAAAGTGTGAATCCCATCTGGGTATAACACATTGCTTTGCGCCCGCGATGGCCTGCTTTGGGGTCATTTGGGCAACAGATCGGATGCAATCGGCCCAGGCGCGCGGGTCCGTTGGATCAAGATAAGTGGCATAGTCACCCAGTATTTCATGAAAAACGGGAAGATCTGCGCAGATCACCGGCAGACCCATCTGAGCTGCCTCAAGCGCAGGTAGGCCAAAACCTTCCGCAAACGAAGGGAAGAGAAGGGCGCGGGCAGAAGAAAGATGTGCTGTGAGGGCTGTGTCGTCCACGTCCGGCATCTCCATCACCGTGCGACCGGCAAGGGGGTTGGTATCCAGCCAGCGAAAAACATCTTCATTCATCCAGCCGCGCCGACCGATGATCTTAAGGACAAGTGAGTCATCGTCATCAGCCAATTGCTCCCACGCTTTCAGAAGAACTGCGTGGTTTTTTCGCGGCTCAACTGTCCCCAGTATCACAAAGTTCGGCACCTCCGCCGGGGCGTGCATTACCGGCGCAGGCGTTACACCAAGATGGGCCACGGTAATGTCGGGCACCGGACCCCAGGACGCAAATTTCTGCCCAACAGCATCAGCGGTTGCTTGAGAATTGCAGATGATCCGGTTCGCGAATTGCGCCGTGGCCTTCATCTTTTCCGTAAATCCGGCAATCACACGGGGCCGGGTATACTGTGGATATTCAAGGGGGATCAGATCGTGGACCAGCACCGAAACTTCGGTGCCCAGCGCCCGCAGATGAGACAAAACCGATTGATCAAGGTTCGAATGCCCCACATTCAAATATTGTTCCGGCTGCTGACGGCCCAGCGCTTTGCCAATACTGGTTCCCACAGACAGGCTGTGGTTACGCAAAAAGCTTCGCGTAAGGCGTTGTGGTCGAGGGATTTTCAGGCGAAGGGCGTCACGAAACGCGAGCCGCCCCGGCACCTCACCCTCCATCAGGCGCCGCAGATTGGCTGCCAGGCCTTCCAACTCCAAAACCATGAACTCCGACCCCGCCCGGACCAGTGCCAAGGCCGCGGGATCACGTTTTGATATTTCGGAGATATAGGCATGCTCAACCCGATCAACACCGGTTGGAAAACCCATGCCTACGCGGCTGATCGACCGAGATACGTCCAGAAGATACCGGGTCATGTGAGCATACTTAAACAAAAAGGCCGGGGAGTTAACCCCGGTCCTGTTTTTCGTCGACGGTCTGGATCACTGCGCCGCGCGCCGCATTTCCAGATGAGACACGAGGAATTCCAGGAATTCTTCGTTTAGATCACTGCGGGCCAACCCAAAAGCAACGGTTGCCTGCAAGAAGCCTGCCTTGGACCCACAATCAAAACGGTGGCCGTTGAAACGGAAGCCATAAACGCTGCCGCCGTCGTCAATTTCGGCCGCAATCGCGTCGGTCAACTGGATTTCCCCGCCAGCACCTTTGCCCTGGTTGCCCAGCCGATTCATGATCGACGGCGTCAAGATATAACGCCCGATCACAGCCAGGTTTGACGGTGCATCCGCCGGATCAGGTTTTTCAACCATACCCTTCACGGAAACAAGCGCGCCGTAGTCCTCTTTGATATCAAGTACACCATAAGAAGAGGTTTTGTGCTGCGGTACTTCCATCGCTGCAACAACGTTTCCGCCAGTGTTCTGATAGGCATCAACCATCTGTTTCAGGCAGGACTCCTTGCCGGAAATCACGTCATCGGTCAGGATCACCGCAAAAGGTTCGTCCGCGATCAGGCGACGCGCACACCACACAGCATGACCCAGGCCCCTTGGCACATTCTGCCGGACATAGGCGATTTCGCCGGAATCCATTGTGGCATTCATGACCTCTTCCAGAAGGTCGGTTTTGTTCTTTTCAATCAGCGCCGTTTCCAACTCCGGCGAACTGTCAAAATAGTCCTCAAGCGCGCTTTTGCCGCGCGAGGTCACAAAGATGAATTCTTCAATCCCGGCTTCGCGGGCTTCATCAACCGCATATTGGATCAGCGGTCGGTCAATCAGGTTCAGGATTTCTTTAGGAATACTCTTTGTTGCGGGCAGGAAACGGGTCCCCAGACCAGCAACCGGAAAGATCGCTTTTTTTATTTTTTTCATTGCACACCCCATCTCTTTGAAACGCATTTGCACTTGTTAAACGACAAATTCTATCTGCATTCTTAACGTGGCTAAATTATGACGTTTGTTCGCCTAAACCCAACACCGGTTACCGTTTTGAATGGAAACGTCTCATGCATACTTTCCATCTCTTGGCGTAGCCGCCCATGGATCGTTGAGACGCGAATTACCCTTTCCTCACGCACTGACTTACCAAATAACCCGCCTGTTTGCATCCAGAAACCAGATGGGTGGTAAAATCGATGATGGAAGAGGGAGGTAAAAGAAAAGCGAAAGACGAAGGCAGTTTTTCCCTCTTTTGCAAGTTTTTCCGCCATTTTCTGAACTTCTCTGGACCTCAGAAGGCTGCTGCCGAACGCATCAACCGAGTCACTTTTGTGTGTCTCAAAAGTTGTCAGGTAGGGTTTTTGTGAAATTCTGGGCGTATTCGACAGCTGACTTTGGCGCGTTGAATTCAATCCGTCTTCCAACGTCTTCAGTAAAAATGACACGTCGCGAGGCTCAATCCGACCTTCGACCATCAAAGAAATCAGCTGGCGCTTTCTGTCTTTCAACAGGCGGTTGCGTGATTCTTTGGCGTTTGCCTGCCCGTGTTTTCGTAAAAACAGTGCTTTGCTGGCACCCACTTCAAACAGGCTCTTGGGGGCTCGGGATGTGGTTCTCTGGTCGCTGGCAGCAAACCCGTGATGTACTTGTGCACGGGGAACCACGGCGGTCGCCCAACCCTGCTGGCCCAAACGCAGGCAAACATCTGTTTCGTCCAGAAAGAAGTGGAAGCCCTCATCGAACCCGCCAACCTGACAAAGCGCGTCCGCCCGAAAAGCGCAGTTTGTGCCGTGCGCCCTTGGGAAATACCCTTCGGACGGTTGCCTTATGATCGTCTCCCAACCGGACAACGCAACCGGGCGATCATCGCCGTTGTTGTCACAGTCAACCGCTTTCCACTGATAGTCTATTCCGTTGCGGCCCCGCGTATAGCCGCCGGATATTCCGACTTTTGCGTCTTGAAACGGCGCGGTCAAATGCGCCAGCCAGGTTGGGTCCGGAATGGCATCGTCGTCGCAAAAAGCGATGACCTCACCGTTTGCGGCAGCGATCCCCAGGTTCCGCGCGGCAGAGATATTTGGTTCGTCAAAGTGGATATGCCGCGCAGAATTTGCACCGGGGTATCCCGGCAAATCAACCAAGTCTGAAACAACAACTAACTCAAACTCATGCAGCGTCTGGTGACGCAGCGCTGACATCAGCAATCGCAGGTGTTCAGGACGCCCTCGACTAACAACAATCAGGCTTACCGAAACTGGATGTGCCTGAACTTCGCCGGTCATTCCACGCCTAACCGCTTTAGGATCATCTCGATGCGCGGCGTATCTTCGGGATTGTTCAACTCCCAAAACTCGCGGCCTTCTGCGGCGACTTCCACGCACTGAATTGGCAAGCCGTTTTCAATGAACCTTAACTGTTCCAGACCTTCTATTTTTTCCAGCCGACCTTCGGGCAGGGACGCATAGCGGCGCAGCTCTTCCGGGCGGTAGGCATAGACGCCCACGTGGTGATAAACCTTGGTTCCCGGCGCATCGGAAAACGGCAGCACTTCTTTGGAAAAATAGATCGCGCGCATCTGCCCGTCAAAAACGGCAGTCGTTGCGCCAACGCGACCATTGCGGCGATCTTCACGAAAGCTCTCCAAAGCTTCTGGTGAACATTCCAGAACCGGTGTGGCCATGGCTGCACCGGGTGCCGCATCAAGACCTTCGATCAGGCGTTCCACAAACCATGGCGGGGTTAGTGGCGCATCCCCTTGAAGGTTACAGACCATGTCGTAAGTTTCTGGAATACAGTCGATAACTTCGGCACAGCGCTCTGTTCCATTGCGGGCATTAGACGTGGTCATCACAACTTCGGCGCCAAAGCCCCGCGCTGCCTCCGCAATGCGATCATCGTCGGTTGCAACCACAACCCGGTCAACACCTTTGATGCCCGATGCCGCTTCCCAACTGCGCTGGATCAGAGACTTCGACACCCCTGTCGCCCCCGTTAAAGTCGCAAGCGGCTTTCCCGGATACCGGCTGGACGCGTAACGCGCCGGGATGACGACCAGAACGCTCACGCTTTTTGCAGGGTCAGCCCAGGCGCATAGGCTATGAAATAAGGGTTTTCAAAAATCGGTTTTCCGTATGTCAGCGGGCTGTGATCGTCGAACCGGACCACTTTACCGCCTGCACCCTGCAAAACGGCCTGACCGGCAGCAGTATCCCATTCCATTGTACGACCGACCCGAGGGTACAAATCAGCCTCTCCCGTCGCCACAAGGCAGAATTTCAAGGATGATCCGGCGCTGACCCGATCCGCCACAGCATACTTGTCGATATAGGCTTTCGTTTCTTCGGTCAGATGCGACTTTGACGCTACAACGTTCAGGCCAGACTCTTTCGGGTCTGCAACCCGTATCGGCTTCATTTCTCCGACCGCATCGGCGGCATGATCACCCAGTTCTTCGTGGCTGACCCCATCCGCATCTGTGATGAATAGGCGCCCTTTGGCGGGGGCGTAGACAACGCCCATTTCCGGTACGCCGTCGACAACCCAAGCGATGTTCACGGTGAAATCGCCGCGGCGGTGGATAAACTCTTTTGTGCCATCAAGCGGATCGACAATGAAAAACGTATTTCCGGTTTCGCTGTGCGTGTCCGACTGCTCTTCTGTCACGAGTGCTGCGTCGGGAAATGCCGCCCGCAAACCGGCGCTGATATGGGCATCCGCCGTTTCATCCGCGATGGTGACCGGGCTTTCGTCTGACTTCGATTTCACCTCAAAATCATCGCTGTTGTAGATGTCCATGATCTTGGCGCCTGCCTCAATCGCGAGCGTGCGGATCGTGGTAAATATTTTCTGTTTGTTCATGCTCTGCCCCTATCTTTTGCCCAAACGCAGGGTTTTCTTGCGGAAGCCATGGTCCCGACATATTCTTAGGATACCTAAGAACATAAATGCGCGCCAACGCGCAACCGCTTGAGGCAGAAACAACGATGCAATTCCAAAGCGTAACCACACGCCAGCAGTTGATGTCGTTCCTCGACTTCTTTCGGCTTGTGTACCACGCAACGGTACGCGACGTGCGAAAAGGCAAAGGTAACGCCTTTATGGCGCTCGGCATGGAAATCATGCAGGGCATCATTCTTGTCGGTTTCTTCTATGTTCTAATCACGTTTCTGGGCATGCGCGGCATCGCCGTGCGGGGCAGTTTCATCCTCTATGTTTTGACGGGCGTGTTCCTGTTTATGACCCATAACAAGGCGGTCAGCGCGGTTTCAGGTGGTGGGGCTGTGAACCCGATGTTGATGCACGCGCCGGTCACAACGCTTATGCTGATCGTGTCAGGTGCGCTGTCAGCGCTTTACACCCAGCTTTTGGCGGCACTTGTGATCGCCTTCATTGCCAATGTCTTGATAGAGCCCTTTACGGTTCATGACATGAAGGGCGTGGCAATCTGCTTTTTCCTGGCATGGTTTTCTGGGGCGGCCGTCGGGGTGATTTTTCTGGCACTACGACCGTTCTTTCCCAGCGCAATTCAGATCATCGAACAGATTTACAAGCGCGCCAACATGATCTTTTCCGGCAAGATGTTTCTGGCATCCACACTCCCGGGAACCATGTTGCCGTTCTTCACGTGGAACCCGCTGTTTCACACGATCGATCAGGCCCGCGGCTACGCCTTTGTGAACTACACCGCAAAGGTCACAACATTGATGTACCCCATCACGCTGTCTTTTTTCCTGATCCTGATTGGCATGATGCTGGAACACTGGGCACGGAAATACGCATCCAGCAGCTGGAATGCCCGGCGCTAAGTCACCACGCGCAGCGTCAGGTTAAGCCGCCCGCCAGACTTCAATAGGGTGGAGCTTCCAAAACGGATCCGGTCAACACCATGGTGGATCAGTCGCGCGTCCCCGGCCAGCACGCAAACGTCTCCACTTTTCAGCCAGTGAGACCCTGTTTTTCCGCCCCGTTCCACACTGCCGACACGAAATAGGCCATCGTCGCCCAGCGATATGGACACAACAGGGAAACTGAAATCCGCTTCGTCCCGGTCCTGGTGCAAACCCATACGCGCACCTTCGCCATACCAATTGATCAGGCAACAATCAGGCGCTCGATCTAACCCTGAAAGCCTGTGCCATATCTTCAGAATACTGTCCGGGATCGGTGGCCATGGCTCACCTTTCGGGTGCGCGGGCTCATAGCGGTATCCGCGCCGGTCAGACACCCAGCCAAACGCGCCCGCGCTGGTCATCCGAACGCTCATCTTTTTGCCCCAGCGCGTCTCTGGCGAAAACAGCGGCGCCTTTGCCACCACGGCGCGCACATCGGCCACAAGTTCGGCCTGTTCCCCCTGATCAAGACAGCTAGGGTACAGCGTGACGCCACGCAAATCGGTTGGGTGGTTCATATCCATTAAGGCCCGATTAACCTAAACCTTGGTAAGTCGCAAAACGCGCAACGTTCGCTGCCCCTAATACGCTTGCAGAACCAATACCTCGCTCCTATATACCGTGGGTGCTTACGCCACCCCGGATTTCCCGGGGACATAGGGATGGAGTTCCGGCGCCGAAAAAACGGGCCGCATGCTCTGATACATCGCCGCAAGAAAGGAAGCTGAAATGGCTAAAGTTATTGGTATCGACCTTGGCACCACGAACTCGTGTGTTGCCATCATGGACGGCTCCCAACCGAAAGTTGTCGAAAACGCGGAAGGCGCGCGGACCACGCCGTCTATCGTTGGGTTTACAGACGACGAACGTCTGGTGGGTCAGGCTGCAAAACGCCAGGCTGTCACAAACCCCGAAAACACGCTGTTTGCGATCAAACGCCTGATCGGACGGAACGTGAATGATCCTGCGATCAAAAAAGATCAGAAAAACCTGCCCTTTAGCATTGTCGATGGCGGCAATGGAGACGCATGGGTCGAGGTGAAGGGTGAGAAATACTCCCCTAGCCAGGTATCCGCGTTCATCTTGGGCAAGATGAAAGAAACCGCTGAGTCCTATCTCGGCGAAGACGTGACCCAGGCCGTGATCACGGTTCCTGCCTACTTCAACGACGCCCAGCGCCAGGCAACCAAAGACGCCGGCAAGATTGCGGGCCTTGAAGTGCTGCGCATCATCAACGAACCGACAGCTGCCGCGCTCGCATACGGGCTCGACAAAGAAGGTGGCAAAACAATCGCGGTCTATGACCTTGGTGGCGGTACGTTCGATATCTCGATCCTGGAAATCGACGACGGCCTGTTTGAAGTGAAATCCACCAACGGCGACACATCGCTGGGTGGTGAAGACTTTGACATGCGGATCGTCGAATACCTCGCCGGCGAATTCAAAAAGGAAAACGGCGTCGATCTGTCGAAAGACAAGATGGCCCTTCAGCGCCTGAAAGAGGCCGCTGAAAAAGCCAAGATCGAACTGTCGTCTTCGGCCCAGACCGAAATCAACCAGCCGTTCATCAGCATGGACCCCAAAGGCGGCCAGCCGCTGCACATGGTGATGAAACTGACCCGTGCGAAACTGGAATCGCTGGTTGGCGATCTGATCGTCCGGTCGATGAAGCCATGCGCCGCCGCTTTGAAAGACGCAGGTGTCGCCAAAGGTGACATTGATGAGGTTGTGCTCGTCGGTGGTATGACACGGATGCCGAAGGTTATCGAAGAAGTCACCAAATTCTTCGGGAAAGAGCCGCACAAGGGTGTGAACCCGGACGAAGTGGTTGCCATGGGTGCTGCAATTCAGGCGGGTGTTCTGCAAGGCGATGTCACAGACGTTGTTCTTTTGGACGTGACACCGCTGTCGCTGGGTATCGAAACGCTCGGCGGTGTGTTCACGCGCCTGATCGACCGCAACACCACGATCCCAACGAAGAAATCGCAGATCTTCTCCACTGCCGAAGACAACCAGAACGCTGTGACGATCCGGGTGTTCCAGGGCGAACGTGAAATGGCGGCGGACAACAAGATCCTCGGCCAGTTTAACCTGGAGGATATTCCTCCGGCACCACGCGGTCTGCCACAGATCGAAGTGACCTTTGATATCGATGCCAACGGCATCGTGTCCGTGTCCGCCAAAGACAAAGGCACCAACAAAGAGCACAAGATCACGATCCAGGCTTCTGGTGGTTTGAGCGATGACGACATCGATCAAATGGTGCGCGACGCGGAAGAAAACGCCGAAGCGGACAAAGAGCGTAAGGAACTGGTGGAAGCTAAGAACCAGGCCGAAAGCCTGATCCACGGCACCGAAAAGTCGCTGGAAGAACACTCCGACAAGGTGGATCCATCCACCGTCGAAGTGATTGAGTTGTCGATCAAAGCGCTGCAGGAAACGCTAGAAACCGACAACGCTGGCAACATCAAGGCCCGAACACAGGACTTGACCGAAGCAGCCATGAAGCTCGGCGAAGCCATCTACAAAGCCCAGGCGGAAGAAGCGCCCCAGGGTGAACCGATGGACCGCGAAGAAGACGACATGCCACGCGGCGTGGACGAAGACATCGTGGACGCTGATTTCGAAGACCTCGGCAAAAACGACCGCTAATTCAGCGGCGACGGTAGGCCGGGCGTAAGCTCGGCCCGCCATATCGGAGGTACCGATGGCAAAACGCGACTATTACGAAACGTTAGGTGTCGCGCGCGGGGCTGATGGATCCGAAATCAAGAAAGCTTTTCGCAAGAAAGCGATGGAGCTTCACCCCGATCGCAACAAAGACAATCCAGACGCTGAGGCCCAGTTCAAAGAAGCGAACGAAGCCTACGAAGTGTTGAAAGACGCAGAGAAAAAGGCCGCTTACGACCGTTATGGCCACGCTGCCTTTGAAGGCGGCATGGGCGGCGGCGGGTTTCGGCCCGGCGGTGGTCAGGGCGACTTTGCCTCCGCCTTTTCGGATGTGTTCGACGATCTTTTTGGCGACTTCATGGGCGGCGGCGGCGGACGTCGTGGCGGTGGTCAACGCGCCACACGCGGATCTGACCTGCGCTACAATCTGACGATCAGCCTGGAAGAAGCATTTTCCGGCAAGCAAGAAAACATTACGGTCGCCAGTTCAGTATCGTGTGACGATTGCAGTGGCACTGGCGCTGACGGCGGTGCAGAACCGGCAACCTGTCCGACTTGTTCGGGCATGGGGAAAGTGCGCGCGCAACAAGGGTTTTTCACGGTCGAGCGCACCTGTCCAACCTGTTCAGGTCGCGGCCAGATTATCACCAATCCTTGTGGCGGATGCCAGGGTTCTGGCCGTCAGCAACGCGAACGCTCGCTCGGCGTGAATATCCCGGCCGGCGTCGAAACGGGCACCCGCATCCGGCTCGCCGGCGAAGGCGAAGCAGGTCTGCGCGGCGGTCCAACCGGTGACCTTTATATTTTCATTGAGGTGGCGGACCATCCGATCTTTGAACGGGACGCGGTCAACCTTTTCTGCCGCGTACCGGTCAGCATGACCACGGCAGCCCTCGGCGGGGAGATCGAAGTCCCCACCATCGACGGCGGAAAAAGCCGGGTCAAAGTGCCGGCAGGCGCGCAGTCAGGCAAACAAATGCGGCTGCGATCAAAAGGCATGCCAGCCCTGCGCGGCAATGGCACGGGTGACTTGTTCCTGGAACTGGCGGTTGAAACCCCGGTCAACCTGTCGTCTCAGCAGAAAGAGCTGTTACGGGAGTTCGACAAGCTGAGCGAAAACAACAGCCCGGAAAGCAAAGACTTCTTCAGCAAAGTCAAAGATTTCTGGGACGATATGACCGGCTGAGGCCCACCCACGAAACGCTCTGTCACAGGGCGTCGCGACCAACAGCTATACCCCGGCATCTGTGGTGCCGGGGTTTTTCGTACCAAACGTTAGCCACCCACCTTACAAGCAGCCAACACGGCCATATTCAGAATATCGTTTACGGTCGACGTCATCGCAGCCATTTTCACTGGCGCGTTCACGCCCGCCAGGATCGGGCCAATAACTGTGGCCCCGCCCATCTGCTGCAACATCTTCACGCTGATAGAGGCAGAGTGCCGGGCTGGTACAACCAGCACATTGGCAGGGCCGGTCAAACGGCAGAACGGATATTCCGCCATCAGGTCCGCGTTTAACGCCACATCGGCCGTCATCTCCCCGTCGTATTCGAAATCCACACCGCGTCGGTCCAGAACGGCGACAGCATCAACCATCTTGGCTGCCCGTTCGCTCACCGGATAGCCAAAGTTTGAGAAACTGGCGAAGGCCACGCGCGGCTCCAACCCCATGTTGCGAGCAACCAGCGCGGCACGTTCTGCAATATCGGCAAGATCTTCGGCTTCGGGCCATTCGTGGGCCAAAGTATCGGCCACAAACACAATCCGCCCGCCCAGCAGGACAGCGGTGACGCCAACTGCGCCATCGCTGGGGCGCGCGTCGATCACGTGGTTCAGCTGTTCCAAAACCTGCGCCGACTTGCGCGTCGCGCCCGTAACCATGGCATCGCCATGGCCGTGCGCCACCATCAGGGCAGAAAATACATGCCGGTCGCGCGATGCCAGCCGGTGAACGTCCTTTTCGTTGTAACCCTTCCGCTGCAACCGCTGATAAAGGAAGTCTTTGTACGTATCCAATTGATCGGTCAGCGCGGCGTTGGTGATTTCAATCTCGTCAATGGCATCGCCCAAACCAGACGCTTCCAACATCCTTTTCACGTCATCTACGCGGCCAACGACAATCGGCTGGCCCAAACCGTTGCGCGCATAAGCAACGGCTGCGCGCAGCACGCGTTCGTCATCGCCCTCGGC
This sequence comes from Pseudomonadota bacterium, assembly GCA_039030095.1. Classification (GTDB taxonomy): domain Bacteria; phylum Pseudomonadota; class Alphaproteobacteria; order Rhodobacterales; family Rhodobacteraceae; genus Amylibacter. The sequence continues at coordinate 9,749 of JBCCET010000044.1, read as the reverse complement.
AAAAATCATTCGGGCTTGGGCGTTTCTGGCGCGAACATAAAGTGATTGGAACACCGACGCCGCCGGATCGAGACGAGATTTCAACGCCAGTTCATAGGCTTCCATGTCCACAATTGGGCGCCGTGCCGCACCGGTATCCATTCCTGCCCTGGCAACCGCTGGCGGGATCACATGGATCAGACGTGGATCAAACGGCGTGGGGATGATGTATTCCGGTCCGAACACCAGCTTTTTGCCATACGCCATGGCAACTTCGTCAGGCACTTCGGCACGCGCCAAAGCAGCCAAGGCATGGGCACAGGCGATCTTCATCTCTTCATTGATGGCCCGCGCATTGATATCCAGTGCGCCGCGGAACAGGTAAGGGAAACACAATACATTGTTGATTTGGTTGGGATAATCACTCCGGCCAGTGGCGACGATTGCGTCCTTGCGTACGGCATGCGCCTCTTCTGGGGTGATCTCTGGATCCGGGTTCGCCATGGCAAAAATCACCGGATTCGGCGCCATGCTTTCGACCATTTCCGGCGTGACGGCCCCTTTCACCGACACGCCGAGGAAAACGTCCGCGCCGCGCATCGCCTCTTCCAGCGTGCGCAGGTCCGTTTTAACCGCATGGGCCGATTTCCACTGGTTCATCCCTTCGGTGCGACCCTGATAGATCACCCCTTTGGTGTCGCACGCGATGCAGTTTTCAGCCTTCGCCCCCATCGCCTTGATAAGTTCGACACAGGCAATCCCGGCCGCACCCGCGCCGTTGAGCACAATCTTCACGTCTTCGATGTTTTTGGCCGACAGATGCAAAGCATTGATAAGCCCGGCGGCGCAAATAACAGCCGTCCCGTGCTGATCATCGTGGAATACCGGGATGTCCATCAGCTCTTTCAGCTGCTGTTCGATGATAAAACATTCCGGTGCCTTGATGTCCTCAAGGTTGATGCCGCCAAATGACGGCCCCATCAGCTTCACCGCATTGATAAATTCATCAGCGTCTTGGGTGTCCAGTTCCAGATCGATGGAGTTCACATCCGCAAACCGTTTGAAAAGAACTGATTTGCCTTCCATCACCGGCTTGGATGCCAACGCCCCCAGATTGCCAAGCCCAAGGATCGCCGTGCCGTTTGATATCACCGCAACCATGTTGCCTTTCGACGTGTAATCGTAAGCAACCTCTGGGTTTTCGGCGATTGCCTCAACCGGCACTGCAACGCCGGGAGAATACGCCAAAGAGAGATCCCGCTGGGTTGCCATGGCAGTGGTCGGCACCACCGCAAGCTTGCCCGGCGTGGGTTCCAAATGATAGGCCAGCGCCTCTTCGTCGGTGATGCGTCCGTTTTTGGCCATTTTATTCTCCGCGCCAGTTCAGCCACCAGCCATAGCCCACCGCCCGGCGCCAGACAATCGCCTCTTTCCCTGCGGCTGGCGCACAGTTATCGTCGCGCGAACAGGCACCTTGGGGGCAATCTGGTGGCAGGATCGAGCGGCGCAGTTACGCCGATGATGGCGCAATATCTGGAGATCAAGGAAGAATATCCGGACGCGCTTCTGTTCTATCGCATGGGCGATTTCTACGAGATGTTTTTTGAAGACGCCGTATCAGCGGCTGAGGCGCTTGATATTGCCCTGACCAAACGCGGCAAACACCTGAACCAGGACATTCCAATGTGTGGCGTGCCGGTTCATGCGGCAGAGAACTATCTGCTGTCGTTAATCCGCAAAGGGTTTCGGGTTGGCGTCTGCGAGCAATTGGAAGACCCGGCGGAGGCCAAGAAGAGAGGCTCAAAGTCTGTCGTGAAACGCGGCGTTGTGCGGCTCGTTACACCCGGCACATTGACCGAAGACACTTTGCTTGATGCCCGCCGCAATAATTTTCTGTGCGCCTATGCCCTGGTGCGTGGCGAAAGCGCGCTGGCTTGGGTGGATGTGTCCACGGGTGAGTTCCACGTGATGCCTTGCCCGGCCGTTAATTTGCCGCCTGCGCTGGCGCGTTTGGCCCCGAAAGAGCTTTTGGTGACGGCAGAGCCGGAGGAATGGCTCCGCACTCTGGTGGATGAAACCGGCGCTGCGTTGACGGAGTTGTCGAACGCGAGTTTTGACAGCACTGCTGCGGTGGATCGGCTGACCGGGCTTTTCGGGGTAAAATCCCTTGATGGATTTGGGCAATTTGGCCGACCGGAGCTCAGCGCGATGGGGGCGTTGGTTGACTATCTGGACATAACGCAAAAGGGAAAGCTGCCGCTCGTAAAACCACCGGTGCGGGAGACCGTCCAGCATTCCATGCGGATCGACGCGGCCACCCGCCGCAATCTGGAACTGACGCGAACGATCAGCGGGGATCGGGCCGGATCTTTGATCTCGGTCATTGATCGAACCGTGACCGGCCCAGGCGCAAGGCTGCTGGAAGCGCGGTTGACCAACCCGCTGGCCCAGCGCGACCCGATTATTGATCGCCTGGACGCCGTCAGTCATTTCAGCACCAACACCGGGTTTCGGCAGCATTGCCGGGAAACCCTACGCCGGGCGCCAGACATGGACCGCGCACTAACCCGGCTGTCCTTGGATCGCGGCGGTCCCCGCGATATGGCAGCCATCCGCGACGGCTTGCATGCTGCGGCAGAACTTTCCACTGATGTCGATTATGATTTGCCTTCGGTATTGGCAGATGCCGTGAACGCTCTGGTAAGCCACGACAAATTGCGAACCTTTCTCGAAGAACGTCTGGTGGATGAGCCGCCGATCCTGTCCCGTGACGGCGGCTATGTTCGCGAAGGATACCATGCGGAACTTGATGAGGCGCGCCAACTGCGTGACGACGGGCGAAAGGTCATCCTGAACCTGCAAAAAGAATATGCTGCTGACACCGAAATCACTTCCCTCAAAGTCAAACATAACAATGTCTTAGGCTACTTTATTGAAACGCCATCGACGCATGCAGACAAAATGCTGTCGCCCCCGTTGAACGAACGCTTCATTCACCGCCAAACCACAGCCAACGCCGTGCGTTTCACCACCCTCGAATTGTCCGAGATGGAGACAAAGATACTCAACGCCGGCGGGCGGGCTTTGGGTCTGGAACTCGAAGTTTTTGAAGAGCTTCGATCAGGGATCATCGATCACGGTGCGGCCATTGGCGCAGCAGCAAAAGCCCTGGCAGAGGTTGATCTGCACGCGGCATTGGCCGAGCTCTCGGTAAACTCGGACTGGGTTCGCCCCGTAATCACCGCCGACAAACGGTTTGAAATTGCTGAAGGTCGGCACCCGGTCGTGGAACACGCTTTGTCCCGCGACGGACAGCAATTTGTGGCCAATGATTGCGATCTAAGTGACACTGCGAAGCGCCTATGGCTGTTAACCGGCCCAAATATGGCTGGTAAATCCACGTTCTTGCGACAGAACGCGCTGATTGCCGTGCTGGCGCAAATGGGCAGTTTTGTTCCGGCCACCCGTGCGGAAATTGGTGTTGTCAGCCAGTTGTTCAGCCGCGTCGGGGCATCAGATGATCTGGCGCGCGGTCGATCCACGTTCATGGTGGAAATGGTCGAAACGGCAGCCATCCTGAATCAGGCGGACGAAAACGCGTTGGTGATTTTGGATGAAATCGGACGCGGCACAGCGACGTATGATGGCTTATCCATTGCTTGGGCGACGCTAGAACACTTGCATGAAGTTAACCAGTGCAGGTCCATTTTTGCGACGCATTATCATGAGCTTACGGGGCTTAGCTCAAAGCTTGATAACCTGATGAACGCAACCATCGCGGTGCGAGAATGGGAAGGTGATATCGTCTTTTTGCATGAGGTTCGTCAGGGTGCAGCCGACCGAAGCTATGGGGTGCAAGTGGCGCAGTTGGCCGGGCTACCCCCATCGGTCGTGGAACGCGCACGGGTGGTTTTAGACGCCTTGGAAAAAGGCGACCGGGAAAGCGGCGCCAAAGCTGAAACACTGTTCGAAGATCTGCCGCTGTTTTCGGCCGCACCGCCGCAGCCGGTTGCCGTCAAACAAGCGAGCGCGGTGGAAGATGCCCTTGCCGAAGTGCACCCTGATCAACTGACCCCAATCGATGCGCTAAAGCTTATTTACGAGTTGAAATCTAAACTCGGTGACGTTTAGCCCAGACGGAATTTACAGCCCCGGTCCGTCAGGCCCCGGTCGCAGGTCTTGTGCGAAACAAAGCCTGTTGTCAGACGGGTCGGCAACTTCGATTTCGCGGCAGCCGTAAAAACTATCTTCCGGGCCACGCAACACTTTCACACCGCGGCCCAAAATCTGGTCACAAAACGCGTCGATGTCTTCAAGGTAGAAATACCCAGCCCATTCATCGCCGCTGCCAGCCCGGTCTGATTTTTTCAGACCAACGGTGATGGCATCACGGACCACGATGGAAAATGTGGCGACGCCGTCATCTTCCCATGCGCCGCCCACTTCAAACCCGAGTTGATCCCTGAACCATGCCGCGGTGGCCGCCACGTCTGAGACCGGCAGGATCGGCATGGAGCGGAGGCCTTGTTTCACGCCCCGCCTCCGGATGAAACGCCAACCTGCGCCGGACGCAACAGGCGGTCACCGATCATGAATCCTTCCTGCATGACCTGGATGATATGACCGGCTGCAACCGTTGGAACAGGTGCCTCGAACATCGCCTGGTGCATGTTCGGATCGAACTTGTCGCCTTCGGCGGGCTGAAGTTTCGTAATCCGATGCTTTTCGAAAGTAGACAACAATTCGCGTTGTGTCAGTTCGATCCCTTCGATCAGCGCTTTGTTTGCTTCGCGCTGGTCATCGGTGATCGTTTCCAGTGCGCGGGTCATATTGTCGTAGACGCTCAACAGATCGCGGGCGAGTTTCTGGCCGCCATAAACCTCAGCGTCGCGACGATCCCGTTCCCCACGCTTGCGAAGATTTTCCCCTTCAGCAAGCGAACGCATCAGCCGATCTTTCAGGGTTGCGACCTCTGTTTCCAGGGCTTCAACCGGGTCAACATCCTCCCCTTCGACGTCGATGTCGATCAGCTCTTCTTCGCCGTCTTCCGGCGCATCTTCGTCAAGATCGGGCTCTTCTTTCAGAAACCTCTCCAGCGTTACGTCAATATCTTCGTCTTCTTTACCCATGGTCTTCTACCTGCCTGCCATCAGCCTTGTCACAAGCTGGGCTGTGTAATCCACGATGGGCACGACGCGCCCATAATTTAACCGCGTTGGGCCGATCACGCCAACGGCGCCGATCACCTTACGATCAGCGTTCATATAGGGGCTCACGACCAGAGACGACCCCGAAAGCGAAAAAAGTTTGTTTTCTGACCCGATGAAAATGCGCACACCGTCGCCTTCTTCTGCAAGGTCTAAAAATTGGGCAATGTCCCGCTTACGTTCCAGGTCGTCGAACAGTTCTTTTACGCGTTCCAGGTCGGCGTCGTTGCTGGTGATCAGGTTTGACCGACCCCGCACGATCAGGCGGCTGGGGTTGCCCGGTGATTCTTCGGACCATGCAGCCGCGCCAGCCTCAATCAGACCTTGTGCCAGCGCATCCAGTTCTTGCCGACGGCTGGAAATCTCACGCTCAACAACGCTGCGCAGGTCGCTAAGCGTGTGGCCGGACAGGATCGCGTTCAGGAAATTCGCTGCCTCTCGCATGGCACTGGGGGTTTGGCCGATGGGTGGCGTGAAAAGCCGGTTTTCCACATTTCCATCAGCAGTTACCAAGACCACCAGCGCCTTGTCGGGTGACAGGCTGACAAATTCGATGTGTTTAATCGGCGCTTCTGCCTTGGGTGCCAAAACAACGCTCGCACTTTGTGTAAGCCCGCTGAGCAACGAGCCTGCACTGTCGAGCGCTTTGGTCAGATCCTCGCTTCCGGCATCAAAAGAGGCGTCGATCGACCGCCGTTCTTCCCCGGACAGATCGCCTACTTCCAACAATCCGTCGACAAAGATCCGCAGTCCGATCTGGGTTGGCACGCGCCCGGCTGACACATGCGGGCTTTCCAACAGACCCAGATGTTCCAGGTCCTGCATCACATTGCGCACGGTCGCCGCAGAAACAGATTCGCTAAGCGCGCGGGTCAGACTGCGGCTTCCAACAGGTTCGCCACTTTCTAGGTACGACTCGACAAGCAGGCGAAAAACCTCGCGGCTTCTGTCAGTCAGGGATTCTACGGGGTTTTCCACGCGATCTGGTTTAGTTGGAAATTTCAGGCAATCTATAGGTAGGTAATTGCCCACACGCGGTCAATCGGGGTTTGATCTGCCGCAGCAGTAGGATACATGCGCGGCTTAAGGAAAAGGAGCCTGCCCATGCGCCCATCCGGCCGATCCCCCGAAGACATGCGTGCGATAAGCATTGATACCGACGTGACCAAACATGCGGAAGGGTCTTGCCTGATCCGCTGCGGCGATACGCACGTCTTGTGCACGGCATCGTTAGAACCACGCGTACCGCCCTGGTTGAAAGGGTCCGGATTGGGATGGGTGACGGCGGAATACGGCATGCTGCCCCGCGCCACCACAACCCGCAATCGGCGCGAAGCCGCAGCAGGCAAACAGTCGGGCCGCACCCAGGAAATCCAGCGTTTGATCGGGCGCAGCCTTCGCGCCGGTGTAGACCGCGTTGCCCTGGGTGAACGCCAGATCACCGTGGACTGCGATGTCTTGCAAGCCGACGGCGGCACGCGTTGCGCGTCTATCACCGGCGGCTGGATTGCGTTGCGGTTGGCCGTGAACAAACTAATCGCCGCTGGGGACATTAAACATGATCCCATCAGCGCCCATGTGGCAGCCGTGTCGTGCGGCATCTACGCTGGCCAACCGGTGCTGGATCTGGACTACGCTGAGGATTCTGAGGCCGGAACCGACGCGAATTTTGTCATGACAGACGCAAAAGGTCTGATTGAGGTTCAGGGCTCAGCCGAAGGTGCCACATTTTCGCGGGCAGAGCTGGATACGCTTATGGATCTGGCAGAAGCCGGGGTGGCGGAATTGGTCGAAGCACAAAAGAAAGCTACCGCGTGATCCGCAAGCTGACAGAAAAGAAAATTGTTCTGGCGTCTCACAACGCTGGAAAGCTGCGCGAAATTGCTGAACTTTTGCAGCCCTTCGGGATTGAAGTTGTGTCTGCGCCGGACCTTGGCTTGGAAGAGCCGGAAGAAACAGAGACCACATTTGCCGGAAACGCCCGGATAAAGGCGCATGCCGCAGCCAAAGGGTCTGGCCTTCCGGCTCTGTCAGACGACAGCGGTATTTCGGTAGACGAACTGAGCGGTCAACCCGGTGTATACACGGCGGACTGGGCAGAAACCCCAAACGGCCGCGACTTTCCCATGGCAATGGAAAAAGTCTGGACGCTATTGGAAAAGAAATCAGCCGCGCACCCCCGGCGGGCACAGTTTCGCTGCACGCTTTGCCTCGCATGGCCTGACGGACACGATGAACTTTTCGTTGGTATCTGTCCTGGGTCCTTGACCTGGCCGATGCGCGGCGAACAAGGTTTCGGTTTCGATCCCATCTTCATCCCGGACGGGGAAACTGAGACCTTCGGAGAAATGGACCCCGCCCGCAAACACGCCATGTCCCATCGTGCTGACGCTTTCACCAAATTCAAATCCACCTGTCTTGGCGCCTGATTGGCAAAACGCCGGGTTCGGCGTTTATGTGCATTGGCCCTTTTGTGCCGCCAAATGCCCATACTGCGATTTCAATTCGCATGTCCGGGGCCAAGTGGATCAAGACGAATGGGTCGTCGCCTACAAGGCAGAAATTGCTGAAATCGCCAGGTTAACCGGACCAAGAACCGTATCGACGGTTTTTTTGGGTGGTGGAACGCCGAGCTTGATGGAGCCTCGCACCGTAGGCGCTGTTTTGGACGCTATCAGTGACGCATGGACCCTTTCTAACGATGCCGAAGTGTCTTTAGAGGCTAATCCGACGTCTGTAGAGGCAGGGCGTTTCCGGGGTTACGCCACCGCAGGTGTGAACCGCGCCTCTTTGGGAATTCAGGCGCTGAATGACCCCGACCTGCGTGCTTTGGGGCGTATGCATTCCGCACATGAGGCCATGCAAGCAATTGAAATTGCTCAGAATACTTTCTCACAAACCAGTTTTGACCTGATCTACGCGCGGCAGAACCAATCTGCCGGTGAGTGGGAATTGGAACTGAAGCAGGCCCTGAATCTGGCCGCCGATCACCTGTCGCTTTACCAACTTACAATCGAACCTCAAACCAGGTTCGGCCATATGCACGCGCGCGGGCGTCTGGCCGGTTTGCCAAGTGACGATCTGGGCGCTGATTTGTACGAATTGACCCAGGATATTTGCGAAGACCACGGCTTGCCTGCATATGAGGTATCAAACCACGCGACCGACGCCGCGCAGTGCAAACACAACCTGATCTATTGGCGCTATGGCGACTTCGCGGGCATCGGTCCAGGTGCCCACGGACGGCTGACCCTCGATAGCACTCGCTGGGCCACCTCAACCGAGTTGCTACCTGAAAAGTGGTTGGAAACGAGTAAGTCTGATGGGATTGCCTGCACCTTCGACGACCCGATTTCACCGGTCGAACAGTCAGAAGAGTATCTGATGATGGGATTGCGACTGGTGGAAGGGGTCTCTATCCGTCGGTTACTTGAATTACGCCCAGGCTTTGATGTTAACTCTCCGGACGACCTTATCAAAGACGGGTTTCTTAAGATCGACGGAGATCGCCTGAAAGCAACACAAACAGGCAGGCTGGTCTTGAACTCCATTTTGGGGGCTTTGCTGACGGACCAAGATCCATGAAGATCCTTTGGTTTTTGGCCGGAAGCCTCGCACTCGGATTAGGTCTGTTAGGGATACCCTTGCCTGGCCTGCCAACCGTCCCGTTTTTGATCCTTGCCGCATTCTGTTTTGCGCGTTCGTCGGATCGAGTGCATGCGTGGCTTGTAAATCATCCGAAACTGGGGCCGCCGATAAAGGACTGGCAAGAACGCGGCGCAATCAGCCGCCAGGCAAAAATCTACGCTAGTATGGCAATCGCGGCGTCTTTTGGAATCTCTTTATGGATGGGTTTGCCGACTTGGGGGTTAGTTGCTCAAGCTATTGTTTTAGCTTGTGTTTCCACCTTCATATGGACCCGGCCTTCTGCGTGACAGACAACAGCTGACACAACTCATCCAGCTGGCCGAAATCTTTGTAGCGGACTGACAGAACGCCGCTTTCTTTGCCAGCCGCATGATCAATGGACACCTTCATTCCCAGGTTTGCGCTAAGATCAGTTTCAATGGAAATCGTGTCTGCATCTTTTTCCGCTTTCGCTGGCCGCGCCTTTTCAGCTGACGCTGGCTTCTTGGCTAACGCTTCAACCTGGCGAACAGAAAGGCCCTTGGACACCGCTTGCTGCGCCAACGCCATCGGATCATCGGAAGTGATCATCGCCCGCGCATGACCAACGGTCAGGCTGCCGTCCGACAGCATTTGCAGAACTGGATCTGGCAGGCCCAAAAGGCGCATAGCGTTGGCAAGATAGCTGCGGCTTTTACCCAATGCTTCAGACAGTTTCTCCTGCGTGTGGCCGAATTTCTCCATCAGCTGCTGATACCCGCGGGCCTCATCCACTGGGTTCAGGTCCGCGCGCTGAATGTTCTCGATAATTGCAACTTCCAAAACTTCCAGATCATCAAAGTTGCGAACAATGATGGGTAACCGATCAATTCTCGCCTTTTGCGCCGCTCTCCAGCGCCGTTCACCGGCGACAATTTGAAACCCGTCTCCGGTCGG
>JBCCET010000043.1:0-32537 GCA_039030095.1 Pseudomonadota bacterium | reverse complement strand
GCACCCAGCCCCCCTGTGAAAAGCCCGTAGCCATAGGCGTTGTGGACCATTTCACCGGGGCGTACGCCGGAGGCACGCAGCGACCGCGCCATCATAGACGCCCACATGTCGATATCCGCTTTGGTATATCCCACCACCGTTGGCTTACCGGTGGTGCCAGAGGACGCATGTATGCGACTGATTTGCGATTGCGGCACAGCAAAGAGGCCAAATGGATAGTTGGCGCGCAGGTCGTCTTTGACCGTAAAGGGGAATTTCGAAAGGTCTTTGAGCGACTTCAGATCACCCGGATGCACGCCCTTTTCATCAAAGCTACGCTTATAAAACGGGACGTTTTCATATGCATGGCTCAACGACCATTGCATGCGCTTTAGCTGAAGCGCCTCAATCTCATCACGCGAAGCGATTTCAATCGGTTCCATCTCTTCTTTGGTGGCGCCGAGGTCTTTCATAAGGTTTCCCTCCCGGATGATTTTGCTCGGCCAATAGTGGCCGTGGTCGCGTGTGATTGACAAATTCCTTGCATAAACCGTCCGGTTGGTCAATTAATTGTTGATCATACAGAAGGGACCACCGCCATGAGCCTGATCGAAGTACAGAGTTTTACCACCGGTCGCTGGATCGCGCCCGACGACGGCGCGCGCGAAATTGAAAACGCAGTGACTGGCGAAACTATGGCGCGGGCAGGCAACGATGCGATTGATGCGCAGGCGGTCCTGGATCACGCGCGCAAGATTGGCGGCCCCGCGTTGCGTGCATTGACGTTCCACGACCGGGCTCGCCTGATCAAGGCGCTGGCGCAGACTTTGAACGACCGTAAACAGGAACTGTATGACCTGTCTTATGCCACCGGCGCCACCTTGTCTGACCACAAGATCGACATTGATGGCGGCGTTGGCACGATGTTTGTCTTTGCATCCAAAGGGCGCCGGGAAATGCCCGACGGCCATGTCTATCTGGATGGGGAAATCGAACAACTGAGCCGCACTGGCACGTTTCTAGGACAACACGTCTGCACGCCGTTGCAAGGTGCGGCAATCCACATCAACGCGTTCAACTTCCCGGTTTGGGGGATGCTGGAAAAGCTGGCGCCGACCCTTTTGGCAGGGGTACCTGCGATTGTGAAACCGGCCACGGCGACCTCTTACGTGACCGAACACGCGGTGCGGATCATGGTGGACAGCGGCCTGCTGCCAGACGGCGCGCTGCAATTGGTGGCCGGTGGGCTGGGCGATATGCTGGACCGGGCTGGCGCGCAAGACGTGGTCAGTTTTACCGGGTCAGCCCAGACAGCGCTCATGCTGCGGTCGAACGCTACCATGCTGCGCAATGCTGTGCGGTTTGTGGCTGAGCAGGACAGCCTGAACGCATCGATCATGGGGCCAGACGCCGCACCGGGCACGCCGGAATTTGACCTGTTCATCAAAGAATCCCAGCGCGAGATGACGGCTAAGGCGGGCCAGAAATGCACCGCCATCCGCCGCATCATGGCGCCTGCGTCCCTCGTGGACGCCGTAATTGACGCGCTTGGCCAACGGTTAGCCAAAACCGTGGTCGGTGATCCCCAGGCCGAAGAAACACGCATGGGTGCCCTGGTATCCAACGCGCAAAAACGCGATGTTTTGGAAAAAGCCGCGATCATCGCAACGGAGGCTGAGCGGGTGTTCGGCGACCCGGACAACTTCGCACTGAACGGCGCGGACCCGGACAAAGGCGCATTTGTGCCGCCGATGTTGTTCCACTGCGTCGATCCAGACCAAGCCACCGCAATTCATGAGACCGAGGCGTTTGGCCCGGTGTCTACAGTCATGGGCTATCGCGACCTGGATCATGCTGTGGCGCTCGCAAATCGCGGTGGCGGCAGTTTGGTAACCTCCGTTATTACCCACGACCCGTCCGTCGCTCGTCATGTCGTTTTGGGCGCCGCCGCTTATCACGGGCGGCTCTACTTCAACAATCGTGACAGTATGGCCGAAAGCACGGGCCACGGCTCGCCCTTGCCGCATATGGTGCACGGCGGACCGGGCCGCGCCGGCGGCGGAGAGGAAATGGGCGGTGTTCGGGGTGTCATGCACTACATGCAGCGCACCGCGATACAAGGCAGCCCGGACCTGCTGACCACCATCGGCGGCACTTGGGTTCCGGGCGCGGCAGAAAGCAAACCGCCTGCGCACCCCTTCACACGGAGTTTCACAGAAGTGGAGATCGGCGAGACGCTGCACACGGCGCCGCGTGTGGTCACGTTAGACCACATCAACCACTTTGCAGAGTTCACCGGCGATACGTTCTACGCCCACATGGATGACGCCGCCGCCAAGCGAAACCCGTTTTTCCCCGGCCGGGTGGCCCACGGCTATCTGCTTTTATCCTTCGCGGCAGGGCTTTTTGTGGAACCAAACGAAGGCCCTGTGCTGGCCAACACGGGACTGGAGGATCTGCGTTTCCAAAAACCCGTGTCCGCCGGGGACAGCATCCAGGTTCGGCTGACGGTGAAAAAGAAGACCCGCCGCAACGACGATTACGGCGAGGTCCGCTGGCACGTGACGCTGACCAATCAAGACGGTGACCAAGTTGCAGAATACACCCTACTGACAATGAATCGCTACTGACCTTTTTGGTCAGACAAATTACACTGGGGCCATGGAAGACACATTGGCCCCTCATGACGCGCTGAAACTGGAATTAATCCGGTTTGATGTGCTGAAGGTTTGGTCCGTTCTGGTCACTATTTTGGGCGATCTCGCCCCCGGCGAACGTGATGAGATACCGGGGCCTTTTTTATCCGCTGTCACATCGCGCATGGGGATCAAGCCAGAGGCACTGCGCGTGGCGATCCATCGGCTGAAAAACGACGGCTGGGTGGACAGCCGAAAATCGGGACGCGTGCGCCACTATCAGTTAAGTGCCCATGGCCGCCTGGAAACCCAAATGGTCCGCGACAGGGTTTATGGCAAAGCGACGGACAGAGCAGGGGATTGGCACCTGGTGCTGACCGAAGCTGGACACAGACACGCCGACGCCTTGGACTGGATCAAAATTCGCGACGGGGCGTTTCTGGTCGCGCAATATCCCGGCCCGTCAAAAGACCAGTTGGTATCTCGGCTGAACAGTGAACAGATACCTATATGGGTCCTCGATGCCATTTGCCCAAAAGACATCAAAACCAGCTACGAAAAACTAGCGGTGATGTTGTCCAAGTTTGACCCTGCGGATGTGCCAGAAACCCCAATTGACCAGGTGACCTTGCGCCTGCTGGTCCTGCACGCATGGCGCCGTCTGATCCTTCGCAGTAACGTCAGCGCGGTCAGTGCAATCCTACCGGAGTGGCCAGGCGCACAGACTGCAGCACTGGTTCACAACCTTCTGGCCCATCTACCTCGCCCGTCATTGGACGGCATCGCCCGCTAACCCAAGCCCACGGCCAAACCCCCGTGGTCGCTATACATGCACAGCGATCGCCGGATTCTGCTGAACTTCCAACCAACGTGAGATGTAATGTCCCCGTTCTAATCCAATTTCTTATTGGAGGTTCTGCGTTATTGGCCTGCCTACAGGTGTCACTTTAACTGCGGCCATTCTGCAAACGTCACCGAACCCGAAATGCCGCGATGCTTTCTTAGCAGAATGCTCAGATTGGAAAATTTTCGGGACAAAACAACCTGCGCAGCATTCATCAATCTTGGGATTTTTGTGCGAGTGGAAAGGCACGGAACGGCTTGTAGTCTTGGAAGCTCGACAAGTCTTGTCCATTACATTCATCCTGCCAGCGCGTTCCCGATTGTACGGCTGATACGACGGGGAACCGCTCCCTAAGACGTGACGCGCGGGCAGTTTCTTCCATTGCAATTGCGACCAAAGCGCTAACGGTGCCCTTTTGTTTTTCAACCAGCTCAATGGCGCCTTCCATAGTACCGCCGGTTTCGATCCATTGGTCCACCAACAAAACACGGGTGCCAGGGGCAAAAGCGGGGGACCGCATTTCCATGTCCTGAGTGCGCCCGGAATAATTGGTGAAGCTCACCTTGTCTGTGTCGACACATAGCTTTCCCGCTTTCCGGATCGGCAGAAATCCCACGTCCCGCCGTGCCGCAATAGCGGCGCCAAGAACAAAACCCATGGCATCTAGTCCGCCCACGACATCGAACTCTATTTCCTGAAGATCTTCCAACAAATCGGACAATAGGTCCTGGAATGCCGCCTGATTGATGTAGATTGATGTGGGGTCAAGCCAGGCGAATTTGTCCCCTTTGGTATTGGGCGCCATCAGGCTGAAATACCAACGGTCGTTGCGCGGTCCTTTGGTCATGAATGATCTTCCAGTTTATCTGTAACTTCGAGAAGCCGCCTTAGTCGTGCAGCCTCAATATCATAGAAATTTCCGTCATAATTGATCCCAGTTGCCACCATGAAGCAATCAACCTCTTTATACCGATGCGCGTTTTCTGGCGTAATGCCAGAGGCGAGCGCTAGGGCTTTATCACCTATAGCTCTACGGAAGGTGGCAATCTTGGTATCTTCAGCCTCAATGCCGGTAGCCTGTCCCGAAGTGCACACCACATCCATCCAATGCTGCGCAATCCCGGCCGCGGCTCCGTAATCCGCTTCGGCCACTGGGCGCTGCTTTTTGAACGCGGTGCCACCGAAGTAGAGCCCGTTCCAGCTGTTTCTTGCATCCTGGATCGCGCGCGCTTCCGACTGAACGTCTTGGGTTTCGTCGATACGAGCATCATCAGCCCAATAAGCATCCACCTTACAGCCTTCTGCCTCAAGATCGGCCAATGTCGGGAAGGCGCGAAGGCCCGTAACGGCTAGAAAATTGAGACCAAGCCACAAATCGGGGCGTTGCGCGCGAACCTCACGCACAATTGGCAGGAACGTTTCGACGTCGAAGTCGTGGTTGATCAAAAAACAACCGGCCGCCCCCAGATCAGTGAGGACGTCAATATTAGCCAACGTTCTTTGGGCATTCAGCACGTGGATGACCGGCATCACAACCGGACCACGTACACCGAACAAGGCGCGAAAGTCGTTTCTGTTCATTTCCTCACCAAACTGAATATTCTTTGTGCATTGCTCAAGCTTTTAGCGCAGAGTTCAAGAAGCAATCCGGAATCGGGTGCAGGGCCCAAGCGCAGCCCATCATAATCGCGCTATCGAAAAGCGAATATGGAACACAGGGAGTGTGGGGATGCCAGTAAATTTCAAACAGACGAAACGGAGTTTTTTAAAAACGGGGATGGCTGCTGCAGCGCTGAGCACGCCGTTCGTGAACCGCGCCTGGGCACAAACCGTCGAACTGACCATGCTCGGCTGGTACGGCACTGCGGAACCGGACATGGTTGGCGCGTTCGAGGAAGCCAACAACGTCAAGTTTGTGCCGAAATACTACGCAGGTGGCGACAATATGCTGGCTGCCCTTGCCCAAAACCCACCAGGGACGTTCGATATTATCCACACGGACGCAGAATACGCAAAACTACTCGTAGCCAACGATCTGGTGACGGAACTGGACGCCAACGACTATGCGTATGACGATCTTCTGCATGACGATTTCAAGAATTTTGCGGGACACTGGGACGACAACGGCAAGCTCTATTCCCTGATCACCCGCTTTGGCCATCTTGGGGTGTCCTACAACAAAGACGTGCTGACCCAGGAAGAGGCAGCAACCTATGACGTCTTCTGGGATCCACGCCTGACCGGGAAAGTCGGTCATTTCGATTGGCATCTGCCATCGCTGGGTCAAATGAGCCTTTTGACTGGCAACGCCTCACCTTTTGACATCGACGAAGCGGCTTGGGCGGGTGTTCAGGAAAAGACCATGTCGCTGAAGCCGCAAGTCGGTGGCTATTTTGACTTTGGGGGCACCTTTTCTGGCCTCAAGAATGGCGAGATGCTGGCCATGGTCGGGATCGGCGACTGGGTAACCGGCATTCTGGAACGCGATGGTGCGCCGGTGTCTTCCGTTGTGCCCAAAGAGGGGGGCATCCAGTGGACCGAGAGTTATTCGATCGCCAAAACTTCTGAAAAGACTGAGTTGGCGCTGAAATATCTGGCCTACACGATGTCGCCAGAAGGCCAGGTCAAAACAGCACAGATGCTGGGCTATCCAGGTCATGCTGTAACTAAGGCAGGCCGGGCCCTGCTTAACGAAGTGGACGGAGCGGAGGCAGCCCGTTCGCACCAGGTCGATGGTGATCCACAAGATCCGATCACACTGATCAACGAAGGCCGTATCAGCTATCGCGACATTCCGGTGCAGCAATCCCTGGAGGATTGGAACGACTTCTGGTCAGAATACAAGAACGCCTGATCAATGAATGACACCTTAAGGCGGCGCGTACCATGCGCCGCCTGAACCTTTATGCCCTCGCCTTTCGGCTGCCGATTATCATCTGGCAGGCTCTGTTTTTTATTGGCCCGCTGATCTTTGTCGTCGCGATGTCTTTTTTCGTGGTGAAAAACTATCGGATGGTCGAAACCTTTGAGCTGGAGAGCTGGCAAAAGATGCTCTCTCGCAACTTCGTATGGTCGGCCTACTGGTACACAGTTCAAATGGCCGCTGGTGCGGCTATTTTGGCATCATTGCTGGCATTTCCGGCTGCCTGGTTTCTGGCTTTCAAATGTTCTGCGCGCGCGCGCCAACTCGCCATACTGTTGCTGATCATACCTTTTTTCACCAGTTACCTTGTGCGAACCTTCTCCTGGTACACAATTTTGGCTGAAACCGGGGTGCTGAACGGCGGTTTCGCACTGCTAGGGCTGGGACCGTACAAGATGCTCAACACGGCTTTCGGGACTATGGTTGGCTATCTGACGTTTGTCCTGCCATTGGTGCTGATCCTGCATACATTGACGATGGCAAACATCGATAACCGGTTGATCCAGGCGGCGCGAAACCTTGGTTGCTCGCCCGCGCGTGTTATCTGGGCCGTAGTTCTGCCAGCAGGTAAAACAGGTTTCGTGATCGCCGCTCTTTTCGCATGCATTCTTTCCTTCGGGGATTTTGTAGCACCTTTCTACCTGGGCGGTTCCAACCCACCGACCATGCCGATCCTGATCATCGACACGACAAAAGCCGGGCAACAATGGCCACGCGCCGCTGTGGTTGCGGTTATGATGATGCTGACGCTTTTCACTATTGCCTTTGCCGCGATCATGTTTGCCTACCGCAAAAGGGCGAGCAGATGACGTTGATACTTCGCGCCTATTTGGTTTTGATCTTCAGCTTTGTGTTTTTGCCAATTGTGGTCAGCATGCTTTTTTCGTTCAATTCGGACCGGTTCCCCACCCTACCGATGAGCGAATTCACATTTGTCTGGTACCAGACGATCTTTGCCGATCCAGACTTTTGGCGATCCGCACGAAACAGCCTCATTGTTTCAAGCTGCACCTGTGTGATTGCAACTTTCCTGGGCTTTTGCACCGCGTACACAGACTACCGCTACACATTCCGAGGCAAGAGCCTTTTTCTTGCGATAATCTTGCTGCCGCCTACGATCCCCCTGATCATTATTGCACTGGCAATGCTTGCTTGGTTCAGCCGGATCGGCATGTCAGGTCAAATTGGGTCGATTATCGCGGCACATACCGTTCTGACTGCCCCTTTTGCCATGGCTATCATCAGGCTTCGGCTAAACCAAATTGACGAAAGTCTGGAGGCTGCAGCCTGGAACCTGGGCGCCAGCGAATGGCGCGCCATGCGCGAGGTAATCTTGCCGTTTTGCAAACCCGCCATTTTGTCGTCCTTGTTTTTGACAGCGGCGGTATCGTTTGATGAATTCACAGTGGCTTGGTTTGTCAGCGGGTTGAACAAAACCTTGCCGGTCAATGTGTTAGAGATTGTGCAAGGAACGATTGACCCGCAGGTCAACGCAATCGGAACCTTGGTTTTTGGGATCTCAATCACGCTGGTGGTCATCTCGCAGCTGCTTATTTTCTTCCGTCTACAAAGGGTCCCTCCACATGGGTGAACCTCTCGTCGTTCTTGAAAATGTAGAGAAACGATTTGACGATTTCGTGGCAGTTCGGCACGCAAACCTGACGATCGGTGAAGGTGAGTTCGTCGCCATCATGGGCCCGTCGGGCTGTGGTAAAACCACGACCTTAAGGATGTTGGCGGGGCTGGACGCGCCCACAAGCGGTGAAATTCGGATCGCTGGTCAAACCATGAACGAGGTCGCGACACATGAGCGAGACACACCCATGGTCTGGCAAAGTTTGGCCTTGTTTCCCTTTTTGAACGCGCGCGAAAACGTGGAGTTCGGTCTTAAAATGCGCGGTGTACCCACTGTAGAGCGACGCAAACGCGCAATGAACTGGCTGGACCGGATGGAGATTGCCGAATTTGCGGAACGGAATGTAGAAACGCTTTCCGGCGGCCAACGCCAGCGCGTGGCCCTGGCCCGTGCGCTTGTAACCGAACCCCGATTGCTGCTTTTGGATGAGCCGCTTTCAGCCTTGGACGCCCACCTGGTGATCCGCATGCAGGCCGTTCTTACAAAACTACAACGCGAGCTTGGGATTACCTTTGTCTATGTCACCCACTCCCAGTCAGAGGCTTTCGCGATGGCAGATCGGGTGGTGATTATGTCAAAGGGGGAAATCGCTCAGATAGGGACCCCGCGAGAGGTTTACCGCGCGCCGCGCACCCGCTTCGTAGCCGAATTTGTCGGGCGCAACAACATCTTGCCTGGGACCGTCACCGCGTCTGATGGCGGGATAGTTTCAGTCGAAACAGCGCTTGGTACATTCGGTGTGTCTGGCACTGCTCCGATTGGGGCTGAAGCCTCTGTCGTTGTGGCAGGCGACGCGATGCAAGTAGGGCCAGGGCCAAACAGCATCGACGCCACGGTTATCTCAGAAGAATTTATAGGTTCGATTGTCACCGCTTACCTTGAAGCTGATGATGGAACGGAATTGAAAGTACAGGTCCAAGAGCGCGCACTGGCTGATCTTGGCCTGACAGCAGGCGCCAAGGTCACGCTAAACTGGGCTACCCAAGACGGCCATCTGCTGTTGGAGGGCCCATGATACAAAACCCGATACAGTGGCCGAACGGGGCGCGCTGCGCCTGTGCAATTACCTTTGATATGGACGCAGACAGTTTGATCCATGTTGCAAGGCCTCAGGATAGCCATGACCGTCTTTACCCTATTTCTATGGGTCGCTACGGCCCAACGGTTGCGATCCCCCGCATTCTGGAGACGTTCCGGCGACTGGGTCTGAAACAGTCATTCTTTATACCTGGATGGTGCATGGAGACTTATCCAGAAACCGTTGAGGCTATCTTGAAAGGCGGCCATGAGATCGGCCATCATGGCTGGATCCACGAAGATCCGATAGCAACCAAAGGCGCGGCACAGGAGGAGGCTTTTGTGCGTGCCCTGGACACCCACAAGCGTGTGACCGGTCAAGCTCCGCACGGGTACCGCGCTCCGGTCTACAATGTGACGCAGCAAGTGATTGATCTGCTGGTCCAACACAATTTCCACTATGATAGTTCGCTGATGGCCGACGACATTCCTTACAAGATGCAGACTGATATGGGATCGTTCTATGAAATGCCGGTGCACTGGGGCACCGATGACTGGCCACCTTTCGCCCACTACGACGAAATCGGATACATGATGCCAGTGCGCGGTCCGTCCGCCGGATTGTCCGGTTTCTGGGAAGAATTCGAAGCTCAATATGAGGCAGGCGGGTTTTTCATGCTGATCCTGCACCCATTCTTGACCGGGCGCCTGGCTCGTTGGCGAATGGTGGAACGCTGGCTTGAGAAAACGTTAGAAAGTCACGACGTCTGGTTCGCCCCGTTGGAAAAGATAGCCGACCACCTGAATACCGTGACAGATTTGCGGGTAGAACATCTGCCGTATTACACGGAACCTCAGCGGTAGGACCGCAAATCGGGAGCATGCAATGTTTGATCTGATTGTTAAGAACGCGACGCTGCCCGACGGGAAAGTCGGATGCGACATTGCCTGCAAAGACGGCCAGATCGTAGCCGTTGAGCCGGGCATTACAACAGAGGCGCAAGAGACGATAGACGCGCAGGGCTATCTGATCTCACCTCCGTTTGTCGATCCGCACTTTCATATGGACGCCACCCTCTCGCTGGGCACACCGCGCATGAATGTCTCTGGCACGTTGCTGGAAGGGATCGCTTTGTGGGGCGAACTGAAGCAGTTTCAATCGGTTGAGGACGTCATCAAACGCGCAATGCGCTATTGCCAGCTGGCTGCAGCAAAGGGCATCGGCGCGATCCGCAGCCACGTTGACGTGTGTGACGACACGCTGACAGGTGTGCGCGCTTTGTTGGAAGTGCGCGAAAAGGTCAAAGACATCCTAGACTTGCAATTGGTTGCTTTTCCGCAAGACGGTGTCTTGCGCAGCCCCACTGCCCTGGAAAACACCAAACGCGCACTTGATCTGGGCGTCGACGTGGTGGGCGGCATCCCACACTTTGAACGCACTATGGCGGATGGCGCTGAAAGTGTTCGGATCCTATGCGAATTGGCTGCCCAGCGCGGGCTGTTGGTCGATATGCATTGCGACGAAAGCGACGACCCGCTGAGCCGCCATATCGAAACTCTCGCCCACGAGACGCAGAGGCTCGGCCTGCAAGGCCGCGTAACCGGTTCGCATCTGACGTCTATGCATTCTATGGACAACTACTATGTTTCCAAATTGATCCCGCTGATTGTTGAGGCCGAAGTTCACGCGATCCCCAATCCTTTGATCAACATCATGCTCCAAGGGCGCCACGATACTTATCCAAAACGACGTGGCCAGACCCGTGTACGTGAACTACGCGACGCTGGTGTGAACATAGGATTTGGTTCCGACTGCATGATGGACCCTTGGTATTCTCTTGGCAAAGCGGACATGTTGGACGTTGCTTTTATGGGGCTGCACGTGGGCCACCTGTCCAGTCGCGCGGATATGGCGTGGTGTTTCGATGCAGTCACAAGCAATTCGGCAAAAGTAATGGGCCTGGACGGCTACGGCCTGGCCAAAGGATGCGCAGCGAACTTTGTCCTGCTCCAAGCGACGGACCCTATAGAGGCCATCAGACTGCGCGCCCACCGATTGGCCGTCATTCGCAATGGCCGCAAGATCGCCTCTTCAAGTCCAATTGTGTACGATTTGCAGACTGGCGGGCAAGCTTCTCAGCTGAACGAAGTAACCACCGGGACCTGAGCAGAGTTCATGGCTTAGCGAGAAAGTCGCGGTTCTTTAGAACCCGAGCTTGGCTTTCATTCCCGTTCTAGTTTTCGCCGATTTCTGCGACCTCTTGGCCCATAGTTGCTATCGCCACATAAGCGGTAACGCCAACAGCAATTCCGATAGTTATGCGTGTTTCAACAATTCGCCTGTCAGACGTACCAACAGTCTTTGTCAAAGATGTAGCGCTTGGCCAAGCCCCATGAGGCTCACCTCTTGCACAGATTCCCCCAACGTCGGATGTGCATGGATTGTTTGGGCAATGTCAGTCAGCGTGGCGCACATTTCGATGGCTAAGCTAAATTCGCCCGCCAATTCCGACGCTCCAGCGCCCACGGCCTGGAGGCCCAAGACAAGTTCTGAGCTTTCGTCATAGACCACCCGAACAAAGCCGTCGGTCCGGTCCATCGTCATTGCGCGTCCGCTGGCAGATAGAGGGAAGACCGCCGAAGCAACATCGTCCGAAGGTAGTTTCCCAACGACGACAACCTCGGGGTCAGTAAAACACACGGCTGGCATGGCACGCTTGTCCCAGACCGTTGGCTGCCCCGCTATGTGTTCAGCGACCACCGTTCCCTGAGCCATTGCGCGGTGGGCAAGCGTCGGGTCGCCGGTCACATCGCCAATGGCAAAGACCTGGCGCATGGACGTTTGGCACTTTTCGTCAACCGCAATGTAGTTGCCAGCCATTTTCAGCGCCAAACCTTCAAGACCAAAGCCCTGGGTTGTCGGCACTCTACCGACAGCGACGAGGATGTGGTCCGCCGGAATATCTATCTGTTCTTCACTTGCGGCCACTTGCAAGTCACCCTTTGCGGAAAGCCCTTTGGCCATTGAATTGAGGTGGAGGTCGATCCCAAGCTCCCGCAAGCGGGCCTCAACAGGTTTGGTCAGCGCGGCATCGTATTGCGGCAGAATGTGATCTGCGGCTTCCAGAATGGTTACCTGCGCACCCAATTTTGCCATCGCTGTGCCGATTTCCAACCCGATGTAGCCGCCACCGACAACCGCAAGTGTTTTGGGCACGTCAGACAGGGCAAGTGCTTGCGTCGAAGAGATGACCTTCCCGCCAAACGGCAGGGCAGACAGTTGAGTGGGGTGAGACCCGGACGCGATAACCATGTTTTCACATTCGATCCGAACTGGTCCCTCCGGCGTTTCCACCTGAGCTGATTTCCCGTCGAGGATTTGCGCCCGGCCTACGATCAAACGCGACTTGGCTTTTTTGAGCAGTCCGGAAACCCCGTGAGTAAGACGCGCCACAATCCCATCTTTCCAGGCCTGGGTTTGTGCCATGTCCAGGGTCGCTGCACCCGTGGCTATTCCGATCTTGTTTGGTGTCGCTAGCCTGTGGAATTCATCAGCGGCGTGGATCAATGCCTTGGACGGGATACAGCCCACGTTCAAACATGTGCCGCCGGGCGCCTTACCCTCAACAACTATCGTGTCCAGACCTAGTTGCCCCGCGCGGATGCCGCAAACGTAACCGCCGGGGCCAGCGCCAATGATCAAAACCTGGCAACGTTCCGTTCGCATGACTTATGCCTCCACAAAGATCAGCGCCGGGGTTTCCAGCAGTGTTTTCATCTTTTGCACAAATACCGCGGCATCCCAGCCGTCGATCACCCGGTGGTCAAAGCTGGCGGACAAATTCATCTTTTTACGTGGAACAAACTGGGTTCCATCCCAATGGGGGCGTATCTCCATTTTGTTGATACCGAGGATGGCAACTTCGGGGTGGTTGATGATCGGCGTCATCGCAATGGCCCCCAACGGCCCCAGGGACGTAATTGTAATGGTCGAGCCAGTCAGCTTATCTCTCGTGGCCGTGCCATCACGCGCGGTGGCCGACAATTCCGCGATCTCTTCAGCGGTTTCAAAAAGACCCAACGCCTCTGCATTGCGGATAACGGGAACAACCAGACCGGCGTCCGTCATCGTGGCCAAGCCAATGTGCACGGGGGCATGCTGGCGGATGATACTGGCATCTTCGTCATAGTGCGCATTCATTTCCGGGTGATCCAGCACTGCCTTGCAAAGCGCGGCGGAGATAAGCGGCAACATGGTCAGCTTTGGCTTGTCGCCACGACTGTCGTTGAGTTTCGCTCGCAGATCTTCAAGTGCGGTCACGTCAACTTCTTCAACAACCGTAATATGGGGTATTCTGGCGTTAGCCAGCGACATGCGTTCCGCTATTTTGCGACGTAGGCCAAAGACCTTGATCTCGGTATCTCCTTGGCGCGGTTGTCGCCAAGATAAAGGCGCCATAGCGGGGCCGTTGGTCACGAATGTTTCGAGGTCGGCTTCTGTAACCCGCCCGGCAGGCCCGGTTCCGTGCACCTGACGAAGGTCAACGCCAGCATTGCGTGCGCGGAAACGAACAGCCGGGGAAGCCAATACAGGCGATCCTTCCTTTCTTGGTGGGGCAATTGCGAGTCGTGTGGTGGGGACCACTGTAGCGGAGGAACGATCGACCGGTGGTGGTTTATTCAAAGGTTTGGTAGGTGTCGGCTGCGGATCACCTGCACCAGTTTCTTCTGGTTCGGCGGGACCTTCGGCTTCGGTTTCAATCCGCACCAGGTTGGTACCGATTGCTAAGACGTCACCTACTTCTCCGGTCCGCTCAACAATCTTGCCTTCATAAAGCGATGGGATCTCAACCGTTGCCTTGTCGGTCATGACATCGGCGATAGGGTCGTCTTCGCGGACAAAATCCCCAACGTTCACGTGCCATTCAACCAACTCGGCCTCAGTTACACCTTCACCTACGTCAGGCAATCTCATCGGTAGATTGTTCACGCTAGTTCTCCATCGCTTTTGAAAGCGCTTGCGCAACGCGCTTAGGGCCTGGGAAGTAATCCCATTCAGCGGCATGGGGATAGGGCGCATCCCAACCGGCGACCCGTGCAATCGGCGACTTCAGGTGCCAAAAGCAGGCTTCCTGAACCTCTGCGATAAGCTCTGCGCCAAATCCACTGGTGCGTGTTGCCTCATGAACAACAACGCAGCGCCCGGTATTTTCCACGGACGCCCTGATCGTTTCCAGATCCAGCGGCACAAGGCTGCGAAGGTCGATGATCTCAGCATCAATCCCGGCTTCTTTGACGGCTGCCTCTGCAACGTAGACCATGGTGCCATATGCCAGGATCGTCAGGTCCCTGCCCTCCCGCCTGACATCCGCTTTGCCAATGGGAATGCTGTAATTTCCCTCCGGCACTTCACCGGCGCTATGGCTTGCCCAGCCTACGGACTCGCCGCCATGTTCACCATAAAATGGACCGTTATAAAGCCGCTTCGGTTCCAGAAAAATGACCGGATCCGGGTCCTCGATCGCGGCGATTAACAGACCTTTTGCGTCGAAAGGCGTGGAT
This sequence comes from Pseudomonadota bacterium, assembly GCA_039030095.1. GTDB lineage: Bacteria > Pseudomonadota > Alphaproteobacteria > Rhodobacterales > Rhodobacteraceae > Amylibacter. Next base: position 17,940 of record JBCCET010000043.1, on the reverse strand, counting down.
GGGATCACGGTTTTGAGCCCTGACACATGGGTAAAGATCGCCTCTGGGCTTTGGCTGTGTGTTTGCCCCCCGAAAATGCCGCCGCCTGTGGGCATTCGTACCACCATTGGGCAGGTAAACTGCCCGTTAGACCGAAACCGCATACGCGCGGCTTCCTGGGTGAGCTGGTCGTACGCCGGAAACACATAATCCGCGAACTGCATTTCCACGCAGGGGCGCATGCCGTGCGTGGCCATGCCGATAGCCATTCCGGCAATTGCGCTTTCGTTAATCGGCGTGTCGAATACGCGGGTTTCGCCGTGTTTGGCCTGCAGACCAGCCGTGCAGCGAAAGACGCCGCCAAAGTAACCTACGTCTTCGCCGAAAACGACTACGGCGGGATCGTCTGACAGTTTGACATCCATTGCGTCGCGCAGCGCTTCGATCATTGTCATCTGGGGCATCTTAAATCCCCATTTCTTGTCGTTGGCGCCGCAGGTGTTCCGGCATTTCGGCGTACACACCGTCAAAGATTAGCGACGCTGACATTGAGCCGGGATTTACGAGCGTGCCCGCGGCCTCAACTTTCTTTTGGGCCTCCGTGACCTCGGCCAAAATTTCCACTTCAGTTTGAATGTGTCGTTCCTCAGACCATTCGCCTCGATAGATCAGATGGGTTTTGAGACGGTCGACCGGGTCCCCAAGCGGCCAGGCCGCCGCCTCATCTTTGGGGCGGTAACCGGACGGGTCGTCAGAACTGGAATGGGCCGCTGCGCGGTAGGTGAACCACTCAATTGCTACAGGTCCGTGGCCGGAACGTGCCCGCTGCACTGCCCATTTCGACACGGCTGCCACCGCCAGGTAATCATTTCCATCGACCCTGAGCGCCGGAATGCCATAGCCGCGAGCACGAGATGCATAAGTGCGCGAATTGCCACTTGCCATGCCGGTGTACGTGGAAATCGCCCACTGGTTGTTAACGATGTTGAGCACCACAGGTGGCTGGTAAGTCGATGCGCACAAAAGCGCGGAGTGAAAGTCGTTAGATGCGGTAGCACCGTCGCCAATCCAACCCGCCGCAATACCACCATCTCCGGTCAAGGCATTGGCCATGGCCCATCCAACTGCCTGGATATACTGCGTGCCGAGGTTTCCAGATACGGTGAAGAACCCATGTTTCCGAGAGGAATGTAGGGTCGGCAATTGCTTGCCTTTGAGTGGGTCATAGGCGTTTGAATAAAGCTGCCCCAACATGGCTTCCAACGGATAATCCGCAGCAATCAACAAGGTTTGCTGACGATAGGTTGGGAAATTCATGTCACCCTTTTGTAGTGTGCGTTGAAAGGCACAGCCGATGGCCTCTTCACCGGTGCATTGCAGGTAAAACGACGTCTTGCCTTGGCGCTGCGCGTTGAGCATGCGTTTGTCTATCGCGCGCATCTTCAACATGTCTCGCAAACCTTGGCGCAACGCGCTGGCATCTTGATCTGCGATCAAATCTGCCCAGGGTCCCACGGGTTTGCCGCCACTGTTCATAACGCGAATAAGCCCGTTGGCGTAGGGACGGCTGTCTTTGGCAAGAAGGTCGAGCGGCGGAACCCCAATGGCCCCGGGCTGCCCGACATCGACATCTGAGAAATCCGGGATTTCATCTGGACGTGCCGGTGGGCGCGGAAAGGTAAGTTTTGGCTTTTTGGTCACTTTAGCTTGTACCTCAATCGACGTTCATCGGGACAATTCGCCCATCGGGGATTGGCCTTTTCCAACATGCTTCGGTTTAAAAAGAGAATGCCTCAAAGATACCGCATAGATGCGCTTCATATTGCAGAAATTGCTACTATCTGTGCATAGTCTTCCTACTAAATTCTAATTTTAAGGCTGATCTATGCATGAACTGGATGATATCGACCTGACGATTCTGCGGGCGATGCAAAGGGACGGCTCGTTATCCGTCACACAAATCGCGGAAGCAGCTGGCATATCGCAATCTCCTTGCTCTCGCCGGATCGCGCGACTTCAGCAAAGCGGAGTTATGCGAGGCAAAACAGTAGATTTTGACCGACGCAAGCTAGGTTTTAATGCGATAATAGTGGCCCGCGCCAAGTTAGGCACCCACGACAAAGACGTGCTCGAAGCTTTCAAACGGGAGATCCGGAGCATCCCCGAAATCCAGTATGCCGTACTATTGATGGGCGCTTTCGATTATGACCTGCACATTGTCGTGCGAGACATAGACCACTACCAAACGCTCATGCAACAACGGCTGGTGTCGCTGCCGGGCGTGAAGGAAATTGAAAGTTCGGTTGTGTTGGAGGTCGTCAAAAAGACCAACGCATTGCCGATATAGTACCGCGCCTCAGAGGCAACGCGAGTGGATCATAGAACTGTTCAAGCACGAAAATACTATCGCTAATATTCTCCGGCTTTCCTGCTGGGTTGCTGACATGCGGCAGGAAGCCACTTTCGTAGTTTGTCGATATCTAGGGGTGACGTCAGTGTTTTGGGTGCATTTTCTGTAAGCAAATTTTGCAACCAAAACGCGATGTATCTGCATTGCGAAAATGGGAGAAGTTAATGGATCTTTAAGATGATCCAACCCGGTTTGCGGTGGATTTCGGTCGATTTTCAAGACCTCTTCAATGGTTCGGAAAGGTCTGCGTTCTGGGCCAAGCAGCGCAGCCGGGTCGATAATGCATGAATTCCGAGCGGTACCAATGCGCCTTTCGTCCATGATGCATTTGAAGATGTTTACGGTCATTTTATACCGTGACCGCACCGCTACTTGGCATTTCGGCGAGCTATGAATTCTCGTCGCATTTGCGTAGTGAATTCCCGACAGGCCCCGGTACCGCGGATATGAAGGTCTCGGGGCGGATTATGAGTGGATATTCGTCGACAGGGCTCATGCGCTCCCGTCGACATTTAGGCTATCTCCTTTTGCAATAGAGGCCGCACTATGAGGGAGGAACCGTCTCAGGCCCTGACGGCCGATTGGTGACCAACGCCCGGACGGATCAGACAGCGTTTTTCTATTGGAAACCTGACGTTATGCGGTCGGCTGCAAAAGAGCTGCATCACGTCTGCAGACAAAGGACCATTGGGGGCATCTTTGCCAAAGTGTCGGGTTGGTGGGCAAAAATGGTGCTGCCGGAGAGATTTGAACTCTCGACCTCTCCCTTACCAAGGGAGTGCTCTGCCCCTGAGCTACGGCAGCCCTTGACCAGCGCCTTTTAGCGAAACCGAGCCGGAACGCAAGCGGTAAGTCTCGAAGGAATTTTTGCCGCGCAAGGCTGATGCAACAGGTGAAAGCCCTATCCACTTTCGACAATCAGAGACCGAAGGGTAATTTTAAAAATTTTTTTAAAACAACTTACTAAAGAGTCCTTTCGACCTTTTTCAGCACTGTAACGTAATTGGATTTTGGAGCGGGTAGCGGGAATCGAACCCGCACCTTAAGCTTGGAAGGCTCTTATGATACCATTTCACCATACCCGCACATAGGCGACCTCCAATATTTCAGAGGTTTTGAAGCGTCAAGACCGCATAACCGATGTACGGGGGAACCCCTTCTCTTTTTTCACCACAGACAGCAGGTGTTGTTACCGAATGCGGCCACCAAAAGCCGTACTTTCAGCTTGTGAGAAAATCACTAGCCCCCTGCGATCCGCCTCATCAGCATAACGTCAGCGCCGTCAGGCAATTCCTGAGACCAGTCGTCCCGATAGATCACCCCGTTTACCGCCACAGCAACCTGATCATGAATGGGTTGCGCCAAGCCCGGATACCGCTCTTCCAGCTTTCGCAGCATCTCGCGAATGGTGCGTGCCTCAACGCAAACCACGTCCCGGTTGTCCGCCAAAGGACGCAAACCTGACCAGAGCTTTACTTCTACCATCAGCCTTTCGCGTCGTGCAGGGCTTCAAGTATGCGCGGCGGTGAGATTGGTATGTGGGCCATGCGCACGCCGACTGCGTTTGAGACCGCATTTGCAATGGCTGCCAGCGGTGGCACGATCGAGGTCTCGCCCACGCCGCGCACCCCGTAAGGGTGGTTGGGGTTTGGGATTTCCAGGATTTGCGTGTCGATCATGGGCAGGTCAGAACACACCGGAATACGGTAATCGAGAAAGCCCGGATTTTGCAGCCGACCATCTTCGCCGTAGATATATTCCTCATTCAAAGCCCAACCGATGCCCTGGGCCGCGCCGCCCTGGTATTGCCCCTCCACATAGGCCGGGTGCACCGCTTTGCCCGCATCCTGAATAACCGTGTAGCGCACCACCCGGCTTGAACCGGTATCAGGGTCCACCTCTATGTCACAAATATGGGTGGCAAAGGATACGCCCGCACCATCTGCCACCATTTCAGAGTGACCGGCGATTGGTCCGCCGGTCTTGCTTGATGCGGCCGCGATCTCTTGGATCGAAAGCGGGGAGCGGTTGCCGTGTTTGCTACCAGCCGCACACGCGTGGCCGTTTTCCCAATAGACGTCCTCAACAGGGATATCCCACATGATTGCTGCGCGTTGGCGCATGCTCTCAATGGCATTCCGTGCAGCCGAAATCGCAGCAAGCGACGTTGAAAATGTCCCCCGGCTGCCATGGGTCATCTCATTAAACCCGAGCGTTGCGGTATCCGCGACGACCACCTTGATGTCGTCGTAAGCAACGCCAAGCTCTTCCGCTGTAATCAGCGAAAGGGACGCACGCGACCCTCCCACGTCAACGGTTCCAACCGCCAACGTCACCGTCCCATCCGCGTTGATATTAAGGTCCGTGCAGGTTTCGCCCCCAAAGTTGAACCAAAACCCACAGGCCATTCCACGGCCTTGGTTTTTGCCCAGTGGCGCGCTCATGTGCGGGTGGGTTTTTGCAGCCTCCAGAGTGGGGCCGATACCGATTGGGCCATACACCGGTCCATAAGACGACCGCGTACCCTCCGACGCCGCATTCTTTATCCGGAAATCAACGGCATCCATGCCAATCTCATGCGCAAGTTCGTCGATTGCGCTTTCCACCGCAAAAGCAGCCATTGGCGCGGAGGGCGCGCGATAAGCGGCGACTTTCGGGCGATTGACAATCACCTCCAGCCCGATGGTTTTGACGTTTTCCAGGTCGTAACAGGCAAACGCTGTCATCGCCCCGGTTTCCGCCCAGGAGCCCGGATATGGGCCGCAGGAATACCGAAGAGTGGCGCTTGCAGCGGCGATCTTACCTGCTTTTGTCGCACCGATTTTCACGTCAATGGACGTCGCACTAGTTGGGCCTGAGGCCCGAAACACCTCTTCGCGTGACATCACCAGCTTTACCGGACGGTTGGCCTTTCGCGACAAAGCCAAGGCCAGAGGTTCGGCCCAAACATGTGTTTTCCCTCCAAAGCCGCCGCCAATTTCGGACGACGTGACGCGCAATTTGGAAATGTCGAGCCCAAGCAGGTTTGCGCAGCTTTCGCGATAGACAAAGTGCCCCTGGGTGCAGACCCACAAATCCGCTGTGCCGTCCGCGTTACAACTGGCAACGCAGGCGTGCGGCTCGATGTAGCCCTGATGGGATTGTTCGGTTTTGTAACTGCGTTCAATGATAACGTCAGCTTGCGCAAAACCCGCATCCACGTCGCCGTGGCCAAGCTCTGCCCGGTTGGACACATTAGACGGTGCCGAGGGTGCGGGCTGAATACCGGTGGTGAAGATCGCGTTGTTGAGCACCGGCGCACCCGTTGCGATAGCTGCATCCACATCGACCACGTGGGGCAAAATCTCGTAATCCACTTCGATCAGCTTAAGCGCCGCTTTTGCCGTTTTTTCGTCAATTGCGGCGATAGCTGCGACAGCGTGTCCGTCGTACATTGCCTTTTCGCGCGCCATGCAATTGTCGAGGGTCGCGTAAATCCCCGCATCGCCGTCGCTTAGGTCCGGCAAGTCTGCTGCGGTGATCACAGCTTTCACGCCTTTGACCGCTTCGGCTTTCGTGGTGTCGATGCCGCGAATGCGGGCATGCGCGTGTGGGCTGCGCAGTACGCGGGCGACAAGTTGCCCCGGCATATCGTAGTCTGCGCCGTAACGGGCGCGGCCAGTGACCTTGTCGACACCGTCGGGGCGCAAGGGCCGGGTCCCGACAGAGTTGTAAGCCTTGCTCTGATAAGCTGCGTCGAAACTCATGCCACTTCTCCCCTCATCTCTGCCGCGGCGTCTTGAACCGCCCTTACAATCTTATCGTATCCAGTGCAGCGGCACAGGTTACCTGCCAGCCAAAAGCGGATTTCCGTTTCGGTCGGGTTGGGATTTTCAGCCAACAGGGCCTTGGCGGCCATCAGAAATCCCGGTGTGCAAATCCCGCACTGCAAGGCGGCATGTTCGATGAACTTGCGCTGCAACGGGTGCAGGTCGGCTCCATCGGCCATGCCTTCAATTGTCTCGATGGTTCGGCCTTCCGCCTCAGCGCCAAGCACGAGGCAGGAGCAGACAAGGCGGCCATCGACAATCGCGCTGCAGGCGCCGCAGTCGCCGGTGCCGCAGCCTTCTTTTGCGCCCATCAATCCCAACCGGTTGCGCAAGACATCAAGAAGCGTCTCGTCGGGCTGACACAGGAATTCCACATCGTCTTCGTTGATTGTCGTGGAAACAGCAATTGCAGCCATCATGCACCTCCCGCACGTGAGTAAGCGGCCTGGGCCGCACGGCGGGCAAGCACGCCCACCACATGTTTGCGGAACGCCACCGTTCCGCGTTTGTCGTCTATCGGGTTGGCTGCCGCTGAACAGGCAGCCGCCAGTGTCTCCAGGGCGGGTTCATCCAGCTTGCTGCCCAGCAAAGCCTGGGCTGCGGCGTCCACCAGCAGGACTGTCGGCGCCACAGCACCTAAGGCGACGCGGGCGTCTGTAACCGTTCCATTATCGTCGAGCGTGAGGTTCACCCCAACACCAACCACCGCGATATCCATCTCTGTGCGCGGAATGAAACGCAGGTAGGCATCTGCCGACCTTGGATTTGGCTTTGGCAGGATGACTGCCTCGATCATTTCGCCTTTTTGCAAGGACGTTCTGCCGGGGCCTTGCGGAATATCCTGCACCGGAACCTCACGGCTACCGGATGGCCCTACCACACGCGCGCGGGCGCCTGCGGCCACCATGGCGGGCACGCTATCTGCAGCGGGTGAGGCATTGCACAGGTTGCCCACAACCGTGCATCGGCCTTGAATCTGTGTGGACCCAATCAAATTGGCGGCTTCAACGAAGCCGGGCCAAGCCGCAAGAAGTGCCGGGTTTTCGGACAAAGCGGCTGACGGGACGGCGGCGCCAATAACAAACCCATCATCCGTTTCAGAAATGGCGTCCATCCCCGCGATTGACTTTATGTCGACAACCAGATCCGCCTCGAAGGCGTCATTCTGCATTCGCACTAGTAGGTCTGTTCCACCGGCCAGAACAAGTGCATTTGTCCCGGAACCGGCAAGCAACGCTGTAGCCTCCCCCAGGGTTTGAGGCCGCTCATAGCGCATAGATGATCCCTTTCGTTCGGCGTCGTACTTGTCTTCACTTTCCGTAGCTGTCGATAGCTCAGCAGAATTTCACTCCAACGGCAAGGTCAGGAAGGTTGCAAATTGCTAAATCTTCGGCCTCGTATGATTTATCTTCGCGGTGTCGAACAGGCGGATATAATGGAGAACTTGAGCTAATTCTTGCCATACGTTTCGCCGCGAAAGGTGGGGGCTAGCTCAAACCCCATCGCCGTCAAAACATCGACTTTACCACATTTCCAATCAGCATGGTGGATGCATCTGACACGGATAGATGTACACTAGACCGGTATCGCTTGTTTCCCTGACTGTGTTTTATAAACAGACTAGATGATGGGAGTGCCGACTGTGATTTTTTGCAGACCTTCGCGCGAAGCCCCGTTATAGCGATCGCAGGGCTGCAAGACACCGTCGTCGAAATTCAGATCAGTGCAGAGGATGAATGCCGCCACAGTTCCGAATCCGTCGACACGATTGCGCAGGAATGTATTGCCGCGCGGGGAGGAAAGAATGGTAGCTTATGTAATCGCGCGTATGACCGTGCACGATGCCCAAAAACTGCGGGAATACGCCGACCTTGCTGCGCCGCATACTGCGCGATTTGGCGGACGGTATCTGGCGCGAGGGGGTACGCTGACGAACTTGGAAGGCACAACATGTGATGATCGCGTGGTTGTCGCGGAGTTTCCCAACAAAGCGGCAGCTGTCGCTCTGTTTTCTGACCCTGACTATCAAAAGGTCGCTGAAATTCGAAAAGTGGCTGCAACCACCCAGATGCTCACCGTGATTGACGGAATCGAATACACAGATCTGCCTGGTGCAGGCGTTTGAAGGGAGGATGCTCCCTTGCCTGCTTACGTCATTGCCATGATGTCGATTCGCGACACTGAGACCAACAAGAAAAAGACCGACTGCACACCGCCGATTGTGAAGAAGTATGGCTGCAAGTTTTGACCCGCGAAGAGGCAATCAACTGCGTCGAACGGCAAAAATACGACGGGTGGCTTGTGATCTTGGAGTTTCCATCCAAAGCGGATGTCTGGGCTAAGTACGATGACCCAGATTACCAGAAAGCTGCTACCTTTTGCCGGGCGCCTTCAATTATGAAGCGCCTTTAGCTTCAGGAAGCCAGCGCAAATATTGAAAAAATGGACCCGAAGCTTTGATATCGAAAACGATCATCGTTCGGCAATATGAAACCTCAGAAGTACTCGTCTGCGAGGATGTGGAGGTTGGGGCGCCTGCTGCGTGGGAACTCGACATTACTTCGTATCGGCTGCCTGCATTGCCAACGCGCCCCCAAAAGACGAAGCTCGGGTTTCGGCCTTGGGATTAGACGATCTGATTCACCCTATTTTTCTCAAAGCGACCATTTGACCGCCGCTAACAGACCAGAAAGCCGAAAAAACCGCGCTACTTTCAGAAGAAACCAAGCAACAGAACGCTCCATATTTCGGGGCCAAGCGTGATGCAGCAAGGGGTCATACGATGAAAGATGCGATAGACGAGCTCGGCCAAAACGTGGCGGCGCCATTTGAGCAGGCGCGCGCGATGCCACCTTCGGTCTATACGTCAGAGGATTTCCTCGCGGCTGAGTTGGAGCACGTCTTTCGGCAGGACTGGTTCTGCGTTGGTCGCGCATCTTCCCTGAAAAAACCAGGGGACTATGTCGCTCTCGACCTCGCGGGCCAACCAATCGCAGTCCTGCGGGACAAAGACGGCACTTTGCGTGCCATGTCGAACGTTTGCCGGCACCGGATGTCCACGCTGCTGGAAGGTCGCGGTCATACCTCTGCGATTGTCTGCCCCTACCATGCCTGGACCTACAACCTTGATGGCAGTCTGCGCGGCGCACCTGCGATGACCCTCAACGAAGGCTTCAAAAAGGACCAATACCAGCTGCCGGAGGTACGGTGCGAGGAATGGTTGGGATGGGCGTTTGTGACCTTGAACCCGGATGCGCCCCCGGTTGCAGAGCAGTTGAAAGGCGTCGAAGCGCACGTGGGCGACTACGGGATGGGTGACTATGTGGAGACGTTTTTTGAAACTCACGTCTGGGACACCAACTGGAAAGTCTTGGCTGAGAACTTCATGGAAAGCTACCACTTGCCGGTTTGCCACGCGGGTACCATTGGCGGCTTGTCGCGGCTGAGCGAGATGGTTTGCCCGCCTGGGGAACATGCTTTCAACTACCACACGATCCTGAAAGACGACTCGCTGCAGATCGCGATGGCGCATCCGAACAACACCGCGCTGTCCGGGGATCGGCGCCGGATGACTTACCTTTTGGCGATTTATCCCAGCCTGATGATAACCTTGACGCCAGGCTATTTCTGGTATCTTAGCCTGCATCCCGAAGGTGTCGGTAAGGTCCGCATAGCCTTTGGCGGTGGCATGTCGCCTGACTACGTCAATGACCCGAGCGCGCAAGCGCACTTCACGCAACTCAAGGCGCTCTTGGATGACGTAAACATTGAGGACCGTGGCTGTACGGAAAAGGTCTATCGGGGGCTCTGCTCTCAGGCCGCTGAACCGGGTCATCTGTCCCATCTGGAGCGCCCGAACTACGACTTCGCGCACTACCTTAATAGTCGAGTAAGCAGAGATGGCTGACGGAGCGGTGGCAAGAGACATCAAGCAAGCAGCGTCTGATGTGGAGACGCTGCGAACAGAGCTAGCCCAGATCGCGGGACTGCCCGACGACGCGCCACGCGGTCTTTCGGGCCAACACTATGTGGACCCGGCCTATTTTGAGCATGAATGGAACACCGTTTTGCACAACGGTTGGCACTGTCTTGCCCGCGCGGATGAGATCCCGAACTCAGGCGACTACCTTGCGCTGAAGCTGCTTGAAGAGCCAATTGTGCTTGTGCGCGACGGTGACACAATCCGGGCGCTTTCGAATGTCTGCCAGCATCGTGGGATGCCATTGGTGCAAGGCACTGGACGGGCCAAGCGATTTGTCTGTCCGTATCACGCCTGGGCTTACCGGACCGACGGGCGGTTGATGTACGCTACACGCATGGAAAACGAAGGGTTCGATCCAAAATCCTGCGGCCTGACAAGTTTTGCCTGCGTGGAACGTTTCGGGTTTATCTATGTCTCGCTGTCCGATGCCCCGTCCGATCTGGATCTCGAACTTGGCGATCTAGCGGACCATCTAGCGCCTTATGAGCCAGAGAACTATCGGATCGTTCATACCGCAAACGAAGTTTGGCAAACCAACTGGAAATGCCTGGTTGAGAATTTCATGGAAGGTTACCACCTGTCTGTGGTGCACCCTCAGACCCTGCACAGTTATACGCCCACGGAGCTTTGTAAAAAGGGGCCAAACGGTCCGGGGTACACAAGCTACATATCCAACTATCCGGATGAAATACCGTCACGCGGGCGCGGCGCCCCTGGACTAAAAGATACACAGCGGCACCAGTCCTTTCTCTTCGCTGCATTCCCATGCCAGGTCGCAAGCATTGCACCCACATTGTTCGTGTCATTGTGCCTTCTGCCCCAGACCGCGGACCGTGTGGACGTGCGTTGGACCATGTCGGTTTACGGCGACGAGCTGGATGATGACATCATTTCCCAGCGTATAGCGCTTTGGACGGAAGTGAACCGCGAGGATCGGGAGAAACTGGAACTGATGCAAAAGGCGCTTGGGTCTCGGTACGCACCAAGTGGCCCATTGGCCGGCCCCGATTTTGAAGGCACGATCTGGGATTTCGTCCGCTGGCTGGCCCGACAAGACAAGACCGCGCCATAACCATTCGCGGAAAGTAGTCGATATGTCGGCGGTGAAGTCGCGGCACTCTTTTCCAAGGGACATTCCATCCGCGAGTTGGCGAGGTCAGTGACACCTATTTTATGACAACGGATAAGGGCCACGCTATGGGTCACTAACACGATTCTGAGGTGAGCAGGGGCACTTCACTAGCGGGTACGCAATTGTTAGCATTGGGGTTTCCCCTGGTTCATGGAAACCTGCTTACGCCATTTTCTATTGCTGGAGTTCAGGGCCGACGGGCGCCCCATGCCCGTTGCAGTTTGCCTGCGCTTCAAGGTTTAGAGCGTATTCCGCCTTAACAAAGAGACATGCTAACCTCTTCGGCCAAAACTTAAGCGCCAGTTTTTGCGTCAGTTTGAACAAGCTGCAGTCAACAGGCAAAAAACGTGCAACCGCACGCAAAAAGGCCCCGGCAAAATCACCGGGGCCTTCTTTGAACTGGAGCCACTTGGATTTAGGTTGGCTGTTCTTCGCCAGAGCCTGACCCGAAGGCATCAACGCTTTGGTCTTCGCCCATCACGTCACCGTCTGAAACAGCCATGGCCGACATCGCGTCGTCGTCGCCGACGGGTGCCAGCAGCGCTGCTGCTTCTTCCGCCTCAGTACGCTTCTCTTCCAGGATCTTGGTGTCGCGTTCTGTGGCGATCCGCTTGATCTTGTGGGTCGCGCCCCCGGTGCCCGCCGGGATGAGGCGACCAACGATGACGTTTTCCTTCAGGCCAATCAGCTTATCCCGCTTGCCCTGAACCGAAGCCTCGGTCAGCACACGCGTGGTTTCCTGGAACGACGCGGCAGAGATGAAGCTGCGGGTCTGCAGCGACGCCTTGGTGATGCCAAGCAGGATCGGGCCGCCTTTGGCGGGCTCACGCCCATCAGCGATGGCCTTTTCGTTGACTTCATCAAACTCGGCCTTGTCGACCTGTTCGCCTTTCAGAAGCGTCGTGCCGCCGGATTCAGAGATCTCCCACTTTTGCAGCATCTGGCGAACGATCACCTCAATGTGCTTGTCGTTGATCTTCACACCTTGCAGGCGATAGACGTCCTGGACCTCATCCACCATGTACTCCGCCAACGCCTCAACACCCATGATGTTCAGGATGTCGTGCGGTGCCGGGTTACCGTCCATGATGTATTCACCCTTCTGGATGAAATCACCTTCCTGGACCGGGATGTGTTTGCCCTTGGGCACCATGTACTCCACCGGCTCCATCGACTCGTCAGACGGCTCAATAGAGATGCGACGCTTGTTCTTGTAGTCGCGGCCAAAGCGCACGTAGCCATCACATTCAGCGATGATCGCGTGATCTTTCGGACGACGGGCCTCGAACAGTTCAGCCACACGCGGTAGACCACCGGTGATGTCCTTGGTCTTAGCGCCTTCGCGCGGAATACGTGCAACCACGTCGCCTGCTTGAATGTCCTGACCGTCTTCGATGGACAGGATGGCATCCACGGACATGGCGTATTTGACGGGGTTGCCCGCGTCGTTGCGCACAGGTTCGCCGTCTGGGCCTTCCACAATGATCTCAGGCTTCAAATCGTTGCCTTTTGGCGCGGTACGCCAGTCGGTCACGATCTTCTGGCTGATGCCAGTTGCGTCGTCGGTTTCGTCGCGCACAGAGATACCGGAGGCCAAATCGACAAACTTCGCCTTACCGTCCGCTTCGGCGATGATCGGCAGGGTGTATGGGTCCCATTCGAACAGTTTGTCGCCGCGCGCCACTTTGGCACCGTCTTTGATCATCAGTTTGGAACCGTAGGTCAGCTTGTGGCTGGCCCGTTCAACACCGTTTTCATCCGTCAGAACAAGTTCTGTGTTCCGGCCCATGACGATCTGTTCACCGTCACGGTTTTTCAGGATGTTCGGGTTGGTCAGGCTGACGATACCGTCGCTGGACGCTTCCTGGAACGACTGCTGGCCACCTTGCGCGATGCCGCCGATGTGGAATGTCCGCATCGTTAGCTGCGTGCCAGGCTCACCAATGGACTGCGCCGCGATGATGCCCACGGCTTCGCCCGGGTTGACCATCGTACCGCGTGCAAGGTCACGACCATAACACATGGCACAGATGCCGTCTTCGGCTTCACAAGTCAGCGGTGACCGGATCTGAACCGTGGCAACGCCCGCGTTTTCAATGGTGTCAGCCATCCGTTCGTCGATCAGATCGCCACGTGGGATCAGCAAGTCCCCTGTGACCGGGTGCGCCACGTCTTCGTTGACGATCCGGCCCAAGATACGTTCGCTGAGGCTGGCAACAACTTCGCCATCGTTTACAGCAGCAGAGGCGGTGATGCCCCGATCCGTGCCACAATCCTGCATGCGTACGATGCAGTCCTGGGCCACGTCGACCAGACGACGGGTCAGATAACCGGAGTTCGCAGTTTTCAACGCCGTATCCGCGAGACCCTTCCGGGCGCCGTGGGTGGAGTTGAAGTACTCAAGCACCGTCAGACCTTCTTTGAAGTTCGAGATGATCGGCGTCTCGATGATTTCGCCGTTCGGCTTGGCCATCAGGCCGCGCATCCCGCCCAGCTGTTTCATCTGCGCAGGTGAACCACGGGCACCGGAGTGCGCCATCATGTAAACGCTGTTGGGTTCTTCTTCAGCGCCCGCTTCGTTTACTTGCAGCGACGAGATATCGCCCATCATTGCATCCGCCACGGCGTCCGAGCATTTCGACCAGCTGTCGACAACCTTGTTGTACTTCTCACCTTGGGTGATCAGACCGTCGAGGTATTGCTGTTCGAATTCCTTAACCTGGTCGCGGGTGTCACCCACAATCGCCCACTTCGAATCCGGGATAACCATGTCATCCTTGCCGAACGAGATGCCCGCCTTGAACGCTTCTTTGAAGCCAAGCGACATAATCTGGTCACAGAAGATCACGCTCTCTTTCTGGCCGCAGTAACGGTAGACGGTGTCGATGACCTCGCCCACTTCCTTCTTCCGCAGGAGGCGGTTGACCACATCAAACGGAGCCTTGTTGTTCAGCGGCAGACGTGCGCCCAAACGGACACGGCCCGGCGTGGTTTCGAACCGCTGCCATACCTCTGCACCTTCGTCGTCGATCTGCTTCATGCGGCAGACGATTTTGGAGTGCAGGTGCACCAGACCGGCGTCGAGCGCATGTTCCACCTCTTGCGGAGAAGAGAAGACCATGCCTTCGCCTTTCATGCCCGCACGTTCCATAGAGATGTAGTAGAGGCCGAGGATCATGTCCTGAGACGGCACGATAATAGGCTTACCGTTGGCAGGCGACAGAACGTTGTTCGTCGACATCATCAACACGCGGGCTTCCAACTGGGCCTCAAGGCTCAGCGGGACGTGCACAGCCATCTGGTCACCGTCGAAGTCAGCGTTGAACGCCGAACATACCAGCGGGTGCAGCTGGATAGCTTTACCTTCAATCAGCACGGGTTCGAACGCCTGGATGCCCAAGCGGTGCAGCGTCGGTGCCCGGTTCAGCAGAACGGGGTGTTCGCGGATAACCTCATCGAGGATATCCCACACCTCAGGGCGTTCTTTTTCCACGATTTTCTTGGCTTGTTTGACCGTCGAGGACAGGCCTTTGGCCTCCAGCCGCGAATAAATGAACGGCTTGAAGAGTTCGAGCGCCATCTTCTTCGGCAAGCCGCACTGATGCAGCTTCAGCTCCGGCCCGGTCACGATGACCGAACGGCCAGAGAAGTCGACCCGCTTACCCAGAAGGTTCTGACGGAAACGACCCTGCTTACCTTTCAGCATGTCGGACAACGATTTCAGCGGGCGCTTGTTGGCGCCTGTGATCACGCGGCCCCGACGACCGTTGTCGAACAGCGCGTCCACAGATTCCTGCAGCATCCGCTTTTCGTTTCGCACGATGATGTCAGGTGCGCGCAGCTCAATCAGACGCTTCAGACGGTTGTTGCGGTTGATCACACGACGATAAAGGTCGTTGAGGTCAGACGTCGCAAAGCGGCCACCATCCAGTGGCACCAGCGGGCGCAGTTCTGGCGGGATCACGGGGATCACGGTCAGAACCATCCATTCCGGGCGGTTGCCAGATTCGACGAAGCTTTCGACCACTTTCAAACGCTTGATGATCTTCTTCGGCTTCAACTCACCGGTTGCTTCGGCCAGATCAGCGCGCAGCTGTTCTGCTTCGGCGTCCAGGTCGATGTTTGACAGCATCTCGCGGATGGCTTCCGCGCCGATACCAGCGTTGAACGCGTCTTCGCCGTAGACGTCCTGGGCTTCCAGATATTCGTCTTCGTTCAGCATTTGGCCGTATTGCAGGTCTGTCAGGCCCGGCTCAATCACGACATACTGTTCGAAGTAGAGCACACGCTCCAGCTCACGCAGGGTCATGTCGAGCATCAGGCCGATACGGGATGGCAGCGACTTCAGGAACCAGATGTGCGCAACAGGTGCGGCCAGCTCAATATGGCCCATGCGTTCGCGGCGGACTTTTTGCAGCGTAACTTCCACACCGCATTTCTCGCAGGTCACCCCACGGTACTTCATCCGCTTATATTTGCCGCACAGACATTCGTAGTCTTTGATCGGGCCAAAGATACGCGCACAGAACAGACCATCACGTTCGGGCTTGAAGGTCCGGTAGTTGATGGTTTCCGGCTTCTTGATCTCACCATAGGACCACGAGAGGATCCGCTCCGGCGAGGCCAGAGAGATCTTGATCTCGTCAAAGGTACGCGGTGGCTGGACCGGGTTGAACGGGTTGTTTGTGATTTCCTGGTTCATTTTGAACTCCTAAATTCCGTTGAGAGGTGGGTAAGGCAGGGGGTCTGCCGTTACTCACCGCCCTCCGCGTCCAGCAGCTGAACGTTCAAGCCCAGCGAACGGATTTCCTTCACAAGCACGTTGAAGCTTTCGGGCACACCGGCCTCGAAATTGTCTTCGCCCTTGACGATGGCCTCGTACACTTTGGTCCGGCCGGCGACGTCGTCGGATTTGACCGTCAACATTTCCTGCAGGGTGTAGGCAGCGCCGTATGCTTCCAGCGCCCAGACCTCCATCTCACCGAAGCGCTGACCACCGAACTGCGCCTTACCACCCAGCGGCTGCTGCGTAACAAGGGAGTATGGCCCGGTCGAGCGCGCGTGGATTTTGTCGTCCACAAGGTGGTGCAGTTTCAGCAGGTATTTGATGCCAACCGTTACTTGGCGGGCAAACGCCTCACCCGTGCGGCCGTCATAGAGCGTCGACTGACCCGAAGATTCAAAGCCTGCTTTCACCAGCATGTCGTTGACGTCCGCCTCTTTGGCGCCGTCAAAGACCGGCGTGGCGATCGGAACACCGTTGGTCACGTTGCCCGCAGCCTCCAGCACTTCTGCGTCGTTCATTTCGCTGAACGCAGCACCGTAGACGTCGTCGCCATAGGCATGCTTCACGGCATCCTTGACCGGGGTCATGTCACCCGACCGGCGATAGTCAGCAAGTGCGTCACCGATGGTTTCACCCAGACCGCGCGCGGCCCAACCCATGTGGGTTTCCAGGATCTGACCGACGTTCATCCGGCTGGGCACGCCCAACGGGTTGAGACAGAAATCGACCGGCGTACCGTCGCCCAAGAAAGGCATGTCCTCAATCGGGACAACCCGGCTGATGACACCCTTGTTGCCGTGACGCCCGGCCATCTTGTCGCCTGGCTGAAGCTTACGCTTCACAGCGATGAAGACTTTGACCATCTTCATCACACCCGGTGGCAGGTCGTCGCCGCGACGGACTTTTTCGACCTTGTCTTCAAAACGGGCCTCAAGGACGCGCTTTTGCGCCTCATACTGACCGTTCAGGGCTTCCACCTCTGCTGCCTCGGCATCTTCGCCAAGGGCAAGCTGCCACCACTGACCGCGGCTCAGGCTTTCCAGCAGGTCCGCATCAATCGTGGAGCCCGATTTCACGCCTTTCGGGCCTTTAACAGCTTTCTTGCCTTCGATCAGGGACCGGAGACGCGCGTAGATGTTGCGATCAAGGATCGCCATCTCGTCGTCGCGGTCACGGCTGAGGCGTTCCACCTCCTCCCGCTCGATCTGCAGCGCACGTTCGTCTTTTTCAACGCCGTGGCGGTTAAAGACGCGTACTTCCACAACCGTACCGTAGTCACCTGGCGGCAACCGCAGGGAGGTATCGCGCACGTCGGAGGCTTTCTCACCGAAGATGGCGCGGAGGAGCTTTTCTTCCGGCGTCATCGGGCTTTCACCCTTCGGTGTGATCTTACCAACGAGGATATCACCCGGCCCAACTTCGGCGCCGATATAAACGATGCCAGCCTCATCAAGGTTGCGCAGCGCCTCTTCACCGACGTTTGGAATGTCGCGTGTGATTTCTTCAGGGCCCAACTTCGTGTCGCGGGCGGCTACTTCGAATTCTTCGATGTGGATCGAGGTGAAGACGTCGTCTTTAACGATCCGCTCGGAGATGAGGATCGAGTCCTCATAGTTGTAGCCGTTCCAAGGCATGAACGCGACGAGCACGTTCTTGCCCAGCGCCAGTTCGCCAAGATCCGTGGATGGGCCGTCAGCAACAACCTCACCCTTGGAAACCCGGTCACCCACTTTCACCAGCGGGCGCTGGTTGATGCAGGTGTTCTGGTTAGACCGCTGGAATTTGCGCAGACGATAGATGTCAACGCCAGCGTCGCCCAATTCCAGATCTTCGGTGGCGCGG
>JBCCET010000042.1:0-33179 GCA_039030095.1 Pseudomonadota bacterium | reverse complement strand
CGATGCCCTGTTCAGGATAGATGAACCCCCATTTCCAATCCATCGCCACAACGTAAACCGTTAGCGGCTTCACTGCGGGATCAAGCGGCTGCGTTTCTGAGATGCGCGTCAGGTCGTCGTACGGGTTGAGGCGGTGGGTCGCGACCCAGGTCAGGCCCGCCAGGCAGATAATGATGGCCAATGGTACCGCCCAAATCACAATCTCAAGGCTGATCGAGTGATCCCAGTCCGGCTCATACCGCGCTTTCGTGTTCGCCGCGCGATAGTGCCAGGCAAAAAAGAGTGTCAGCAGGATCACGGGCAGGATCACGATCATCATCAGCACGGTCGCGTAGATAATCAGATCACCTTGCTGAGCTGCGATATCCCCTGACGGGTTTAACAACACAAGATCGCAGCCAGGCAGCAAGAGGGCTGCAACTAGAAGCGTAAGCGGACGGAGCCGGTGCATAGCACTATTCTACCATAAAACGCCGAAGAAGGGATTCGGCTTGTTCAGGGGACGGCAAAAGGGCCGTTGCCCCTTACATGCGATGGGCGGCGCGGCTTTTCCATGCTACAAGATGTTGCAGTGCAGCAATTGACCGCACCCCCTACACTAGGGAACTGTCTGTATTACGTCCGTACCAACGGAGAGTTAGATGGCCCACGCCGATACAACCCGAACCGAAGCTGTTTCACTCGACGAAGTGATCACCACCGTCATCATGGCGCGGGTGACAGATTTCTTCGGCTTCTTCGTTTACGCCATCGCGTCTGCCATCGTTTTCCCGCGCCTTTTCTTCCCCAATTTTGACCCCGTGACGGGCACCCTTTTTTCCTTTGGAATCTTTGCCTTAGCCTTTCTGGTAAGGCCCTTCGCCAGTGTCGGCGGACGCTGGGTGCAAACCAAGATTGGTAAAACCGGTAAGATCACACTGGCGTTGTTCATCCTTGGCAGTTCAACGGTGGCGATAGGGCTGCTGCCGGGGTTTGAAAAGATCGGCTGGGCGGCACCGGCGTTGCTGGCTGGGCTGCGCATTTTGCAAGGTGTGGGCCTTGGTGGCGCGTGGGATGGAATCACCTTGCAGCTGCAAAACGCCGCACCTGCGGGTCGTAAAGGTATCTATGCTATGGTCCCACAACTGGGCGGACCGATAGGATTTATTGTCGCAGCATCCTTGTTCTTTGTGCTGACCGGCTTTCTGACGGATGACGAATTCATCAACTACGGCTGGCGGTTCACCTTCTTTGCCGTGATGGCGGTTAACGTCGTTTCCCTGTTCGCGCGACTGCGTCTACTGCAAACCGACTTCGGCGCGGATGATGTCACGTTCAAATCCGCACCCTTCCTTTCGCTGGTAACCGGATATTGGCGGCCGATCCTGCTGTCCACGATGGTGCCATTGGCAAGCTATGCCCTCTTCCACATGGTGACTGTTTTTCCGCTGGCCTACGTGTTGCTCTACACCGAACAGGACATCGCAGGCATCGTTCTGTTGCAAATGATCGGCGCGGTGATTGCCTGCGGGACCGTGATCCTGTCGGGCGTTTTGGCGGACAGGTTTCACAAGCGTGGCGTGTTGTGGGCAAGCGTGGCGCTGATCCCGTTTCTATGCCTCACACTGCCGTTGCTGGACGGCAATCCGGGCATCTATATCCTGTTGGGTTTTGCCATACTTGGTCTCGCGTATGGTCAGGCAAGTGCTATCGTACCTAATCGGTTTCCAGCTGATTTCAGCTATTCCGGCACAGCCCTTGCCACCAACCTGTCGTGGATCGTAGGCGCCGCTTTCGCGCCCTTGTCCGCGCTGTCCCTGACGGTGGCTTTTGGAATATGGGCAGCCGCGTTCTACCTGATGTCCGGGGCAATTGTGACGGGTGTCGCGCTCTACCTTCTGGGCATCGAAAAGAGGCGTTAACCCTGACCGAGCCAACCGGCCAAAGCTTGACACCCCCTGCATCAAGACGCACATCAACGCGGGCGGGACGGTGCCAAATATCCGCGATCAAAAAGACGAACGGAGCGACCATTGGGACTGAACAACTGCCATAATTTTCAAGATTTTCGCGCACTGGCCAAAAGCCGTTTGCCCGCGCCGATTTTCCACTACATCGACGGCGCCGCAGATGACGAAATCACCTACAAACGCAACACAACGGCCTTTGACGACGTTGATCTGGTCCCCAACGTGTTGGGCGGTGTTGCAGACGTAGACATGAGTGTTGAGGTGATGGGCCAAAAGCTAGACATGCCGATCTATTGCGCACCGACCGCCCTGCAACGGCTGTTCCACCACGAAGGTGAGCGCGCAGTTGGCAAAGCGGCCACAAAACACGGCACGATGTTTGGCGTATCATCGCTGGCCACTGTCACGGTTGAAGAAATCGAAAAGATCGCGCCGGGACCGAAGATGTTCCAATTCTACTTCCACAAAGATCGCGGCTTGAATGATGCGCTTTTGGAACGGGCGCGAGCGGCAAATTTTCAGGTCATGGCGCTGACGGTGGACACCATCACCGGCGGCAACCGCGAACGGGATCTGCGGACTGGTTTCACCTCGCCACCCAAACTGACACTCGGTTCGCTGTTCAGCTTTGCCACACATCCGATGTGGGCCTGGAATTTCCTGACTAAAGAGAAATTCGACATGCCCCATCTTAGCGGCCACGTGAGCGCGGGCACCAATCTAGCTGTTAGTGTGGGTGAATACTTTTCCACGATGCTCGACCAGAACATGAACTGGAAAGATGCCGAAGAACTTTGCAAAAAGTGGGACGGCCAGTTCGCGCTAAAAGGTATCATGAGCGTGGCCGACGCAAAACGCGCGGTTGATATCGGCTGTACTGGGATCATGGTATCGAACCACGGCGGACGCCAGCTTGACGGGTCGCGCGCGCCGTTCGACCAACTGGCAGAGATCTGTGATGCCGTGGGCGACAAGATCGATGTGGTCTGCGAAGGCGGCATCCAGCGCGGCACGCATGTGCTGAAAGCCCTGTCTGTCGGCGCAAAAGCCTGTTCAGGCGGGCGGCTCTACCTTTATGCCCTGGCAGCTGCGGGTCAGGCAGGTGTGGACCGCGTTCTGGGCAACATGCGCACGGAAATTGAACGGGACATGAAGCTGATGGGCATCACCAGTCTGGACCAACTGAGCCGCGAAAACCTGCGCTGGCGGTAAAAGCCCCGCTCCAGATTACCGCTGTTGAGGAGGTCCTGGACTGTTAGAAAAGCAAGGTATGCTGACACGCCGCACAACACTTGGCCTTTTGGGGGCTGGCGCAGCCGTTCCATTGATCGGCCGGGCGGAGACAGCCGTGCGAACCGATCTGACGATCCAAAACGCCAGCTATCAGATCACCGATGCGGTGACTGATACATTGGTGTCCACCCGCCCCGATGGTCCACCGCCCGTGTTACGCCTGCGCCAAGGCATTCCGTTTGCATCACAGGTGACCAACACGTTACCGGACTATACTGCCATGCACTGGCACGGGATCCGGCTGCCAAATGCTATGGACGGCGTGCCCTATCTGACGCAATTCCCAATCGGTCCGGGTGAAAGCTATGACTACGGCTTTACGTCTTGGGATGCCGGCACTTATTGGTATCACCCTCACTGCATGACGATGGATCAGATGGCCAAAGGCCTGACTGGCGTACTTGTGGTGGAAGAAACCGAAGACCCCGGTTTTGACAGCGAGGTCGTTCTAAACCTGCGCGACTTTCGGTTGCGCGACAACGGGGAATGGCTCGACCTTTGGACCCCACGCGGCGCCGCGCGGTCTGGCACCTTTGGCACTGTCCTAACCGCAAACTGGGAAACCGACCCTTTGTATGACGCGCCCACAGGGGGCCTGGTACGGCTACGCATGGCTGCAACCGACACAACCCGCATCTACCGCACTTACGTAGAAGGCGTACAAGGCCGGGTCATCGCCGCCGATGGCCATCCAATAAGGCAGGCAATGCCGTGGCCCAGCGCAGAACTGCCACACGTCCTGTCACCGGGTCAGCGGGTTGATCTGGCCATAACTATGCCAACGCGCGAAGGTGCAGAAGTATCCGTGATGACCGGCTACCCCGGCGGTTCGCGCAGGCTGGCGCGCATCCGCAGCGTTGGCACAAATGCAGGGCGCAAATTGGCCGAGATCCGGCCATTGCCAAAGAACCCCGTGCCAGACCCAGACCTCTCCAACCCCAGGGTGGAGGAGTTTATATTTGGTTGGACCCCCGAAGGTGGTGCACCCAACAATGGCTTTTGCGGCACGCTTGGCTACACGTTCTGGTCAATCAACCGCAATCCTTGGCCCGGAGACGCTGCAGCGACCGGCCCGCTGGCAACCTTTCAAAAGGGCGAAAGCGTGGTTTTGCGCCTGCGCAACGAAAGCCCCAACCGCCATCCGATCCATTTGCACGGGCTTACGTTCCGCCCGCTACGATCTAACCAGCGCGTAGTGCCGTCCAATTGGACGGATACGGTCCTGCTGCAAAAAGGTGAGGTGATCGACATCGCCTTTGTGGCCGACAACCCCGGCGATTGGGCGTTTCACTGCCATGTAATAGAACACCAAAAAACCGGGCTGGCAGGGTTTATCCGGGTTGAGGCATAGGGCGGTCAGCGAGCTAACTCATCGGGGTAGCAAGCTAAAGCAGGCAACAATCAAGATCCGTCAGTTTTGACGGGCTTAGGATCTTCTTGTGGTTTTTCGGCAGGTATTTTTGGTACGGCCTGACGCAACTTCTTCAATTTTTTGAGCGACGCTTTGCGGGCGCTGCAACTATCACATGACGCAGGCGCTGGTGGCTCTGGCGTATCAGCGGCAACCGGGCTCGCCAGCAGCAAGGCTATCAGCACCCCGCGCATCAGACAGTCCTCGGCTGCCAGGTATCTGGCGATGTGGCGATATAGGCTTCCAAAGGGGCGGTGCTAAAGGCCGGGTCAGTGGCTTCCAATGCCAGAAATTCCAATGCGGCAACCTCATGCTCTGTCAGGAACTTCAGCAGATGTTGGTCCTCAATGGGACCAAGCGCCTCAAGATTTTTGAAATCTATCAAGTAACCGGGATAGGTCTTGTTCATACCTTCTAAAGCTGCACCCCAATCGGCTTTGTCTTCCAACGCCTGTGCCTGACCGCTGGCAAAAAGCGTCTCGGTCGATTTGGGGTCCAGTTTGTACTTGTCGATCAAGGGCCGTACCGCCTGCGCGGCGTGGCGTTCTACCTTGCCTAAAAGCTCTATCTTGCGACGATGCTGCGGGTCACCGAACGCTCGGGCAAACTGCATAAAGTATGCTTCACCCTCCACTTCCTCTTCATAATAGAGCAAGAGCGTGTCGAGGTATTCTTGCGTCACGGTCATAGCCTTGGGTCACTCCGCCGCCAGTTTCCATTCCATCTCACGCGCCAGTGCATCGAGCCCCACGTCCACCCGGTCGTGGCGCAGGGGCAGGTCTATGTCGATCTCGCGCTCCAGCTCTTGCGCGTATCGGTGGCCCGCATAAACGGCCGCCGCGATGATCGCCGGTGCCTCACAATCGCCAATTCGCGCCAGTGTGAAAGGTAACTCCGCGTCGCCGCCCTGAGACAGCGCATGATAGAGCGCATCCTGCGGCTCACGGGAGGTGACCATCACGACGTTTTCCGCCGGGTATTTCGTTTCTTGCCCAGTATAGGCGCAGGTGAGTGTCGCCGCAGCGCCGTCAAACCAAGTCAGCGTCTTTGCCGTTTCAATGCCGACACCCTGCGTCATCAAATGGGTCCGCACACGCCAACGCTCTGACGTGCGCCCAGCCCATTGAGACACGCTGTCGGACGGTGTCACAAGCGTGACGTCGATCCCGGCCGCTTTCAAACGCTCCGCGATCACACCGCCCATGTAGTAGCCGTCTTCATCGTAAACGACTGTTGGTCCGGACGGCAGATTGCCGTCCATAATGTCGTCAGGTGTAAAGACATGGGTCAGTGCTTCGTTTTCGGCAATGGCCAGGAAGGCCTCTTCATCAAATCGAACCGTCCGCCATTTGGCGCCAGTGGCAATGGCCACGTGGTCCGGCTCAACCGCCTTGATGTCTTTGACAGACATCCGACTTTCGCGGAAGACCTCTACGTTGGACATCTGGATAAGCTGCTGTTCGCGATAGTCACGCACCCGAATGTATTCGCTCATCCCCGGCAAAGCGGCCTCGCGCGTGACGCGACCGCCTATCTCGCGCGTGGCCTCGGCCAACATCACTTTGTAGCCGCGCACGCCCAATGCGCGGGCAGCCTCCAACCCAGCGGGACCGGCGCCCACGATAAGGACAGATGCGTCAGAGGTTTTTTCTTCGATCTTTTCGGGGTGCCAATTGCGGCGCCATTCTTCCCCCATGGTGGGGTTTTGAGTGCAGCGGATTTGCACGCCGATACTGTCGCCGGAATAACAAATGTTGCAGCCGATGCATTCGCGGATAGCGTTCAGACGCCCCTCTTCTATCTTTTTCGGCAGAAACGGATCCGCGATAGATGGCCGCGCCGCGCCTATGAAATCGGTAATGCCGCGCTTCACTTGACTGAGCATCGTATCGGGCGACGTGAACCGACCCACGGTCACAACGGGTTTTGTTGTGACTGACTTCACCCAGTGCATGTAAGGTTCCAAAGACGCTTCTTTGGTGAACCGCGACACGCCCATTTCGACTGAGTAGTTAGCGATATTGATGTCCCATAAATCCGGCAACTCTGCCAGCATTTCGAACATCTCATGGCGTTCACCAAAGATCGGCACGCCGTCTTCGCCGACCTCTTCGTCAGCAGAAAACCTGACGGCCACGGCGCAGCGGTCGCCCACGGCCTCTTTGGTTTCTTCGATCAATTCGCGTGTCAGGCGAAGGCGGTTTTCCAGGCTGCCGCCGTATTCGTCGCCCCGATCATTCATCCGCGGGTTCAGAAAATTGGACACCAGATAGCCGTGGGTGGCGTAGACATAGACGATATCAAACTCCGCCTCTTTGGCCCGCAACGCCGCCTTGCGGTGCCAGTGACGAAAGGTGCGAATGTCGGACTTGTCCATCGCGCGCGTTTGGTACGGATGCCCTGCGGTGTTGGGAAAGCTGGCAAGGTCCATAGGCACCAACCGGGACATCAGGTTTGCCGTGCGCGCGCCGCCGTACCACAGCTCTGCCGCAGCAAGCGACCCATGCGCGTGGACCTTGTCCGTCATCAGCCGGTGGGACCGCACGTCATTGGCGTCCCACAGCGTGGCGGACGGGTGTGGCAAATCATCAGACGTTGGGTGGATAGAGTTGTATTCGGTCGACACGACGGCCCAACCGCCTTCGGCCTTTACGCCGCGCATCGCAGCCAGGGTCCGCGGTCGCACATGTCCCATGCCGGTGCAATGCGGCACCTGATAGAACCGGTTGCGCGCAGTTACAGGACCGATCTTCACCGGCTCAAACAGCACATCATAACGTGGCTCACGGCTCATGGGCGTTGGCTCCGTCGGGGCCGGATCAGAACTCCGGCATGTCAAAGTGTTTCGGGAAGACCGAGGCAAGGTAGGCGTGCACCTGCTTTTTCGCCTCATGCCTGTCAAACAGCGTCGGATACATAAGGATGTTCAACAACAGCCCGTCGTAAAGCCCTTCAAGCGTCTTTGCGGCAATCTCAGGTGGCATGGTCGGCTGGTCACTGTCTGCCGCAAGTTTTGAACACAGCTCTTTTGAGCGGTCAAAGCGGTCGTCATCCATATCGTCAATGAGGCTGCGGTACACAACGCGTCGCGCAGCTTCGCCATAAAAGGCAAACCATACGGCAAGCTTTTTGCGGGAACACACACGCCGGGTGAAATGGCTGTCCACAATTGCCAACAATTGCGCTTTTGGGTCATCCCCTGCAGCTGCATAGGCTTTGGTCCATTCGTCATGGTGTTCACGCGCAAGGAAGACCAGTGTTTCTTCAAAGAGGTTCTGCTTGCTTTTGAAGTGGAAGTTCACGATGCCAAGCGACAGGCCAGCCGTTTCAGTAACGGTGGACATCGTTGTGCCACGAATGCCGTGTTTGGCAATGGACGCGATGGTTGCATCAATCAGCTGGCTACGGCGGACCTCTTTTGCTTCTGTCCGGCGCACAGGTCTTTGATCTGACTTCGTCTGATCGAATGTTTTGTTCATTTGACGGCTCTCTCACTTTGCGCGCCGGGGATAATATGTCCGTCCCAGCTACGCATCCAGAACTACAACGGAGTCCGGCGAAAACGACAGCCATAGATCGCCCGAATTGGTCTGGCCAACCATATTTGGCGCCGAAACGGCGACGGGATCCGCCTTTCCATCCACGTGCACATAGTAGTGGCTGCGGTCGCCCAGATAGGCCGACGTGCCAATTTTGCCCGACACCACATGGCCGTTGGTCGGCTTTTCCCGGGACAGCGCAAACTTTTCTGGTCGCAAAGCTACATCCACGGGTGCTCCGTTGGCTTGCGTCAATCGGTCGAGCGGAACTTCGATTGTGCCAAGGCCCTCTGCTTCTATCGCGCCCATGGACGCGCCGTTGCGGCGCACGATGCCGCGGAAAAAGTTCATGTTGCCGATGAAACCCGCGACCTCGCGGTTTTGGGGCGCCTCGTACAGACCTTCGGGTGTGTCCACCTGCAAAAGCTTGCCGCCTGACATCACGGCGATACGGTCTGACAGGGTCAACGCCTCTTCCTGGTCGTGGGTCACGAAAACAAAGGTGATGCCGACCTGGCGTTGCAGCGCACGCAGTTCCAGTTGCATCTGTTCGCGCAGCTTTTTGTCGAGCGCGCCCAGCGGCTCATCCAACAACAGCACTTTCGGTTTCAGGATAAGGGCACGGGCCAACGCAATCCGCTGGCGTTGGCCGCCGGACAGTTCTGTCGCCTTGCGCTTGCCAAAACCGGGCAAGGCAATCAGGTCCAGCATCTCTTCGACCATGGCGTCTTTTTCCGCACGCGACAGTTTCATCTTGCGCAGGCCATAGGCGATGTTGTCGCGCACGTTCAGGTGGGGGAAAATGGCGTAATTCTGAAACACCATGTTCACGGGCCGATGATGCGGAGGCACGTCCGACATTGGCTGGCCGTCGATAAAAATCTCACCGTTAGAGGTGCTTTCAAACCCGGCCAGCATGCGCAAGAGCGTGGTCTTGCCGCAGCCTGACGCACCGAGCAGGGAAAAGAACTCCCCTTTGCCGATGTCCATCGAGATCTCTTCGATGGCCTGGAATGTGCCAAAGTATTTGTTGACGTTCTGGATAGAGATGAAGGCGTCGGACATGGGCGTCATCCTTCTATGATTGCATTGTCGTTCAGGCCGATGCGCCCGATGCGCTGAGCCACGAAAACGAGGATGAAAGAGACGAACAGGATCAGGGACGACAGCGCCAGGACCGATGGAAACTCCTGCGGGAAGCGCAACTGCCCCCAAATATACATCGGCAAGGTCGGGTCCGTGCCGGTCAGGAAAAAGGCCATGATGAATTCGTCAAAGGATATGGTGAAGCTGAGCAACAGGCTCGCCACCACGCCGGGCATCACCATGGGGAAGGTGACGCGCCAGAATGTCCACCAGCCGTTTTCGCCGAGGTCGGCTGACGCCTCTTCCATGGACGGATCAAATCCTTCGAACCGGGGCAGCAGTGTTGCCACTGCAAAGGGCAGACAAACGATCAGGTGGCCCAGGCTGACCGTGTAAAGGGACAGGGAAATGCCCAGCCTGCTCATCAATACCAAAAGGGAAACGCCAAAGATGATACCGGGGATCACCAGAGGCATCATGATGAACGTGACCAGCGCGCTTTTTCCGGGGATGCGATAGCGCGTGATCGCGCGCGCTGCGATGACCCCAAGGATTGTGGAAATCACCGCAACCACGGCACCAACGCGCACGCTGTTGCCCAGCGCGGCCCAAACCGGTTCGCGGTTCCAAAGCTCCACGTACCATTGCAGCGTGAACCCTTCGAGGGGGAAGCGCACGTAGATCGAGTCGTTGAAGCTGAACATCGGGATGAACAGCACCGGCACATACAGCACAGTCAGAAACGCCATTGCATAGAACTGCAGCGCGCGGTTTGGCCGTTTGATGTAGGTTCCTGTGTCGCGGCTCATGATATCCGCTCCTGCGCTTTGCGCGTGACCAGCAGGAACACCAGCGCGATCAGCGCAATCCATAGCATTAGGACAATGGAAAGCGTCGCGCCCATGGGCCAGTTGTTTACCGCGCCGAATTGGATCTGGATAAAGTTGCCGATCATTGCACCGTCTGGCCCACCCAGCAATGCGGGGGTGATGTAGTCACCGGTCGTCGGGATGAAGATCAGGAATGACGCCGCGATCACACCCGGCATGGAAAGCGGCAGCGTGACACGGAAAAACCGCTGCATAGGTCCGTCGCCCAGATCAGTCGCAGCCTCTAGCAACGACTTGTCGATCTTTTCCAGCGACACATAAAGCGGCAGGATCGCAAACGCAGCCCAAGCATGTGCCAGCGTGACGATAACGGCGGTCTGGCTATAAAGCAGCACCTCCAAGGGTTGTTCGATGATCCCCGCCGCCATCAGGCCGGAATTTATGACCCCCTCATACCCCAGCACCACTTTCCAGGCGAAGACGCGCAGCAGGTAACTGGTCCAGAACGGCAGCGTCATCAGGATGATCCACATCATCTTGTTACGATGCACGTGGAATGCGACGTAGTAGGCCATAGGGTAACACAGCACGACGGTCACCACAGTGGCCACGCCCGATATCCAAAAGGATCGCTTCAGCAGCGCGCCGAAAATTGGCTCATTCCAGACACGTTGATAGTTGTTGAGCGTCAGCGTGGTGTCAAAGCCGAACCCCTGACGGGTCCAAAGACTCATGGCCACCAATATGGCAAATGGAATGATGATGCCGATCGTTAGGATCAGCATCGTAGGAGACATCAAAAGATAGCCGCGCAGGGCCTCACTTCGGTGAAGTTTTCGTGCCAGCCAACCCGTCCGGGGCGGTTTCGTTTCTGACGAGGCAGGTAGAGACGGCGCATCGGCCATATGAGACGTATCCTTGGCAAACGCCCGGGCGCAGGGAACGCCCGGGCGTGGCTTAGTTGGTCAGGCTCAGAAACCGGCTTTGATCTGCTCAAACAGCTCATTCATCCGGGTTTCCCAATCCTGCGTCTGCGGGATTTGGAAGTGTCCGGCTTCCAGAATTTCAGCCGGGTTCTTGCTGAGACCGAGACCGGCAAGCGTCTCTTCATCAAAGCTCTCAAAGGACTTTTTGTTGGAATGGCCGTAGCCATAGTCGTTGATCATGAACTGCCCGCTTTCAACGCTCAGCAGGCTGTCGATAACGTCGTAAGCACGGTCAAGGTTCGGGGCATCCTTGTGGATCATCACGCCGCAAACCCAGGTCAATGCACCCTCTTTCGGGCGGGCAAATTTCACCGGCACTTCTTCAGCCTGCAAGAGCACGGCGGAACTGTTCCAGGTCATCGCCGCTGCCAATTCGCCAGACGACAGTGCCTGTTCCAGCGTGGTTGTGTCATCGGTGTAAACGCGGATCAGCGGGCGCTGTTCGCGCATAACAGCTGAAATCTTGGTAAACGCATCTTCTGTTGCGATATCCGCCAAGGACACGCCCGCCTTGATGGCCCCGCACCACCATGCGTCGCCACCTGATGCCAGCGACCCAAGCCGCCCGGAATAGCGTTTGTCCCACAGCATGTCCCAGCTTTCTTCGCCTTCCAGCTCAAACATATCCGTGCGGTAGGTGATGGAGGTCTGACCCCAGTCAAATGGCGCCATCCAGACATTGTTGCCTTCGGCATCGTTGCCGGGCAAATCCACCAGCTCGGGCATCACGTCGCCCCAGTTCGACAAGCGGGACGTATCAACCGGCTGGAAGAGCCCGGTACTTACCCAGCGCGGCATGCCGGAGTTACAAGGGTGTGCAACGTCGACGACAAACCCACCGCGCATCTTGGTCAACGCTTCTTCGGCGCCGCCGAAAATCGCAAAGTTGGGCGGCTCGCCGTGGCTTGCTGCGTAGGGTTGGAAAAGTTCAGGGATGTCGTACCCACCCCAGGTGAAAAATGTGGCTTGGTCCTCTGCCGCGGCCATCGCTTTGCGAGAGGTCGCGGGCACGGTCGCCATCGCGACCCCTGCGGCAAGCAGTCCTTGGGTGAATTTTCTGCGGCTGAGCTTACCTTCGCGCACCGCGCCTAGCTGATCGACAACATCCATAAAAGTCGTTCTCCACTGCTGGTTGGAGGCACCGCGGCATGCAGTGCCCAACGGTTAATCATCCATCGTCATTTCACGATGACGCACTGATTTGCGGAATTGACTTTTGTGTCGTGCATCGGTTCCATTGAATGATGGTTCAATCAATTAGCTAGGGTCGCTCGCTAGTCAAGCGTTTTACCGGAACTCCCGAACTCAAGGCCGAAAACGCTGAAAAACCGGGCAAATATTGGATTGGATTGCGGACTTTGGACAATTGGGGGCAAGATGAACAGCAAGATATTCTGCAAAATCATCGCGACGAATCACGAAGATGACGGACCACGCCCGATTGAGTGGAACGCTGCCAAACGTTGGGTCGCAGCCGAATTTCCACGCAGTGCACCCACTTTGTCCCACCAGATCCGGGGGCACCATGTCTCATAACATCAGTCGCAGAGCATTATTAGCGGGCGCCGCCCTGGCAGGAGCATCAAGCGCAATGGCACAGAAAATTCCAACCAACCCAGATGTGGTCATTATCGGTGCAGGATCTGCCGGTCTTGCTGCCGGGCAAGAGCTGGCGCGCGCCGGGATTAGCTACGTCATCGTGGAGGCCGCAAACCGCGTAGGTGGACGCGCTTACACCGAAAGTGATCGCCTGGGCGCCCCTGTTGATCACGGCTGTTCTTGGATCAACGGGTCCAGCAATCCGTTTCGACGCATCGGGGATCTGAACGGTTTCACGCTAGTGGATCACACGAGCGCAGGGACGGACTTGTTTGACATAGATGGCAACCCTGCGAGCGCCACTGAGATGGCAGCTTATGACCGCGCGTACGGGGCCTTCGAACGCGCACTGGGACGGGCGGGCAAAGCGGGCAAAGACATACCCGCCTCAGAAGTAATCCCGGCCATGCCTTATTCCGCTGCTGTGCAAACCTGGGAAGGACCGTTGAACATGTCCGTGGACTGGGACCAGGTTTCCACCGCTGACTGGTGGAATACTGCCAGCGCTCAACCCAGCCAAATTGTTCATGAAGGTTTGGGTGCAATTGTCGCCACGCTGGCAGGCGAACAGCCCATTGCGTTGGGGACCTCTGTCAACAATATCGACTGGTCCGGGTCTGGCGTCAGCGTCGGGACATCCGCTGGAACGATCCGGGCGAAGGCCTGCATTCTGACCGTTTCGATGGGCGTTTTGCAGGCCGAGAAGATCAAATTCACTCCCGCCCTGCCAGCCGCCAAACAGGAAGCAATCCATGATATTCAAATGGGTCTTCTTGTCAAAATCCCGCTCTTGTTCGACGGGACGCGATTAGGGCTAACTGAAAACAACTGGGTCACCTATCGTATCCCGGAAGATGCGGTTGGGGAGGCTTGCTACTACCTCGCCTGGCCGACGGGACATGACTACATGATGGGGTTTGTCGGCGGTCGGTTTGGATGGTCTCTTTACGCCGAGGGGCAGGAAGCCGTGGTGGACTATGCCTTGGAACAACTCTTTCGGATCGTGGGCAGCGATGCGCGGAAGCACTTTATCAAAGGGTTTGCATCTGATTGGGCGGACAACCCGCTGACGCTCGGCGCTTATGGTGCGGTGCGTCCGGGCAAGCACGGCGCGCGCGATATCGTTCAGGAAACCCTTGGCGACCGCGTCTTCTTCGCGGGTGAGGCCGTCGCTGGCGAATTGTACGGCTTGGTCAACGGCGCGTATTTCAGCGGCAAATCGGCTGCGCAATCCGTGGCAAAAACGCTCGGCTAAGCTGCGCGCCAAAAGGTGAAAACCGGATTATGAACCATGGCAAACACAGTGCGGTGCAAGCGCCCCAAAGGCTCCACCCGATCTTCAATCGCGGCCCAGGCAGCGTCGGCCTGGGCTTGATCGCGAAAGTGAATGATCGAGAACAACTGATGGCCGCGTTTGTCGTCGGTATCAAAACCGCTGTCAGCTTGGCGCTGCATCATAGGCGTTGCGCCGGTGGCAAGATCGGTCGCCACAAGTTCGTCAACAAACGCATGCCACGCCGCGTCAAACTTCGTGCGGTCCACCGTGGATTTCAAATCGAATTGATTGACAAGCTGCGGCATAGCCTGGCCTTTGTGCTGGGCGCGTTTGCGTACCAGCCTATCCCGGTCAAAGCTGCCGGGTCGAGCGGAGACGACCATTGATCCCCAACGAGCGTCCTGTGATTGCCAACAGCTTATGGACCGCCACCGCCAATCGCGTGCCGGACTACCCGCCGCTGGAGGACGCCACCAAAGCCGACGTCGTGGTGATTGGCGCAGGGTTCACGGGCCTGTCTGCCGCACTGCATTTGGCGGAGGCAGGCACGGACGTAGTGTTGGTTGAGGCGCAGCAACCCGGTTGGGGTGCGTCGGGGCGCAACGGTGGTCAGATCAACGTGGGCTTCAAAGACCCCCCGGCAAAGCTGAAAGCCAAGTTCGGTGCAGAGATGGGCGCACGGATGCTGGATATGGCCGGCAACGCAGGCGATCTGGTGTTTGATCTGATCGAAAAGCACAACATCGATTGCGCTGCCAGCCGCCCCGGTTGGCTGCGCGCAGCGCACACACAAAAAACTCTGCGCGAATACCATGAACTGGCCGCTGACTGGCACGACAACGGCGCCGATGTGCACCCGCTGAACAAAGAAGAGATGGCCCGCCTGACCGGAACTGAGGCCTACGAAGGCGGCCTGATCGACATGCGGGGCGGAAAATTGCACCCGCTTAACTATGCCCTTGGCTTGGCAGATGCGGCCGCGCGCCAAGGTGCCCGGATCCACGGACTGTCTCCGGTGACTTCTATAGACCCGGTGACGGGCGGCTACCGGGTATCAACGGCGCTAGGCACGGTGACGGCAGAAAAAGTGGTTATCTGCACCAATGCCTACACCGGGGATTTCTTCAAAGGTCTGGCTGAATCCGTGCTTCCAATCCGATCGGTGCAGGTTGCCACTGCGCCGCTATCCGACAACATCCGCGCCTCCATCATGCCCGAAGGCCACGCGCTGTCTGACGCTCGCCGACTGCTGCTCTATTTTCGGCTGGACGCAGAGGGGCGCTTTCTTATGGGTGGACGCGGCACCTACAACGACGGCTCGACACAGCGACAGATCGACTGGTTGAAAAAGGTGTCAGTGAATCTTTTCCCGCAACTGCACGGCAGCCAGTGGGACCATGCCTGGGGCGGGTTTGTTGCTATCACGCGGGACCATTACCCCCACCTGCACGAACTTGCCCCCGGGCTGTTGGCTGGCCTGGGCTACAATGGGCGCGGCGTAGCAATTGCCACGGCAATGGGGCGTGTACTGGGCAAATGGGCGGCGGGTGCACCAACTCACGACCTGGACTTTCCGGCCTCACCGCTAAAACCCCTACCGTTTGCATTTGCACGCCACCTTGCAGTTGAGGCAGAAATCCTGAGACTGAGAATGTTGGATCACTTGGGGTTGTGACCACGCCACCCCCCAATATCCGACCCCAAAAGGAATGACCCTTGTCAAAGACAATTGAAACCGGCCTGACGCAAACCTATCGGCAGAGGTTCGTTTGACCCTTTCAACCAACTACGACGCGATCATTGCGGGTGCTGGCCACAATGGGCTGACCACGGCGGCCTACCTGGCCCGTGCCGGATTACGTGTTCTGGTGGTCGAGAAAAACGACTGGATCGGTGGAGCAGCGGTGAGCCGATCTTTGCATGATGGCTGGACCTATTCGAACTGCTCTTACGTGTGTTCACTGCTGCGCCGCGAAATCGCCCGCGACCTGGACTTGCCCAAACATGGCCTGCAAGTGATCCCCTATGAAGGCGGCGCAACCTTTACCCGCGACGGCGATTATTTCGCATACTATTCTGACCACCACGCCTTGCGCCGCGAAATGGCGCGTTTTTCCGCCCGTGATGCGGATGCCTATCAGCGTTATTCTACCGCGATCATGCGGCAATGCCGGTTCATCCGGCCGTTCTTGCTGCGCGATGCACCTGATCCCACGTCTCTGCGACCGCGCGACCTGGGGGAGATGGCGTATCTGGTCAAGAAAGCCTACGGCCTTGGCCAGCGTGAGTTACAAGAAACGCTGCGCTTCTGGACCATGTCCATCGGTGATTTTCTGGACGAACATTTTGAAAGCGACCTGATCAAGGCGCATCTGGCCGGATCGGGCATCATTGGCACTGGTCTTGGCGTTTACTCACCCGGAACCGCGTATGTGCTGTTGCATCACTACATGGG
The DNA here is from genome assembly GCA_039030095.1 of Pseudomonadota bacterium. Taxonomy (GTDB): domain Bacteria; phylum Pseudomonadota; class Alphaproteobacteria; order Rhodobacterales; family Rhodobacteraceae; genus Amylibacter. Next base: position 16,755 of record JBCCET010000042.1, on the reverse strand, counting down.
GGATATCGACGGCGGCATCGGCGCCTGGGGCTTCGCCCGGGGTGGAATGGGCGCCATTTCTAAGGCCCTGGGCAAGGCATTTGAAAGCTATGGCGGGACCATTCATGTGGGCGCGGGGGTGGAGGAAATCCTGACGGAAAACGGACGGGTCACCGGTGTCGCGCTGGAAGACGGTAAAGAGTTTCACGCGCCTATTGTCGCCTCCAACATGGATGTAAAACGCACCTTCCTGCGCCATGTGAATCGCACGGATCTGCCGGGGGACTTTGTCACGGCTGTTGAGCGGTTCAAAATTCGCGGGTCATCGGCAAAGCTCAACATTTCGCTCGACCAACTGCCGGACTTTCCGGCGGCACCGGACCATGCCAGCTTTCTGCGCGGCGACTTACACGCCTCCGAAAGCCTGTTTGAGCTGGAGCGCGCGTATGACGATTGGAAGGTCGGGAAGTGGTCGGAAAAACCATACATCGACATGCTGATCCCGAGCCAGATCGACCCGACCATGGCCCCACCCGGCGCGCATATGATGACCGTTTTTGTGCAATATGCGCCTTATGATTTGGCGGTGGACGGTGTCCGGTCGGGTGAGAATTGGACCGAAGACAAGCGGCAGACCATGGCAGATGCCGTGCTCGATCAAATCGCGGTGGCATGCCCCGATATCCGGGACCGTATCCAGCACATGGAAATCCGGTCCCCCGCAGAGCTTGAACGAGAGGTCGGCCTGACGGAAGGCAACATCTTCCAGGGGGAACTGACGTTCGACCAGCTGTTCTTTAACCGTCCCGTTCCCGGATATGCCGGATACGATTCACCGATTGAAGGGCTTTACCTATGCGGTTCGTCGGCGCATCCGGGCGGCGGTGTTATGGGTGCGCCGGGGGCCAATGCAGCGCGGGCCATCCTGCGGCGCGGACCACGGCACCGGCGCATGAAAGGCTACGCCGCGTGACCCGGTTCGATGCGATAGTGATCGGCGGCGGGATCAACGGATTGGCCGCGGCCACAACGCTGGCCCGCAAAGGCAAATCTGTCTGTTTGGTAGAGGCGCGCAATACTTTAGGCGGAATGGCCACCTATGCCATAGGAAACGGACCGCCGCTCGCTAACCTACTCCATAACTTGAGCCCGGCAGTTCTGGCTTCCATGGGCGTGGACCCCTCGGCGATCAAAACGCGCCGACTTCGGACCGCGGTCCTGGGCGACGCACCGGTAATCGTTGATGGTGCAGCCGCGCGCATGGCCGACGGGACCCCACACCCCGACAGCGAACGCTTTGCCGGGCTGGTGGACCGCCTGACTTCATATGGCGCCTTGTTGCGACAATTGGCCGAAGCGCCCGCCCCTGTCGGCGCGCCCGATACAATGGCGCGCCTGCGCCAGCTTTGGCGGTTGGGGCGGTTTGGCATGTCCGTCAAACGGCTCGGCAAGGTTGAAATGCGCCGGTTCCTGCAATTGCTTTTGTCAAACGCCTACGATGCGGTGCTGGACGAACTACCGGACGGCCCATTGACCGGGATGCTGGCGGCGGATGCAGTTCGCGGCGCGGCCACTGGACCACGGTCACCGGGAACCGTGTTCAATCTGATCTATCGCATGGGTCACGGCGGTAATCCGGAACTGCCCGAAGGCAGCATGACGCAGGTGTTCAACGTTCTGGCTGACGCTGCAAAGAACGCAGGTGTAACCATTTCAACCGGGGTCAGAGTTAAGCAGATCACGCTTGAAGACGGATATGTCACCGGCGTTGAGACCGACGACGGACCATTGAAGGCGCCGCTGGTGTTGTCGACACAAAGCCTGCCAGCCACAGTAAGATCTCTGGGCGCTGCCCACCTGGATATCGAGGCCACCCGCCGCGCACGTCATTTGCGCGCGCGCGGTACGGTAGCCAAAGTGAATCTGCAACTCAACGGCTTGCCCGAACTTGTCCACCTGCCCGACCCGGCGGACCAATACCGGCTGCTTATCGCGCCCAGCGCTGACTATGTGGAAACCGCTTTCAACCCTGCAAAATACGGCGGCATGTCGGACACCCCGGTGATCGAAGCCGTCATTGTACAGGGCGCAACCGGCCCCTGGCTTTCAGCCAACGTGCAATTTGCGCCCTCAAACCTGACCGGTGGATGGACTGATGCAGCCAAAGACACGCTATTGAAGACCACGTTGGCCGCATTTGCGCCTTACGTACCAGGGTTGGAACCGCGTATTGAAAGCACGCAAGTCATCACACCCTCAGACATAGAGACCGCCACCGGTACGCCCGGCGGGCACTGGCATCAGGCGGAAATGGCGCTGGACCAGTTGCTTACACTCCGCCCTGTGCCAGGGTTTGAACGCGGACGGGTTGGCCCCGCCGGCCTATACCTGTGCGGCGCATCGGCCCATCCGGGCGGGGATGTCATGGGTCTGGCCGGGCGCAACGCAGCGTTTGCCGTGTTGGAGGACTTGGCATGAGCGTTGTCACCGATCCCAAAATTGGCCTGATCGATGGGCCTGTGCACAGCCGTCTGGACTCGTTGAACCGCGCGCGTGGCTGGTACGATTGGGCAGGATATGCGGCACCATCCGTACTCGACACAATGGAGTTCGAATACTTCGCATTGCGCAATCAGGCCTCGCTGCTCGATATCTCACCCATGCACAAATACCGCATCACCGGCCCCGACGCTGGCATAGTGCTGAACCGGATGGTCACACGCGATGTGGGCAAAATCGCAAGTGGTCAGGTTGGCTATGCTGTCTGGTGCGATGAAGACGGCATGGTGATCGACGACGGCACGCTCTTTCGACTGGGGAAAGACGACTGGCGTCTGTGCTGTCAAGAACCAATGCTCGATTGGCTTTTGGAGGCAGCGTGGGGTTTTGACGCTACGGTTGAAGATGAAAGCCATGCGGTCGCAGCCCTGTCTTTGCAGGGACCGACTGCTTATTCTGTTCTGTCCGCCGCTGGTTTGGACGTGGGCGATCTGAAACCGTTTGGAATTCGCGATCTGGGTGAGGTCATGATTTCGCGCACCGGGTTCACGGGCGATCTTGGCTATGAGCTTTGGTGCCATTGGGACGCGGCAGAGGCGTTGTGGGACACGCTTTGGACAGCGGGCAAAAACTGGGGTCTGCGTGCCATCGGATATGACGCCGTTGATTTGGCGCGTATTGAGGCGGGCTTCATGACCGCCGGTGTGGATTTTCAACCTGTCCACGCAACCGAGCGTCTGAACCGTGGTCATACTCCGTTTGAGCTTAACCTCGGTTGGTTGGTCGATTTTTCCAAAGGTCATTTCAACGGTCGCGGCGCCTTGGAAAAGGTTGCGAACTCACCGCGCAGCCTGCTGCTTCGGGTGGATGTGGAGGGTTTCAAACCTGCGCAAGGCGCGTTGGTTTATTCTGGCAAACGGCGCGAGGTTGGGCATGTCACATCCGGCATTTGGTCACCAACCACCAAGCGCAGCATTGCGCTGGCCCACGTTAAAATGCCCTATGCCACAAAACGCCCAGAAAACCTGTGGGCCGAAATCTATGTCGAACAAGAGGGCCAATGGCACACGCGCTGGGCCCGTTTGACAAAGGTCAAAGGCCCATTCTTCGCGCCGCCGCGTGCCCGCGCCACGCCGCCGGCAGCCACCTAAAGGAGACCCCGATGTCCGAGCTTTCAAATTCGCCCACGCCAGAGGATCTGACAGCCTGGGATCGCGACCATAACCTGCACCCCTGGGCCGCTGTGGAGAGCTTCGGCAAAGACGAATACATGCGCGTGAACACCGCAGAAGGTGTCTATGTTTGGGACGCAGACGGCAAACGCTATCTCGATGGGCCAGGCGGAATGTGGTGTGTCAACATCGGCTATGGCCGTCAGGAAATGGCTGACGCGATTGCCAAGCAAACGATGGAAATGGCTTATGCCTCGCCCTGGTCGTTTGCCAGTGAACCAGCAGCGGTGCTGGCACGGATGATCGCAGAACGCGCGCCCACAGGAATTAACACGGTCCACTTCACAACCGGCGGCTCGACAGCCGTGGATACCGCAATCCGGGCCATGCAATTCTACAACAACCGGCTGGGCCGCCCTGACAAGAAAATCGTGCTGAGCCGGGAAAAGGCCTATCATGGATCGACGTATCTGGCGGCCTCCGTGACAGGCAAGGAACGGTTCGTAAACCGCTTCGACAAAGCCGACGCCTTGGTGCATTTCCTGCCCGACGTGAACCCATACAGACGCCCCTCTGATGTCAGCATAGAGGCTTGGTGCGACGCCAAAGTGGCGGACATGGAAACCGCAATTTCAGAGATCGGCGCGGATAAGATTGGCGCCTTTATTGCGGAACCAATCCTGTGTTCCGGCGGTATCATCGTGCCACCAGATGGGTATCACAAACGCACGCGCGAACTGTGCCGTCAGCACGATATCTTGTACATCTCTGACGAGGTGGTGACGGGTTTTGGCCGCGTTGGGCATTGGTTTGCGTCTGAGGAATTGTTCGACATCGACCCGGACATGATCACCTGCGCCAAGGGCCTGACGTCGGGCTACCTGCCATTGGGCGCCTGCCTGATGTCGGACGAAATGATGGAACGTCTGGCGGGCGGATCGGATGACGACACGTTTTACAACGGCTTCACCTATACTGGACATCCGGTAAGCTGTGCTGCTGCGATCAAAAACATCGAAATTATGGAAAACGAAGACATCCTCGGCCATGTCCAAAGGGTTTCACCCCTCTTCCAAGACCGGCTCAGAGCTATTGGTGAGACCTATCCAATTGTGGGCGATGCGCGCGGCATGGGGTTATTGGGGTGTTTGGAATGTAACCCTGATCTGACCGACGACAGCTATGCAAAACACCTGCAATTCGGCGCAAAGCTCGACAAGGTTTGCGAAGAAATGGGCCTGTTGCTGCGCCCCTTCGGCAATATGGCAGTGTTTTCGCCGCCTCTTGTGATCAATGACGCACAAATCGGCGAGATGTTTGACATCATGGAAGCTGGGCTAACGAAACTAAGCAAGGAATATGGCGTCTGACAGTCCGATGACTGCTTTTTAGGAGCGGGCCACACCTGACCAGGCTTCTTTGGTCAGACAATAACATCTCCACGGCTGCGCGCCGCCGGCAAGGTCAATGGATGCATCATGCGTAAAAACTGCCCCCAAGCGCTGGGTCGCCACCTGAGACCGCACGTTTGTAGGCGCAATGTGAAACCACGCCTCTGATGCCGATTTGAACAAATGGCCTAGCATCAGCGACTTAACCTGTCTGTTTGTGGCACCGCCCCAATGGTTTCGGGTTAGAAATGTGAACCCGATTGAAAGCCGTACGGGTGCGTTTGTATCTGTGTAGTAGACGCTACACCCGATAATATCCCGGGCTGCATCACGGATCACCAATGCCGCGCCGGAATCCAGCAGCATGTTGAAGTACGGCTCAAACACTTCTGCTTCATGCCGGTTTTGCGCCGGATGACCGGCCCAAATCCCAGGATCGCTTGCGGCATTCTTTAGTTCTTCCCAGTCGGTACCTTGCATTGGCGAAAGTGAAACTGTTTTGCCAGCTAAATGAGGTTGCGGGTCAAATCCCTCTGGAAAAACGAATGCCATAATCGACCCTCACGTCTTTTTGTTTGCGGTCAGCCCTTCGCGCCATTGCGACCGGCTGATCTCAAACCAATCAACTTCATCCCAGGCATAGGCACGGCGTTGACCTATGTAGCTCATGCCAGATTTGTGCAGCACCTTCTGGGACTGTGCATTTTCAGGGTCCGTGGTTGCGTAGATTGCGTCGCGGTCGGTCTCAGCGAAGGCGAAATCCAAAAGGCGCGTACAAATTTCGGTGGCGTACCCTTTGCACCATGCGGATGGGCGCAGCAGATAGCCGACTTCCAGCGGCCCGTCCGGCAGCTTGTCTTGGCGCAAGCCCTCCCAATCGTAATCATCTTCCTCGATGGGCACAGGCATCAGCACGCCGTCGGCAATCAATTCGCCCGTCGCTTTTTCTTCCACCGCCCAAACTCCAATGCGCCCGCCAGCCGCGCGCAGGGACCAGCGATGCGCATCGCGGGCCACATCTCTTGCAGGTATCGGATCATCTACATAGCGCATGACCTTTGGATCCGTCAGCAGCGCCTGCATCAGCGATACGTCGTCCGGCGTGATCGGGCGCAGGATCAAACGCTCCGTTTCCAAAACAGCGTCGATGGGTGCAAAGTTCATCGGGGCTTCCGTCCACGAATATGGTGCGGGCAGTGTTCGCCGGACTTCAAAACGCCGACAAGCCGCGTCCATATGTCTACTTGCTCTTCGATGAAATCATCACCGTATTTCTTAGCCCAGTCAGTCCCTTCTGCGCCGGTCAACATGCCAAGCTCGCGCTGCGCTTCCAGAGCATACCAGGGGTTGCGGTTCACAAGCTGCACATCCTCAAACCCGGCAGCACGCATCGCCGCTTCGTACCGCGCGGGCGACGCCATTGCGAAATCCAGGTCCTCGGATGCGATGTAGGCCGCCATTTCCGCGGATGGTTCGTTGTCATGGGAAATCAACCAGTCCGACGCCGCAAACCAACCGCCGGGTTTCAAGGCGCGGAACGCCTCTGCCGCCAGGGCTTCTTTGTCGGGGATATGGATGATCGAATCTTTCGAGAACACAAAATCAAAGGCGCCGTCGGCACACGGGAACGGGCCCGGATCCACCTTCTGAATTGTGATCTTGTCTGCCAAACCAGCTGCTGCGGCCCGTACTTTTGCCGCTTCGCAAACAGGGTCCTCCACATCAATGCCGGTCACGTGCGCCGCGCCGTGTCGCGCCACCAACTGCACCGCAATCGCCCCGGAACCGCAGCCAATATCCAGGCCCGTCTTGCCTGAGAAATCTAGGCCGTCAAGAACACGCGCAACCTCTTCCGGCCCGCCGGGCGACATGTACCCGTCACCCCAAAGGTCGCCCAAAAAGTCGATTGTCTCGTTACTGTAATGGTCTTCGCCGGACATCTTTGCCTCCGTTATTTCCCGGACCAACATGGGTCCGAATCGCCAGAATGAAAAGAAACTTTATTGAATGGTCATTCAGTCGATTGATACTGATGCGCGGTCTTGCTACGCCTAGGGAATTCCAATGATCCGAGGGTTCCATGACAGACCTGCCAAGCCACGCGCAGACCATTATCATTGGTGGTGGGTCTATCGGGGTGAACACCGCCTATCATCTGTCAAAGCTTGGGCACCGCGATGTGGTGATCCTGGAACAAGGGCAGCTTACATCCGGCACCACCTGGCACGCAGCAGGGTTGATCGTAGCAGGCCTGCTGACGTCAGAGGCAGAGTGCGCGATCTACACCCACGGCCGCGATCTGTACGCGAACCTGGAGGCGGAGACCGGCGTCCCCACCGGTTTTCGCGATGTGGGATACCTGCAAATCGCAACCAACGAAGAACGCGTACACGAGATGCGGCGCGTGGCCCCGTTTATGCGCCGCTTCGGCATCAACTGTTATGAGGTTTCGCCAAAAGAGGCGCAGGAAATGTTTCCCATCGGCGACCTCTCAGACGTCAAAGGCGCATTCTACATTCCCGAAGATGGGCGCGCGAACCCGGTGGACGTGACCATGTCGCTGGCGAAAGGGGCGCGCAATCGGGGTGTCCAGATTTTTGAAGGCGTCCACGTCAGCGAAATTCTGACTGATCGCGGAACGGCCATAGGGGTGCGAACAAGCGACGGGCAAAAGATGACCTGCGAAAACGTGGTCATCTGCGGCGGCATGTGGTCCCGCCAGCTGGGTGCCAAGGCAGAGATCAATCTGCCGCTGCAAGCCGCGGAACATTACTACCTGATCACTGAGTCTATCCCCGGCCTGCCCCGCGATCTTCCGGTTCTAGAAGATCCGTCGACCTACACCTACTACCGCGAAGAGGTTGGCGGCCTGATGCTGGGTCTTTTTGAACCGGGTGCCGCTGCCTGGAAGCTTGACGGGATCCCCGACGATTTCAAATTCGGAGAGATTGAGCCGGACTGGGACCGGGTCGGTAAAGACCTGGAGCTTGCCTATTCCCGCGTGCCCGACGCGATGAACTATGGGGTCAAAAAGCTGTTTTGCGGACCAGAGAGTTTTACCCCGGACCTGGCGCCGCTGGTTGGCCCCACGCCGGAACTGCGCAATTGCTGGGTTGCCTGCGGTATGAACTCTCTCGGGATTTTGAATGGCGCTGGCACGGGCATGGTCCTGGCGCATTGGATCGTTGACGGCCTACCTCCTGTCGATGTGACCGGCATAAATGTGAACCGCTTTACCAAATCAGAGGCAACGCCCGCCTTTCGCCGCGACCGCACGCCGGAACTGTTGGGAAAGCTCTTTGGCCAGCACTTCCACAACGAAAGCCCGAAGACCGCTCGAGGTGTCAAACGCACCGTGCTTTATGATCGTCTGAAAGACGCAGGCGCATATTTTTCGGAAAGCCATGGCTGGGAGTTGCCGGATTGGTTCGCCCCGACACCCGAACGGGCAAAGATCGAAAAACTCAGCTGGTTCCGGCAGAACTGGTTTGATTGGCATGCGCAAGAACATCGGGCCGCGCGGGAAGACGTGATTGTCATGGACATGACATCTATGGCCGCCTTCCACGTGGAAGGGCCGGAAGCGTGCGCGTTGATGTCCCGGCTGTCTTGCAACGACGTAGATGTGGCCGTGGGCCGTGTTGTCTACACGGCCTGGGTGAACGCGGCAGGTGGGTTTGAGGCGGATCTGACTGTCACCCGGCTGGCGCATGACAAATTTATGGTGGTCGTGGGTGAAAACTCGGCCGGGCACACCGAAATGCGGATGCGCCGAAACATAGCTTCCGATGAGGTCGTTGTGATCACGGACGTTACTGCCGGGCGCTGCCTGATCAACGTGCACGGGCCAAAATCACGGGATCTTCTCTCGCGCCTGTCCAGCGCTGACCTCAGCGATGCTGGCTTTCCGTTTATGACTGCGCGGGAGATCGATGTGGGTTATGCGGTCATACTCGCCTACCGCGTGACTTTCATCGGCGAATTGGGGTGGGAGTTGCATGTGCCCGCCACGCAGGCGGTGCAGACTTATGACCTGCTGATGCAGGCGGGCGCGGACCTGGGCGTGAAAAACGCGGGCATGCAAACCCTGAACTCGCTGCGGTTGGAAAAGGCCTATCGCGACTTCGGTGTGGATGTGGACAACACGGACAACCCGATAGAGGCCGGGTTAGGTTTTGCGGTAAAGCTGGATAAACCGGGCGGGTTCATTGGCCGTGACGCGCTGGCAGCGTTCAAGGCGCAGGGCGCGCCAAAGACGCGGATGCTCCAGTTCCTTTTGCACGACTCCGATCCGCTGCTTTACGGGAATGAGATGATCTATCTGGGTGACCGACAGGTCGGCTACATTCAGGTGGGCGGCTATGGCCACACGCTCGGCGCTGCGGTTGGCATCGGCTTTGCGGAACTTGATGAGCCGCTCACGGCGGAAATCGTCAACGACGGTGATTGGTCCATCGAGATCGCGGGAGAACGGTTTGCGGCAACAGCTTCGCTAAAACCGCTTTACGATCCGGGAATGGAAAAAGTGAAGCGGTAGCGCGAAATCTCAGGGTCAGGGCTCATAGCCAATCGATAGCGATTGCAGCGGGGGCGATTGCTGAGAGGAAGACTTTCGGGCGTGTGTCGTATCGGGTTGCAACACGCCGCCAATCTTTGAGCCTGCCAGCTATAATCTCGATCCTGTTGCGCCGTTTGTATTACCGCTTATCGAAGCTTACGGTCGTTCTGCGTCGCATTCGATCGGGGATGCGGGTCCTCATCGCTTTTTGATGAACAGAGTGGCGCTATGCACCACCCGACAATCACGCCTCCAGCGTCTGCAAGACCTTTTGCCGAAACGATCGGCTTACCGGCACCTTGGCACCGCCGCTAAGGTGCAAATACAGATTTTGACCCTGCCGTTCGCTCCGATCCACAGCGGATGTCCGCACCCAGTGGGATCGATGTACCTGCATGCCTTCGTTTTCCGGCAGCTCACGCACAACATCTGAAAACCGCGCAAGCACAAGACGTGCCTCAGACGCAGTTGTGATGCGCACATAGTGTTCCTGGGCTTCAATCCATAGTACCGGGTCCACCAGGGGTGGGTCGAGCGTGGACAGAAAGGTGATGGCGGTTTGCGGTTCGTCCTTTCGGGTCAACCCCAAGGAGATCCAGCGCGGCAGCGACAGCAACGCACAAAGCGCAATGTGGTTGTCGGCCAGATAGAAAACCTCCCTGAGCGTGGCAGTTATGTGGGTCTGGCCCCGTGCGCCTGCCGCGCCAATGCCGATTTCTGGATATCCCAGCACCAGATCCATGGCCGTCACAGATAAAACAAACGGCAAGTGACTGCCCAGAATGGCCAAACCCGTGATGTTCAATAGGCTAAGCCGTCCGCCCGCGTAAGCCTCCACCGCTGCCCGGACGACAAAGAACAAAAGCGCCTCTGCCCCAATGCGAGATATCCAGTAGACGTAGCTGCCAACTACCGCCTGCAGCGTTTTTTGATCCGGTGCAGCTGAGGCTACCAGAACAGCTGCAAAAAGCGCAATCGTCGCCATCCATCGTTCTTCTGCGGCCTTCAACCAACCTATCCATTCATGCTTCTTCAAATGCACGTCATATCTAAATATCAGTAAATATTGAAAAAATAAAGTGCCGTTGGGGCGACGAATGGCACGCGTGAATTTGAGCCCGACCCCGGGTTGATTGCACCACTTATGCAGCCATCATAGTAGTTCGCGACGCATCAAGGCGCGCGAAAGGAACGCAAAAATGGCCATCAAATTCGCGACTGCATTTGCGCTAACCCTCATGGCAGGAGGCGCGCAGGCAAACCTGAACGCAGCTTTCATCGAAGGCGCGCCTAAGGACCGTTTTGTTTTTGAAAACGCTGGGGACTGCGCAATTTCTGACGCGACGATCGTTTTGGATTTGTCCACCTCGCCGTCAGGTCTGATATTTGACACCACCGGCGCCGGAGCCGGCGTTGAAGTTTTCCAACCCTTTGAACTCGTCAGCGGCAAAGACGCCCTTAAAGGTGTCCCACAGGTGACCGATGGCGACACCGCGATCCGGCTATCCGTGGCACGACTTGAACCGGGGGCGTCTGTCGCATTCACCATCGACGTGGACGACACCACCAGCAGCCGCGCGATTACCGTAAACGGGTCCGAAATCGCTGGTGCTCAGGTGGTCTTGGACCATGGCGGCAAGAAAGCAGCCGCCAAATTCACAAAGAACGCTTCAGCCATCTTAAACTCCGGCGGATGCTGAGGCCGCGGGCCGTTCTCCCCTGAACGGCCCGCACCAAACCCCATTGTATACCATCGTCTATTATGACATAGAGGCGCCAGGTGACGTCGGGAGAACCAGTTCACTGGTGCCGAAGGAGCAACCGCCCCGGAAACTCTCAGGCCGCAGGACCGACACCGCCAATAGGACTCTGGAGAGAGGCGCGAGGGCGTCCGCCGAAGGGATAGCGATCTCAGGCGAAAGGACAGAGGGGGCATCACGCGTACGGGTTTTCGTGCGCACATGTGGTGCCGCTTGATCTGACAGCAACGATCATCGGCCCGATCAAAGGGAGAGGCTCGATGGCGGATTTGCTAACAACCCCGCTGACCGCGCTGCATGAGGAATTGGGCGCCAAGATGGTGCCATTCGCCGGATATTCCATGCCAGTGCAGTACAAGCTCGGCGTGATGAAGGAACATACCCACACCCGCACGGCCGCCGGACTGTTTGACGTCAGCCATATGGGTCAGGTGCGCATCACCGGTGATGGCGCGGCTGACGCGCTCGAAGCTCTGATCCCTGTGGATATCGCCGGATTAGGCCAGGGTCGGCAGCGCTACGGATTTTTCACCAACGACAATGGCGGTATTTTGGACGATCTGATGCTGGCAAATCGTGGGGACCACATTTTTATGGTCATCAACGCAGCCTGCAAGGACCAAGACATCGCCCATATGCGGGCAAATCTGCCCAGCGGGATCACTCTGGATCACATCACAGACCGCGCATTGATCGCCCTGCAGGGACCCAAGGCGGAAACCGCATTGGCCACGCTAAACCCGGCAGTGGCGGATATGGCGTTCATGGACGTGGCTGATGTGGAACTGGTGGGGGAGGTTTGCTGGATCTCCCGGTCGGGTTACACGGGCGAAGACGGATACGAGATTTCTGTGCCCGAAGCCGCCGCTGAACCACTGGCCCGTGCCTTGCTGACCCTTGATGATGTGGAGGCTATTGGCCTTGGCGCGCGGGATAGCCTGCGGCTGGAGGCGGGCCTTTGTCTTTACGGCCACGATATCGACACCGATACCACACCGATTGAGGCGGGTCTGAACTGGGCCATCCAGAAAGTCCGGCGCGCAGACGGTGACCGCGCGGGCGGTTTTCCAGGCGCAGATGTGATCCTTGGCCAAATGGCAAAGGGCACTGGGCGCAAACGCGTGGGCCTGCTGCCCCAGGGTCGGGCGCCAATGCGCGAAGGCGTGCCGCTTTTCGCAACTGAAGACAGCGGCGAGCAAGTCGGAATGATCACGTCCGGCGGGTTTGGCCCAACGGTCGAATGCCCAGTGGCCATGGGCTACGTCGCGACGGACCTCAGCGACCCCGACACCACAGTATTTGGAGAGCTGCGCGGCAAGCGCCTGCCTCTGACCGTAACCAAGCTGCCGTTTCGGCCAGCGCAATTCAAACGATAATCCACGGAGGGATTTATGAAGTTCACCGAAGAGCACGAATGGCTGCGCGAAGAAGGCGACCTGATCGTCGTTGGCATTACCACACACGCAACCGAACAATTGGGCGACATCGTTTTCGTCGAACTACCGGATGTGGGCGATGAAGTCGAAAAAGATGATGAGATCGTCGTGATCGAAAGCGTCAAAGCCGCCTCCGACATTCTGTCCCCACTGGATGGCGAAGTTGTGGAGGTCAATGAAGCCTTGGTCGAAACCCCGGCACTTGCCAATGAAGACGCCATGGGGGCCGCCTGGTTCTTCAAACTGCGCCCGTCTGATCTGTCGCCTATGGACGACTACATGGACGAAGCTGCCTACAAAGAATTCATCGCTTAGGAGAAACCCCATGGTGTTCACGCCGACGGACTACCTGCCCTACGACTTTGCCAACCGCCGTCACATCGGCCCGTCCCCTGCAGAGATGACGGATATGTTGTCGGTGGTAGGGGCCAAAACGCTCGATGCGCTGATTGATGACACGTTGCCGAAAAGCATCCGGCAGGCGCAGCCTCTCGATTTTGGGCGCCCGATGTCGGAACGCGAACTGCTGCACCACATGAGGGTCACCGCTTCAAAGAACAAGGTTCTGACAAGCCTAATCGGGCAAGGTTATCATGGCACTGTAACGCCACCGGCTATCCAACGGAATATCTTGGAAAATCCGGCCTGGTACACGGCTTACACGCCTTACCAGCCAGAAATCAGCCAGGGACGCCTTGAGGCCCTTTTGAACTTCCAAACCATGGTGACTGACCTGACGGGGCTGGAAATCGCCAACGCGAGCCTGCTGGATGAGGCGACCGCTTGTGCAGAAGCCATGACTATGGGTCAGCGCATAGCGAAGTCAAAAGCAAAGGCGTTTTTTGTGGATGAAAACTGCCATCCGCAGAACATATCGCTGATCAAGACCCGCGCCAAACCGCTGGAAATTGAGGTGATCGTAGGTGATCCGAGGTCGGTAGACCCAGAGACCGTGTTTGGCGCGATCTTCCAATTTCCGGGCACGCACGGTCACTTACGCGACTTTACGGATGTAATCTCAAGGCTGCACGCTGCCAAAGCGGTCGGCATCATCTCTGCCGATCCGCTTTCTTTGACTTTGTTCAAGGAACCGGGTGCCATGGGCGCAGACATCGCTGTGGGCTCCACCCAACGCTTTGGCGTTCCCGTGGGTTACGGTGGCCCACACGCAGCGTATATGGCCACGAAACAGGCTTATGCCCGGTCGATGCCCGGTCGCATTGTTGGCGTGTCAGTGGACAGCCATGGCAACCGCGCCTATCGGCTGTCGCTGCAAGCGCGTGAACAACATATTCGACGTGAAAAAGCCACGTCGAATGTTTGCACGGCACAAGCACTTCTTGCTGTAATGGCTGGTTTTTATGCGGTTTTCCACGGGCCTGAAGGCTTGAAGGCCATCGCCCAACGCATCCACCGCAAAACGGCACGACTGCGTGAAGGTTTGATCCAGGCTGGCTTTGTGGTGCAGCCAGCCACCTTCTTTGACACCATCACGGTGGAGGTGGGGCCCCTGCAAGCGGCGGTCATGAAATCTGCGGTGGACGAAGGCATCAACCTGCGCGCCGTTAGTGACAGCAAAGTTGGCATCACGCTGGATGAACGCACCCGACCCGATACGATTGAGGCGGTCTGGCGTGCGTTTGGGATCGACCGGGCCGACAAAGACTATACCCCGCACTACCACGTCCCAGAAAAGCTGATCCGCGAAACGGGTTATCTGGACCACCCTGTGTTCCACATGAACCGGGCCGAGACAGAAATGATGCGCTATATGCGTCGCTTGGCGGATCGCGACCTGGCGCTGGATCGCGCGATGATCCCGCTAGGGTCGTGCACGATGAAGCTGAATTCAGCGGCGGAAATGATGCCCGTCAGCTGGCGCGAGTTTTCGCAATTGCATCCGTATTGCCCAGCCGATCAGGCGCTGGGGTACAAAGAAATGATCGACGATCTGTCGGAAAAGCTATGTGATATAACCGGTTACGATGCGATCTCCATGCAGCCGAATTCTGGCGCGCAAGGGGAATATGCCGGGCTTTTGACAATCTCTCGTTATCACCAGTCCCGTGGCGATATGGACCGCAAAGTGTGTCTGATCCCGATGAGTGCGCACGGCACCAACCCGGCCAGTGCACAAATGGTGGGATGGAAAGTTGTTCCAATTAAGTCGGCTGAAAACGGCGATATTGACCTGGAAGACTTCCGCGCAAAGGCAGAGCAGCATTCGGACGTGCTGGCTGGATGCATGATCACCTATCCATCAACCCACGGGGTGTTTGAGGAAACTGTGACCGAGGTTTGCAAGATCACCCACGACAACGGCGGGCAGGTCTATATCGACGGCGCTAATATGAACGCCATGGTCGGGCTGTCACGTCCGGGGGATCTGGGTGGCGATGTCAGCCACCTGAACCTGCACAAGACCTTTTGCATACCGCACGGCGGCGGCGGTCCCGGCATGGGTCCAATTGGCGTAAAAGGCCACCTTATCAAGCACCTGCCCGGCGATCCGCTGACGGGCGAAGGGGCCGTATCCGCCGCCAACTTCGGTTCACCGTCACTGTTGCCGATATCCTGGGCCTATTGCCTGATGATGGGCGGCGACGGGCTGACCCAGGCGACCCGTGTGGCAATCCTGAACGCGAACTACATCGCCAGACGGCTCGAAGGCGCATATGACGTGCTCTACAAAGGTCCCACAGGCCGTGTCGCGCACGAATGTATCCTAGACACCCGCCCATTCACCGAACACGGCATCAGCGTGGACGATATCGCCAAACGCCTGATCGACTGCGGGTTCCATGCGCCGACGATGAGTTGGCCTGTGGCCGGTACGTTGATGATTGAGCCCACAGAGAGTGAAACGAAGGCAGAACTGGACCGGTTCTGCGACGCCATGTTGGCAATCAGGGCGGAAATTGAAGATGTGGCGGAAGGCCGGGTAGATGCAGACAACAACCCGTTGAAAAACGCGCCCCATACCATGGAAGATCTGGTGCGTGATTGGGACCGGCCTTACGGCCGCGAACAAGGCTGCTTTCCGCCGGGCGCGTTCCGGGTGGACAAGTACTGGCCGCCGGTCAACCGCGTCGACAACACCTTTGGCGACCGCAACCTGGTTTGCACCTGCCCGCCAATGGAAGATTACGCAGAAGCAGCTGAGTAGACGCGTAAGGTGGGAAGACTACCCACCGACGCCACAAAATTGAAGCATAATCAATACTTGGCCCGCGTGGTAAATCCACCTGGGCCAAGTGACCGCACTGGCCCCTTGTCGCCGGCCTAGCCCGCCCCATCTTCTTAGCAAAGATACTCTGTGAGGCCGCCCATGATCACACGCCGTTCCTCATTGGCCATGCTTGGCTTATCCACCGTCGCAACCCAATTTCCTGGAGCCGCCATGGCAAGTTCTATAGCCGTCATTGACGATTTTTCTGTTACTGGGGCTTCTGCATCCAACGCTGGCAACTGGCGCTACGTGGCGGACACAGTCATGGGTGGGGTTTCCCGTGGGAAAATGACCGCACAGACGATTATGGGCCGACCTGCCTTGCGGATGACAGGTGCCGTCAGCACAGACAATAACGGGGGGTTTATCCAGATCGCGCTCAATCTGGGTGAAGAGGGTCAGGTCGTCGAAGCAAGCGCGTTCAAGGGCTTTGAAATTGACGCGATCGGTAACAGGGAAGAATACAATATTCATCTGCGAACCACTGATTTGCGGCGCTCATGGGAAAGCTACCGCGCATCGTTCGCGCTGGGGCCAAAATGGCAGACATTCACCTTCGCCTTCGCTGACTTTGACGCCTACAGAGCGCTCAAACCGCTTGACCCCGCAAAGCTACGCAGCATCGGCATTGTTGCCATTGGCCGGGAATTTGAGGCGGACGTGGCTGTCGGCGGTGTGCGCCTTTACGCTTAAACGCCGCCAGCATGTTTTTAATACTGCCGAACGGGCTT
>JBCCET010000041.1:0-33393 GCA_039030095.1 Pseudomonadota bacterium | reverse complement strand
GGCTGAACGCTTTGTTGGCGTCTGCCATTTTGTGGGTGTCTTCCCGCTTCTTAACGGCGGACCCACGGGAGTTGATGGCGTCCATCAGCTCTGACGCGAGCCGTTCTTCCATCGTGTTCTCGTTGCGCGTGCGGCTTGCTTTGATCAACCAACGGATTGCCAGCGCTTCGCGGCGTTCCGGGCGGACCTCAACAGGCACCTGGTAGGTGGCACCACCAACCCGGCGGGAGCGAACTTCCACAGCGGGTTTGATGTTGTCGAGCGCTTCGTGGAACACTTCCACAGGCGCACGCTTGGTTTTTTCTTCAACGCGGTCGAGCGCGCCGTAGACGATGCGTTCAGCGGCAGATTTCTTGCCGTCCAGCATCAGGTTGTTCATAAATTTGGTTAGCACCGTATCGCCGAATTTGGCGTCGGGCAGAACCTCACGTTTTTCAGCGCGATGGCGTCTAGACATGTGTTACCTCTTGGCGTCTTTCGTGGCGGCAAAAGCGCCAGATTTCGTTTCAGTTCGGGGCTGCTGCCCCGTTTAAGTTACGGGATGCTGCAAACATAGACGGGTACTTCGCAGTCGCCGCGTCCGTTTTGCGAATTGCATGCATTGCGCGCAGCGCGAACGGCCTGGTTTTTCGACCCGGCACCCCAGGACACACCCAGTCGGCCGTAATCCAGGTTGCCCGGATAGTCTGCAACGGCGCCGCAGCTGTTTTCGACGTAGATCACGCCGACACAGTTGCTGCCGCCCGCGTTGCGACAGTTTTGCACAGCTGCGTTTTCGGCCTGTCGTTTGGAATTTGCTCCAGCAGCCCAGCCGTAGATCGGCTCACGGATGCTGTACGCGATTGCACCGTAGCTTTGCGCATAGGCCGCCAGCGGCAGCATTGTGACCGCAAGTGCGGCGAACGTGACGTTCTTTCCAAACATTGGCCTACAAATCCCCAGAACTTACTTCGGCTTCTTGGCGCCGTATTTGGAACGACGCTGCTTACGGTCTTTAACGCCCTGGGTATCCAGCACACCGCGCAGGATGTGGTAGCGAACACCCGGAAGGTCTTTCACCCGGCCCCCGCGGATCAGAACAACGGAGTGTTCCTGCAGGTTGTGGCTTTCACCGGGGATGTAGCTGATTACTTCGTAACCGTTCGTCAGGCGCACCTTGGCCACCTTCCGCATAGCGGAGTTCGGCTTTTTCGGCGTCGTTGTGTAGACGCGGGTGCAAACGCCACGCTTTTGCGGGCATTGCTCCAGGTGCATGGACTTGGAACGTTTCCGTTTTGGCTGGCGCGGCTTGCGGATCAGCTGTTGTATTGTCGGCATAAGGGCTACCCCGTGTTGACCGTTTCAAACTCAAAAAAGGCGCCTGATCGTTTCATCAAACACCCAAAACCACGCGGACCGCTCTGTGAGGATGGACCACGCGGGTTGTAACCAGAGGATCGAGGTGTCTTTGCACCCGGATCATGACCACCAGATTATGGCTAAGCTAGGCGGGGTATACGGGCCGCCTGGTTCAGTGAGCGCGCGTATAGGGGGAGTCGGTTAAGCTGTCAACACGTTCGCGCCCAAGGTGAATGGGCGCGAACACTTGTGGCTTAAGTATGTGGTGACAGGGGTAAAGCCGCGCGGCGCCACCCAAAAGGGCCTTCGGGCGTTTGTCGGGGGAGGTAATGAAACTGCCGTCGGTTGGGCGCGCGCCGAAATAGATCGTGTCGCCGCTGACAGCCAGCACCTCATGCTCGATAGTCGGCGTGTTTGGCTGCACCCCCAGCACAAGGCACCCGTCCGCCAAGATATCCCGTGCATTCCCAATCGCCCATTCCGCTGACAGGCAGGCGCCTTCCGGGGCGGAGTTCAAAAAGTCGGCGAACCCTTGGGCCAACGGTTTGATACGCACATAGTCGTCAATTGTCAGATCTGCAGCCACAGCACCGGCCATCACCGCGCTTTCGCCAACAATCTTCACACTGCCAGCAAAATGCAGCTCTTGCAGGGCAAAGTCACAACCCGGACCGGCGTACGTCACGAACTCTGCCTCAATACGATTGTCGGCAATGGTGATCTTGCGGGTTAACCACCACTCCCCCATCGTGCCATCCTGGTTGGGCTGAGGCCGTACCTCGCATGCGATGGAGGCAAAACTGCCGTCCAGCCCAGCCTCTGTCGTGCTTTGCGCGTTAGCCGCAAATGGCAGGCTTAGCAGTGCGGCGATTAGGGTAATTTTCAATTTCATGTCAGAGCTCCTTCAAACTGAACGCTCCGATTGCCTAACACTCCGTTTTATGTTCTGATATTTCGAAACCTATATTCAATCAGATCAGATAATCAGAATGCACAGCTACCTTCGCCATATGGCCAACTTCGCCCGGATCGTTGAAGCTGGTTCGTTGAAAGCCGCATCAGATCTGTTGGGCACAGCGCCTTCCGGGTTGAGCGATTCCGTTCGCATCCTGGAAAACCGCATTGGGTCACCTTTGTTGGTGCGCCACCGGCGCGGGGTCTATCCCACGTCAGAAGGTGAAAAGCTTTTTGCTGCGGCCAGCGAGATTGTGGACTTGCTGGACCAGGCGATCGGGGAAGCATCAGCAGAGGCGGAAAAACCCCTGCGGTTCAGCCTGCCCGGGGAGGTCGCGCAGACCGTATTTGCCAAGGCACTGGCCTGGCTTGGCGCAAATGCGCCGGACGTGGCTGTGTCGGTTGTGGTCGAAGATGAGATTGTCGACGCCACGCGTTTCGGCAGAGACTATTTTCTAAGGGTCGGCGCCGGGCTGCAAACACCAAACGGATTGCGCGAGGTCTGGCAAAAGCCTGCATTGGCTATTTTGGTTGCCATGCCAGAATTAGCCGCATCACCGAAGGACATTGCCAACCTCGCCTTGATCAGTGGCCCCAATAACAAGTCCCACAGATCAATACGCCTTTCCAGTCCGTCGCAGACGATCAGCTTTGCCAGATCAATCCAAGTCAGCGACCCAACCACCCGTTTGGCTTTCGCAAAGCAGGGTCTGGGCGCCACAACGTGCCTCGATTTCTGTGCCGCCGAGGACATCAAATCAGGTGGATTGGTGCGCTTATTCCCGGATCGTCTGGGGTGGCCAGTAAAAGTCAGCCTGCTGACGCCGCATCGTCGCCCGTCCCGCCGTGATGACATGGCTGTGGGCGCCTGCGAAGCAATCTGGCCCGTAAGTTAGTCGAAAGATCCGCTTAAAAAGCTGCGCAACTGTTCTTTGTAGGCGTCGCTTTGATGGTGCGCGATGCCGTCCAGCTTCAGCGATTTTTCTGCAATGCTAAAGCCGAGCAGTGCGGCGGTAAACTGGGACGCTTTACTCGCGTCCCCCATCAGGGATGTCAGTGGACCATGCCAGTTCGCCTGAAAGTCGGCGCGCACCATATCCCCGACTTCGTCGTCGTTCATATTGGCCAGCAAAAATGTCACCGGCGAAGGGGTCGGATCTTCACGCTCTGCGGTGGCAAAATTCTCCACCATAATTTCCACAAACGCGTCTGGGTTTGGAAGGTTTTCCAAGTCAAAAACCGGCAACTCCGTCATCGTCGCCTGAAAGAGGCCAACCTTGGACCCGAAATACCGCGATATCAGCGCCACATCGACGCCAGCCGCTGTTGCGATCTGGCGCAAAGACACGTTGGAAAACCCCTTGGCCCAGAACAAAAGGCGAGCGTTATGCACAAGCGCGGATTTGGTGGCGTCGGATCGAGACATGGGTGCCAAATTGATATGGGACGCCGCGATAGTCAACAGATGTTGACATCCGCTTTTTCAGGACGTATTCCTCAAGTCAACAATTGTTGACTTTACTCCAGAAAGGAACCGCAATGTCCAATACAGCCCTGATCACCGGCGCGTCTTCTGGCATCGGCGCCGAATTCGCCCGTTACCATGCGTCCAAAGGTGGCGATGTGATCCTGACCGCTCGGCGCGAAGCTTCACTGACTGCCCTGAAGGAAGAGATCGAAGCAAAGCACGGCGTGAAAGCCCATGTCATCGCGCTCGACCTGGGGGCGGCAGACGGCGCAGACGAGCTTTACAACAAGATCAAAGCAGCGGGCTTGCAAGTGGACGTGCTGATCAACAATGCAGGCTTCGGCGGGCGCGGGTTGCATGTGGAACGGGACTTGGCCTCAGAAAAAGGCATGATCGACCTAAACATCAAAGCGCTGGTCACACTGACGCACCGCTTCGGCAACGAGATGGTGGCCCAGGGCGACGGGAAGATCCTGAACGTTGGATCCACCGCTGGCTTCATGCCCGGCCCGCTGCAAGCGGTTTACTTCGCCACCAAGGCCTTCGTTAACTCCTTCAGTCAGGCCATTGACCACGAGCTGCGCAGCAAGGGCGTCACCTGCTCCGTCCTGGCCCCAGGCTACGTGGAAACTGAGTTCGCCAAAGCCGCCGATCTGGAGGGCACGGGCCTTGTCAAAGGTGGCGGGGCCACGGCCGCCAGCGTTGCCAAGTTCGGTTACGACAAGATGATGGACGGCGCGCTGGTATCAATCAATGAACGGGGCCTGAGCTTTATCCTGAACTGGATCGCGCCCCTTCTACCGCGTCGGCGGCTCCTGAAAATGATGGAAGGCATGCAGACGAAGTAGCGTCTAACGCCCGAATTCCATGAGCCATTCGCGGGAAACATCGAACCCGTCTGCAAGCCATTGGTCCACTTCGCTTGGCTCTCGTTTGTCGAGTATGCCCGTGAACTCTGGGATTGAGTCATTGTCCTGGTGAACCGTGCGTAGCCAGCTCGGTTCATCAAGCTCTGAATACGCGGGGAAAAAGGCCGCCAGTTTGCGGTGGTTGCGGCTATAAATGTTTTCGCGCTTGCCGGTGTGGGTGATCATGGCCGCACCAACGCTAAGCGGTGTACGCTCGCAGGCGTCGAAGATGCGGTTTTCGTCTTCCCCGATTTCCAGATAGACGCCCTTGTTAAAGCTGATGATCAGCGGATTGCCATCGCCGCGCACCCGCGCCAGCGGCAAGGCCAGACGCCGTACACGTTCCACAAAGCGTTTGTCGAGCATGTCATCATCGTCGAGCCGAAAGGACGTGATCCAACGTAGTTCATCATCCTGCACCTCTTCGTAACAGGCACGGATCGCGCGGAACTGAGGCATGAAGGGTTTGGCGATTATGATACCCGGCGACCAGTCACCGATCAGATCTTCCAGACGCTGGCGATATTCTGCGGGGAAAGTCTGGGTGATCAGGAAAATGCATTTGAAATCCTGATCGGTCTGTTGCTTCAGACTTTTGAGCGCAAAGTGTTCAAACAGCTTAAACCGCCGCTCCATCCGGTCGGCGGCATAGATCAAACGCTCCTGTTCTTCTTGCGGATCATGGCTGTGCGCGAATCCGCCTTTGGAAATATAGGAGAACCGCATACAGCCGATGATCTGATTACCGTTAGATTTGCCCATATCCGCCCTATTCCTGGTTGAGCCAACGATAGGCGCCGGTGGTCTGGGTCGCAAGGCGAGTTGTGTGCAGGACCTGGCGCCCCGTCGCCGGTCAAAAATCCGCAAGCGTCTAATCGATTTTGTGCTACTTCTCAGTTGCAGCGCTACCGGTGGAGCGCACAAAGTACAAACAATGGGGAATTTCAGATGAAACGCATTTTCAAATATTCAGCAGCGATCTTTTGCGCGGTTCTGATGACATTGGCGGTAACCGCACCGGCCCAAGCCACCGAGGCTTATAAACCGGGGGTCGTTAAAGCAGCCGTTGCCAAGGGCCAGACAGTTGTTCTGCATTTTTACGACCCCCAGTGCAAAATTTGCCGCACCCAGGCCGCTGTCCTTAATAAGCTGCGAAAGAAAAATCCCAAGTACGCCCGATCCATGCGTTTCTTCCGCATTGATTGGCCGACCTACAAAGACCACGCCATTGTCAAAACCTACAAAGTGGAAAGCCAATCGACGATCGTGCTTGCAAACAAAAGACAGATCCTGGGGCGGGTTACGGTCCGCAAGTCAGAATCTGTGATCAAGAAGCTCCTGGACAAAGGGTTGTAATCTGAGGTGCGCGCGGCTCTTTTGAACCGTGCGCATTGGTTCCAAATTCCGCGGCCCTAGGCCGTATGTTTCCAAGGAATGATCTGCCCCGCTGAGCGCCAGCGGACAGGTTGCAGACGGACGGATGACAAGTTCATCCTTTGATAAATGAAACGCCTCCCCGAATTTCTTCGGGGAGGCGGTCAACTTTTGGCGGACTTAGTGAACCGGGGCGTCTTTGGGCTTTTCCACCGAGCGGCCCACGCCGTTGATCACCAAACCAGCGTCATCTGCGCTGACGGTCACGGTTGATCCATCCAGCACTTCGCCGCCCAGCAGCAATTCAGCCAGTGGGTCCTGCAACGCTTTTTGGATCACCCGTTTCAGCGGGCGCGCGCCGTAGACCGGATCGTACCCCTGATCAGCAAGCCACATGACAGCCGCGTCATCCAGTTCGAGGCCGATCTTGCGGGCCTCCAACCGTTTGATAAGCCGCGCCAACTGGATCGTGACGATCCCGTCCATGTTGTCCCGGCTAAGCCTGTCAAACAGTACGATCTCGTCCAGCCGGTTCAGGAATTCCGGGCGGAAATGCGCACGCACAGCGTTCATCACGTCGTCGCGGGCTTTGTCGGCGTCCGCGCCTTGTGGCAATTGGCTGAGCGCTTGAGACCCAAGGTTTGACGTGAGGATAATCAGCGTCTGCTTGAAGTCTACCGTCCGGCCCTGGCCGTCCGTCAGGACGCCGTCATCGAGCACTTGCAACAGCACGTTGAAGACATCTGGGTGAGCCTTTTCCACCTCATCAAACAGGACAACCTGATAGGGTCTGCGCCGCACAGCTTCTGTCAGCACGCCACCTTCGTCATAACCGACATAACCCGGAGGCGCGCCGATCAAGCGGGCGACCGCGTGTTTTTCCATGAACTCTGACATATCGATCCGCACCATGGCGGCATCGTCATCGAACAGGAACTCTGCCAACGCCTTTGTCAGCTCTGTCTTGCCGACGCCTGTCGGGCCGAGGAAGAGGAAAGACCCCTGCGGGCGGCTTTCATCCGCCAACCCGGCGCGGGACCGGCGCACAGCGTTGGAAACTGCACGCACGGCCTCTTTCTGACCGATCACGCGATTGGCGAGTTCGTCTTCCATCCGCAGCAGCTTTTCGCGCGTGCTTTCCAGCATTTTGTCGACCGGGATGCCGGTCCAGCGTTCCACTACAGATGCGATCTGTTCAGGGCGCACGGCCTCTTCGACCATCAGGTCGCCTTCTGCGCCCTCGGCAGCCTCCAGCTGTTTTTCCAGATCCGGGATGACACCGTAAGAAAGCTCCCCTGCTTTGGCGAGGTTGCCCTCGCGCTTGGCGATATCAAGTTCCGCCCGCGCCCGGTCGAGTTGTTCTTTCAGATCGCGTGCCGAGCTAAGCTTGTCACGCTCCGCCTGCCACTGGGCCGACAAGGCTGACGCTTTTTGCTGCAACTCTGACAGCTCTTTTTCCAGCGTTTCCAGACGGTCTTTGGAGGCTGCGTCGTCTTCTTTTTTCAACGCTTCGGCTTCAATCTGCATTTGCAGGATTTGCCGGTCGAGCGCGTCCAATTCCTCTGGCTTGGAATCCACTTCCATCCGCAAACGGCTGGCGGCTTCGTCCATCAGGTCGATGGCTTTGTCAGGCAAAAAGCGGTCCGTGATGTAGCGATTGGATAGCGTTGCCGCGGACACAAGCGCAGAGTCAGAGATCCGCACGCCGTGGTGCAGTTCATACTTTTCCTTGATGCCACGCAGGATCGAAATTGTGTCGGCCACAGTTGGCTCGGCCACCACGACCGGCTGGAACCGCCGCGCCAGGGCTGCGTCTTTTTCCACATGCTTGCGGTATTCATCGAGCGTTGTTGCGCCCACGCAGTGCAATTCACCGCGCGCCAAAGCAGGCTTTATCAGGTTGGCCGCGTCCATTGCGCCTTCTGATTTCCCGGCACCAACCAGCGTGTGCATCTCATCAATGAAGAGGATCACTTCGCCAGCGGCCTCGGTCACTTCGGTCAGGATGGATTTCAGGCGTTCCTCAAACTCTCCGCGATATTTCGCACCTGCAATCAGCGCCCCCATGTCGAGCGCCATCAGGCGCTTGTTCTGGAGGCTTTCAGGCACGTCACCGTCCACGATCCGCAGGGCGAGCCCCTCAGCAATCGCGGTTTTACCAACACCCGGTTCACCTATCAGGACCGGATTGTTTTTGGTGCGGCGGCTGAGAACCTGCATGGCGCGGCGGATTTCTTCGTCGCGGCCAATAATCGGGTCAATTTTACCCTCGCGCGCTGCCTGGGTCAGGTCCTGGGCATATTTTTTAAGCGCGTCGTAGCCATTTTCGGCCGACGCACTGTCTGCCGTGCGTCCCTTGCGTACGTCGTTGATCGCAGAATTCAGGGCCTGAGCAGTCACACCGCCGTCTTTCAGGATCCTGGCCGCATCTGATTTCACTACGGCCAGCGCCGTCAGCATGCGTTCCACGGGCACAAAACTGTCGCCAGCTTTGACCGCGATCTTTTCCGCTTCTGTCAGGATCTTGGCGGTGACTGTATCCACCATGATTTGCGCGCCTTGCACCTTTGGCAAGCGGGCAACGGCAGTGTCGATATCAGTGCGCACGCGCGCGGCATCCCCGTTTGCCGCCGAAATAAGGTTGGCGGCCAGGCCCTCATCATCGTCGATCAGTGCCTTCAACAAATGCTCAGGCATCACACGTTGGTTGTCTTCGCGAATGGCGATCGTCTGGGCGGCTTGAATCATACCGCGCGACCGCTCCGTGAACTTTTCCAAGTTCATAGGTCTCTCCTTTTTCAAGCACCTGCTGGAAATAAAGCGCCCTCAAAGAGGCACGCGGGGTGCAGGCCTTGCCCTATTAGATAGGGAGAAGCGCGCCCTTGCTCAAGGGTGGCAAGGGTAAAAGGCAACAATTCGTGGAGTGTGCGATGGCCGCCGCTACAGCTCTTTTGGCACCTGAAACCGCGCAAAACGCATTGTTTGCGGTCCAACCTGCGCCCAGTCCTTGTCCGTTTCCAGCACTGCGACGGCTGCGGTAGGGAAATGCAAAAAGGCGCGTGCTTGTGGTTTTTCGATGGGTGGTTTTACCAGGACTTCTGCCAGGGCGCTGACCGTAGGTTCGTGATTGAGCAAGAGCACTGTGCGCGCGTCAGGGTCAATTTCGCGCAGCTGGGTCAGAATGCGCGCGGGCCATGCCATGTACAGATCCCTGTCACCCATGGCGGGCGGGGCGTTTTCCCAGGCTGCACTTGCCCTTTGAAACGTTTCCACCGTGCGTTTTGCGCTGGACAAAAGCACCTCGTCGGGAACCAGCCCCTCCTGCGCCAGCCAAACGCCCATGGCGTCTGCCGCGTTGCGGCCGCGCTTGTTCAGGGTGCGATCATGGTCTTCCATCAGCGGGTCGTCCCAGGCTGATTTGGCGTGGCGCATGATCAAAAACCGCCTCATGACGCGGTGGCCTTGTGAAAATACGCCATGTGGTGGGCAGATTGTTCGAACACGCGCCCGGCCCCGGCAGACACCGGACAGGCCCGGCGCGCGATGCAGCCGCGGGTCAGACAGTCCTGACCTTCGGGCGTATCAAGATGGGCATGGCAGACGTCCGTGTTGTACCCCTGTTGGCCAAAGGCACCCACCGGGCAAGCCGTCAAACACGGGGTGCCGCAGCTGGTGCAGGTGTCTTGCTCTGGGTCGGGGATATGCAGTTTCGGCACAACCGCTATGGCGCCGCGATAGGACACCAGCAACCCGGCACGATCATGCACCAGCATCCCCAGAGGTGACGATTTTGCACGCCCGGTTTTCAAGGCCCAGCTTAGAAAAGGCAGGTATGGTGGCCCGCCAAACGGCAGAAACGCCTGCCCGCTCACGCGATCTGCCAAAGCCCCGACCACGCGCGCGGACCAGCGGTCGACCGGGTCAGGTGCTTTATCGCGGCCCTCAGGGGCCGCCTGCAACACGCGCCAAAAATCCGGTGACGGCCCCAACATGATCAGCGTGCCAAACGCGTCTGGAACACCGTCGCCGTCCGACGGTTGAAACGCGCCCATGACCATCAGGCCGGGTGCAGTTACATCTTCCAAAACGCGTGGGTCCAATGAATTCGCCGCCAGATGACACTTTCTGTGCCCGTCAACCTGCACGGGCACCGCAGCCTTGTCACGCCAAAATGTCGATAGGTTGATTTTGGTGTCGCTTTCTCTGCTTCCGGCGTCGCACCAGGTTCAGGCGCGGATCATGGAGCCCGCGCCATAGGTGGTGAAAAGCTCCAGGAGGCAGGCGTTTTCGCGTCGCCCGTTCATGATCACAACCGCCTTCACGCCGCCGCGTACTGCGTCGGTGGCGGTTTCCGTCTTGGGGATCATGCCACCCGCAATAACGCCGTCCGCCGTCATCTTGGTTACCTGGTCGGTGCTGAGTTCCGTCACCACGTCACCGTCTGCATCTTTCACGCCGTCCACATCCGTCAAAAGCAGCAGGCGATCCGCTTTCAGACCCGCAGCAATCGCGCCCGCCGCGGTATCGCCGTTGACATTGAAGACCTCTCCCTTTGGACCCGCGCCAACCGGGGCGATCACGGGAATGAACCCGTCAGCGATCAGCGTCTGGACCACCCGCGGGTCAATGCCCGTAGGTTTGCCCACAAGGCCAAGGTCGCCATCCGCCTGCACGCATTGCAAAAGGTCGCCATCACGGCCGGAAATTCCCACCGCATGGCCGCCTTCGGCATTGATCGCAGCGACGATCTTTTTGTTCACCTTGCCGGACAAAACCATCTCTACCACTTCGACAGTGGCAGCATCGGTCACACGCTTTCCGCCAACAAACGTGCTTTCAATCTGAAGTCTTTCCAACAGTTCGTTGATCATCGGCCCGCCGCCATGCACGATCACCGGGTTGACGCCAACCTGGCGCATCAAAACCACGTCGCGGGCGAAACTGGCCATGCCTTCGTCAGATGCCATCGCGTGGCCACCCAGCTTTATGACAACCACGGACCCGTCATGGCGCTGCATATGGGGCAGCGCGTCCGAGAGCACTTTTGCAGTGGCAATGCTATCGCGTTCCATGGCCTTTGACTTCCTCATGGCTATACCTCCGGCCCGGCCTTATGGGCCGATTTGTTCACTTTTGGAAGGTTTATCCTTTTAGTCCGGCACGTTGTCGATGCCTGATCCGCCTAAAGGATGACATCGCGCGATACGCCGCGCCGCCAGCCAACCGCCTTTGATCGCCCCGTGTTTTTCTAACGCCTCAAGCGCATAGACTGAGCAGGTCGGTTGAAACCGGCAGCCGTGACCCACCCACGGAGACAACGTCAGGCGATATCCTTTGACAAGCAAAGCGAACAAATGGGCAAGCGGGCTCATAAACGGCTAGTTAGCGCGCAGTCCTGCGTGGCTCAACCCGCGCGCCCGTAAAAGCCGATGCGTTCCTGGTCGGAAAACACAACGCCGGGGCGGTCGAAGAACGAAAACACCGCGATGATGCGCGTCACGTCGCCTTTTGGTGGTGTGACCCGATGCGCGGTGTTTTTGCCGCGAAAGACGTTCAGGGTACCAGCTGTCAGGTCCGCTTTCTGCACCGCCGGATCTTGCCCGGCGATCAATTTTGCGACGCCATCATAGTTTGGATCGTCCTCTGTGCGCAGCCCGGCCCGGTATTCAAATGCCCCCCCGACCCGAGGCGCCTGCAACAACAGTGTGGTGGTGAATTCCGACCTGTCGAAATGCCAGTTGAGCGCCTCACCCTCGCCGTATCGCATCACATTTACTGCCGCCAAAGGGTCCTCCATGGGATAGAGCGCGTTCATTCCCATTACTTGTGCCAAGAAACTGGCAAACGCGGGCCAGCGATACAGATCCGTCAGGGGACCGGCCAACTGATCTGCACATAATGTGCTGTTTGAGGTCTCCATTTCTTGCAGCGCGCCATGGTCGCCGGGAAGATCTGGGATCGTTTTGCGAAAGTAGATGTTATGACGGCGGCGATGTTTGAATGCGGCGCTTTCGAAGGCAGGTTCAAGGGCCTGAGCAATAGACGCTGCCACACCAGGGCGCAGGAAACCCGACAGGTTGAACATGCCGTCACGGGCAAGCTCTGCCTGGCAGCGCGCAACCAAATCTGAGGCGTCACCCTGGATCGGCCAGCGATCCAGATCAACGATGTCGCCTATATCAGTCACAAATCGCCTTTAGTGCCGCCCATTCGCTGGCATTAAGCACCGGCGCGTAAGCGGCACCGCCCACGGTATCCGCCTCTTCCGCCGCCTTGGCGCGACCCGCAAGGTTCGGGTGGCTGGCCAGATGGCTCATGAACCCTTCGCTGTCGCCATGTTTTGCGCGAAGCGTCTCGAAGAACTCTGCAAACGGGGTCGATGGCAAGTCGGCTTCTGCCAGCATGACATGGGCGTAGTTATCCGCTGCGGTTTCCGCCTCCTGGGAATAGCTCGCATTCATCAGGCGTTCGACCAGCACAAGGGCCACCGCGCCACCGGCGAAATCACCGAACACCATGCCCAGAATACCCACCGACCCGGCCGTGCGCAGGGTCAGCCGGGTCGGATCACGGTTCACTACGTGGGCGATTTCATGGGCCAGCACGCCTGCCACTTCCTCCGGGCTGGTGGCCGCCTCAAGCAGCCCATCAAAGAGCACCACATTGCCGCCCGGAACTGCAAAAGCATTGATCATGCCATGGTCAAAAACGCGAATTTCGAGGTCATAGTCAAACGTCCGGTTTCCAGCCAACCGCGCCGTCATCTTTTCCAGCGCTGCCAGACCGGCGGGATCCGAACAGGTCATGTCGTCGGCCCCTTCCCCGCCCAGAAAGCCAGAGATCTGTTCCAATGTCTGGTCGCCCAGCGCTTGTTCCCGCGCAGGGGGGATCATGGTGGCCAGCGTGTTGGCGAGCGCGGGCAGAATGATAAAGAGAATCAACAGGACCGAGGCCACGGCCCCGCTAGCCCATAGTCCAACCTTGCGCCATTGACGACCTGTGACTTGCCGCTTGCCCAGATTGGCAGCCACTGACCGAATGGCCCGCTCTGCATCCCCGTGGGGTACGATCACACGCGCAATCCCGCTTTGGCCCTGGCTCAGCACGATACCTTCTTCGCGCGCCTGATCTGTCACTTCTCGCAACTCTGACGCAGGCCAGAGGATCTCATCAGCGCCATAGCCGGTGATCACCAGCACCTGCGCCCCATGGCGCTGCGCCAGATGGGCGGTGACCGTGTGTTTTTTGGCAGAGCTGCCGTCGAAATACTTTGCCGCAACCGGCGCCGTTTCCATCATATCGCGGCTCCCACATCAAGCGCATCGGCAAAGCCCTCTGCCTCCACCATCTCATCTCGGTCACGCTGGACGATATCCTCCAACGCGTCGCCGTTCAAAATGGCCGTGTTCTGCACATAATGTTCCAGCACCGGTTGCTGCACAAAAATCAGAGAGAACACGCCGTACATCAGGATCGTACCGATATAGCCGATCACGATCAGCCCCAATCCAAAGAACGCGGTCATAGGAACATCCGAAAGTCCCCCCGCTTCTACCGCGCTGTCAATGGCGGCCTCAAAACCACTGGTGTTGCCCATGATCCCGACACCCACAATCGCGAAAGCAGAGGCCACAAGACCCGCACAGGTAGACGCCAGCAAGCCGCCAAGCACGTAGGTCCAAAACACTTTTGACGGCACTGGCGCGGTTTGGAATTTTATCTCACCGCCCAGGATCTTTTCGTTGGCCATGACGCGAAAGCTGTCGACCTGGTAAAAAACCACCCCGTAGATCGCCCAGATGTAGCCAACGAAAGTAAAGACAAACAACACCGGCAGCTCGCCCAAAAGCGCCAGGATCGTGGGAATGATAATCAAAGCCGCCGCGATAAATAGATGCTTCATGGAACGGTAAAGCGCGGTCCAGCGCCCGCCCTGTTCAAACTTCACATTGCCGTACCAGGTGCGATCCACGCGGAATTTTTCCAACCCGAAGGTCTGGCGCGGCAAGAGCAAACCCAGTGTTATGATGGTCAGCAAGGTGTGCCCGATGGCCCGGATCACGTAACCCCAAGCGGCAGGTTCCACCCCAAACCGGATGCCCCGCCAGCGTGTACGGGATAAAATGTACCTGCGCGCACGGTATTGGGCGTAAAAGATGAAAGGCAAAATCAGGATGAACGTCGCCTGCCCAAACAGGATTTGCAGCGCGAATTGATCCTCATCTCCGCCAGAGAACACGGACATGCCCGCAAAGCTTAGGATGACTTGCAGAAGCCCCAGATAAATCGCCAGAAACGCCACGGCGATAAGAAAGCCCAGCAGCTTTTCCAACCCGTTGCCGGTGTATTCAAACGGGTCGCCGCCCGGTGCAGTGGCGGACCAGAAATACTTGCGCATCCGTGTCTTCGCCCAAAACCTGTAGAGCCCAAGCGTGAGAAACGTCAGGATGGCCGTGACCAGCCCCAGCCGGAAAAGCGGCCCCTGGGTGCCCCGGTATTCCACGGCCATGACATTGTCATCAGCCACAGCTGCGGAAGTCCCACGATTGTCGACGGAAAAGTTGCTCATGCCTGTCCCCTGTGCGCCGTTCCGGCACCTTTTTGTGCAACATGCCCGATGCGCTGCGCCAGGCAAAGCGAAACTTGCACGCAGACGAGGTGACAGTTAGTCAGGTGGGTCCATGAAACGGGTTATGATCATAGGCCAACCGGGTTCCGGCAAATCAACGCTGGCCCGTGCAATTGCTGTCCGCACCGGGCTGCCTGTGGTGCATATGGATCAAATCCAATGGCGCCCCGGATGGGTTGAAACGGACCGCGAAGAGCGCCGCCGCCTGACGCTTGCCGCACATGCCCGTGACACCTGGGTGTTCGAAGGGGGGTTTTCCGCCACCTGGGCAGACCGCATTCAACGGGCGGATACACTGATCTGGCTGGACGTACCTGTGGCCACTCGCCTGTGGCGCGTAAGCTGGCGGACGATCCGATACTTCGGCCAGTCGCGCCCCGACCTGCCTGACGGCTGCCCCGAACGATTTAGCTGGGAATTCTTCCGCTACATCTGGAACACACGCAAAACCAGCCGATCCAAAATGCAAAACCTGTTTGACAACGCGCCACCTGAAAAATCCAAACACCGCCTGTCCACACGCGGCGAAGTGTCCACCTACCTCACATCGCTCAGGTGACCCGCGCTCTCTCTATTGCAAAAATACTCCGGGGTGAGGCGAAGCCGAGGGGCCGCGCCCCTGAACCTGAGCGTAGCGACACATGGTAGTGCGGCGAAGCCGCCCCTTTTGATTGCGAAATTCCTAGCGCTTCACAAAGAGCTTTCGCTCCACATTGGCCAGTGGCTCAGCAGGCGCGTCTGCTCGGATGATCAGCGGCTCGGTGATCTCCAGCCCCCAATCCTCCATCCAGATGGCGGGCATGAAGTGAAAGGTCATATTCTCCTTCAGCACCGTCTCGTCATCGAGACGGATTGAAAACGTGCGCTCACCCCAGTCGGGCGGATAGCTGAGCCCGATGGGATAGCCGCAACGGCCCTCTTTTTTGATACCGTGGCGGGCGAGCGCTGCATAAAACGCCCTCGCCACATCGCCCGCCGTGTTACCGGCCCGCGCCACTTCGATACCGGCATTGATACCCTCAACGGCGGCCTCTTCGGCCTTGGCCACATCTTTAGGCGGGTCTCCAAGCCAGATAGTCCTGCAAAGCGGCGCATGATAGCGGCGGTGGCAGCCAGCGATTTCAAAGAACGTGCCGGTGCCTGCGGGAATTGGACGGTCGTTCCAGGTCAGATGGGCTGCGGCAGCCTCATCCCCCGTGGGCAACATCGGCGCGATAGCTGGGTAGTCGCCGCCAAAGGAAACGCCATCCAACTCTCCCCCGGTTATGCCGGTGTGATAAATCTCCGCCACGATGTCGTTCTTTCGGCGACCGGGTTCAAAAATCTCAAAGACGCGGGCGTGCATCCGTTCCACAATGTGCCCGGCCCGCCGCATGTACAAAAGCTCCGTCTCGGACTTCACCGCCCGGCACCAGTTCACCAGGTTTGTGCAATCTAAAAGCTCTTTGCCCAGCGCCTTGGAAAACACCGCATGCGCGCGCGCTGAATAATAGTAGTTCTCCATTTCCACAGCGATCCGGAGCGTCGCCCAACTGCGATCCGCCAGCATGTCAGCCAAGTGATCGAACGCATGAAGCGGTGGGTTCATGACGTAGTGATCTGGGTAGGCAATGACGCTGTCAGCCCCGATATAGCAGGTCTTCAACGCGCCCGGTGCATCCATGGCTCGCGTCCAGATCAATGGCTCACCCGTGGGCCCGACAATCACCGCTTGCGGGGTATAGAATGACCAACCATCGTAGCCTGTCAGCCAGGCCATGTTGGACGGGTCCGTGCAGACGATAACCTCCACCCCGTCGCGGTCCATTGCCTTGCGCACGCGACCCAGACGGTCTGCGTATTCCTCTTTGGAAAAGCTAAGAAAAACCTGCGTCATGTTAACCCCTTTGCCGGTTTAGACGCAGACGCTAGCCGGGATACGCAGATTTAGGAAGTGTGCTGCTTGAAAAAGCCAATGCTCTGGCGTAGGCTTTGTGCAAGGTTATTTCTGACTTTCCCGTTTGGGCCATTTTTTGAGAGGATACCAACCATGTTAACGCGTGTACTTTGCGCTGCCGCCGTCCTGGGGATGGCAGGGTGCGTTCCAACACCAGAACCAAAACCCGCTGCCCCTGCGCAACCTCAGCAAACGGCTTCCGCAACTGCGCCGAAGGCCAAAAAGACAGTGCGACGGACGACCACCGCCCCGAAACAAACCACGGCGACCACCACCACAACTACAACAACTAAGCCGACCAGCACGCAAACCGCCGCTGTCAAACCCCCGGAAGAAGAAACCGAAGTTAAGAAGATTAAAATCGCCGCTCCCAGAGGTGACGGCGGCGGTGGCGGTGGCGGCGGCGGAGGCTGGTAATGACCTCTCCACTGCAAAAATTGTGCCCGGCTATTCTTGTCGGATGCCTTGCTGCGACCGGTGCTTCGGCGCAAACCAGTTTGGAAATCGAGGCCATGCTGCAGCGGTCCGGCCTGATGCAAGAACTGAAGGCCGCCAACTTCCAGCCCCCTGACCTGACGGTAAACGCGGTCAAGCGCTATGCGATTGTCATTGGCAACAAGGACTATGAGCACGCGACGCCGTTGAACAACGCCATCAACGATGCGGCTCTTGTGGCCGAGTTTCTGCGCGACCAGGGCTATCTGACCCACGAGCACTACAACGTCACCAAAATCCAGTTCGAAGAGATTTTGCGGTCCGCACTATTTGAAGTCGATAAAGACACCGAGGTGGTCTTTTACTTTGCGGGCCACGGCCTGCAGATCGGCGACAAAAACTACATCGTGCCCGTGAATGCCGCGCTCGACAGCGCGTATTCTGCGCCTTTTGAAACGGTGTCATTGCAGTCGCTTGTGTCGATCATCGGTGCCCGCGCGCGCAGTCAGGTGATCATTCTGGACAGTTGCCGCGACAACCCGTTTGGCCCGACAAACGTCTACACCGACATCTCCAACACGCCGACCCAACCGCGCACCGGGTTTTCCACCCAGACCGCGCCGGTAAATACACTTTTGGCGTTTTCCACATCACCGGGTGGTGTGGCGCTGGACGGGAATGGCAAAAATTCGCCTTATACCGAGAACTTTGTCGCGGTGGCGTCCTCCAATCCCGGCATGACCATCGGCGGGGTTTTGGAAGAAACGCGTAAAGAGCTCTACAAACAAACTTATGGTGTGCAGGTGAGCTGGGAAAGCTCCACCCTGATCAAGCCGCTCTATTTCGATCCGAAGACCGTCTTCGACGTGGCCTCTCGCAGTCCTATCCCGTTTTCTGACAACACCTCTACTCGGTCATTGGCGCTGGTCGCGTCATCGCTGCCGGGCGCCGTTGCCAGTGTTGTGACGGACGAAGAAAGTGACGAGGCCCCGTTGTCTTTGACGGCGCGGTTGGAAGAAGAGGTTTCCATTGGCCCGGCCCTGACGCCTAAAATTGCCGAAGAAGAAACGCCCTCTCTCAAAGTTGTCACACCACCGCGCCTTGGCCGGTTGACCCTGTCCAAAGATGGCGGGCTGCAACAGCCTGTGGGCTATTCGGAGATGTCCAAGGAAGATCTGGAAAACGTGATCTACATCGCAAATACCGCCCAGCAAAGGGCAGTAGAGATGGAATCGACCGCGCTTGAGGACACTTTCCAGTTGGCCACTGCCAGTGGCACGCGCAACATTTCTGTTAGCCTTGAACCGCACCCTTGTGACGTGCAGGCGGGTGACTACCTGGATCCAGACGGGGTGGGCCTAGCCCGCTACCCAAATGAGATCGCACCTGAAGAAGCGATGCTTGCTTGTGGTGCCGCTGTCGCAGAACATCCTGAAAACGGTAGGTTCCACTATCAGTTGGGCCGCGCCCTCATGGCGATGCGCAATTTTGATGCGGCGGAGGCGAGCTTTACCAAAGCACGTGATCTGGGTCATGCCAGGGCATGGTATGCGCTTGGTGATCTTGCCGCGAACGAGGCAGCAACCACCGGTGGTCGCCCCAATACCCAAGCCCCTGAACGGGCCATGGCGCTGTTTGCGATGGGTGTGAAGGCCGGGGATCCTTATGCCTTTTATGCGCTTGGCCGCGAACTGATGCGCTATGAGACGGATATCCGTCGTCAGCGCGAAGGCTTCGACCTGATGATGCGCGCACTGGAAGTGGGCCATACCTTTGCGATGAACGAGTTGGGGTATTTCTATCTCAACAAGGAAAACGCGTTTTACGATGCCACGCGGGGTTTGCGGTATCTGGAAGAAAGCGCCGCACGCAAAGATATCTATGGCTACAATAACCTGGGCCTCGTTTACATGCGCGGGTTGGGCGACACGCCTGTGGATCCTGCCAAGGCGGAGGAATGGTTCAAGAAAGCCTCAGTCGGCGGTCACCCAAATGCGCCTACTAACCTGGGCCGCATGCATGCCAAAGGCAGCATCACCGGGGCGCCAAACTACCCCGAAGCGGTTAAGTGGTATGATCAGGGTCTGGAACGCGGCGACGCCTGGGCAGGTGCCAATGCGGCCTACATTATCGCCACCGAAGGCGTAAAAGGGCTTGATCTGGCTGATGCGGCACTGCGTGGCGGCAAGGCGGCCGCCTTGCGCAACAAACAGGCCGAAGACTACGCCCGGCAGGTTTTGGCGGCATTGCCGGTCAAATCGGTTGACCAAGCCACACAACGCATCCTGATCGCGCTTGGCCAGGAGCTGGAGGCCGACGGCGCCTTCGGTGCCGGATCAGAGCGCGCGCTGGAGGCGGTCTCTCCACGACGTCCGCCAACGGACCCGGTGGATCGGCTGATCTTTACGGCTGGCCTTTTCTGGGAACAATCGAAGTTCCGGGTCGACCTTTATTAAAAATATCCCCGTGCCCGGCTGGGCGCGGGGATTATCGTTCGCCCCAGCGGGTCAACGCATCTTCGTCTTCATCACGCGCCGCCACCCAACGTGCCTCGCCAGTGGCAAAATGCTCTTTCTTCCAGAAAGGCGCGCGGGATTTTAGCGCATCCATCAAAAACTCGGCGGCCTCAAATGCGGCGTGCCGGTGCGGGGCAAGTGTCGCCACCATCATAATCTGGTCGCCGGGGTTCAATCGCCCATGGCGGTGGATGATCAGCGCCGCCTGAAGCGACCAACGCGTGACCGCTGCGGCCTCCAATTCTGCCAAAGCAGCCTCGGTCATACCGGGGTAGTGTTCCAGCTCCATCGCCTGCAACCCGCCGTCGTCGCGCACAAGCCCGCTGAATGTGGCCAGGGCACCTGCGTCGGTGATGCCTGCACGTAGAAGGGTAACTTCACGCCCAAGATCGAAGTCTTCTGATTGCACACGAACGGGCATCAGCCGCCTGTCATGGGTGGGAAAAAGGCCACCTCTTGCGCGCCAGCAAGCGATGCATCAAAGGGTTGCACCTTTTGGTTCACAGCGACCTTGATGCCTTCGAGGTCGGCAAACGCCGCGGCGTGGCGATCATCGCGTGCGCGCAGATCGTCGATCAATTCAGCAACCGTGGTGGCCTTCGTTTCCACTTCTTCCTTGGGCACACCGATCCGTTCGCGGAACCATGCAAAATAGAGCACTGTCAGCGTCATTTTTCAGGCTCCCGCAGGAACGGCAGGGATTTGCTGAAATAGTCCCAGCCTGTCAGCGCGGTCAGTGCCGCCGCTGCCCACAACAGACCCACACCCACAGTCCAGGTGATGTTCATCGCCCGCCAGGTGGATACCAGCCCGTTGACGTCTTCCACCTCGCCCGCAAAAATCTGGTCAATCAATTGCGCGTCCATGCCTTGGGTCATGTTCAAAAGCCAATGTTCGAACACCCCTTTTGCAAACAGAACGGCAATCGCAATCATCTGTACGGTGGTCTTGTATTTGGCCAGTTGGGTAACCTTCAGCTCCCCGGCCTGAGCCCCCAGATATTCCCGCAGACCGGACACGAACACTTCGCGGAACATGATCACGGTGGCGGGCAGCAGGATCCAGGGGTCCATCACGAGGTTATCTACGGTGGACAGGCCCACAATCACCAAAAGCGCAATCACAACCATTGCCTTGTCGGCAATCGGGTCGAGCATGGCGCCAAACCGGCTTTCCTGCTTCCAAAGACGTGCCAGATAACCGTCAAAAAAGTCGGTAATCGCGGCGGACACAAACAACACCAGCGCGAACCAATCCGCCCAGGGACGCGTGAAATAGAGAAACAGGATCGCAACGCCGGGCGCTGCCGCCAGGCGTAAAACGGTCAGGGTATTTGGGATGGTCCAACGCATGGGCGGTGTCTAGCTCAGGTTAGCGGTATTGAAAAGAAGCTGCACCGTGTCGTGATCGACGGATCTACATATCTTCTTGTGAACAGCCCGTGCCACCGATTCCATCGTCGGGGTCGTCTTCGCAGGTAGGGTCGCGTGTAGGTTCTGAAGGAGCCTCATCCACCACCACAATTGGCGGAGAAACGACTTCGTCACTTGCGTAACAAGCAGTCAACCCGAAAAGGGATACGGCCAAAATCAGCCAACGAGTGATCATTCCTTGTCCTCCGACCGATGGTAAAAATACCCGCCTGCGCGAAAACGCTGCGTGCCTTTGCCTGCCGCCACGCCTGCCATGCGCCCTGCCTTTTCGTTCAATCGACGCAACACCGCCATTTCTTCCTCACGAAAGTCGTGTTCCAACTCTGCCACCTGTGCATCCGTCAGGCCAGAGTAATGGACCGCGCGTTCAAAAAATGGGGGGGTCCTGCCACGCACGTTTTCTGCCGCTGCTGCCAGATGGTCGCCCGCGTTGTGCGCGAGGTAGGTCACCTGGGCGTCAGAACCAGGCAAAGGTTGGTAAGACATTTCAACCAATTCAATGGTATTTTTGGCCGGGTCAACCTGCACGGTTCCGGCCTGTTCCAGCGTGTCGAGGATTGACCGCGCATGCACATCTTTACGCACCATCCGCACCAGAGCCTCAAAAGAGGGCGCTGGACCGTTCTTAGGCAGGGGCATGGGCGCGCCATTTTCCTGATACCCCGGTGCGCTTTGCCAAAGCGCCACAAGGCGGGCCATATGATTGGCCGGTCGTGCCTCGGTTTTTGCCGCAGCAATCCGCGCGATATCGCGGCGTTGCAAACCCGTCATCACCGACAAACGGCTTGCGGTTTCTTTGCCGTCAGCCAGGTCGCGCGCGGCTTTCAGGTAATGTGATTTCATCCGTTCCGAAAAGTCAGGGAACGCCACGCCACGCGCAACCAGAAGGCGCGCAAGCGAGGAAAGCAGCGAATCTAGAAGAGTCAGCATAATGTGCATTTAGCACATTTATCTTGCGCGGCCACGTGGAATCAATTTATGTGCAAATTACACATTATTCGCAGAAGACCATGATGACCCACTTACCTCAACTACTTAAACGCACGTTGCCCGCCCTATGCACTGTCGCCTTTCTGTCCGCCTGCGTTGCCCCAGATGGCTCTGCGATCATAGTTGCTGATGTTGCGTCGGAGGCCGCACCCACTGCACGCGATAAAGCCGAACGCAGCAGCCCCACACGATCAAAGCGTGGTGTTTCCCGAGCGGGGGTTCTGACCGCAGGAGATATCGACGATAGCCTGAACTTTACCGCGTTTCAGCGTTATGCCCAGCGCGCTGCGCAGCAAACAGGTTTGGCGCGCAGTGCGCTGACCGGGCCGGTGCGCGTCAAGCTGTCCCGCCGCGACGTTCCACGCCGCAAAGTTGGATATCCGCCCATGCGCCTGCATCCGGGCGCCGGCATTCGCTACACATTGCGGGTGCCCGGTGCTGCTGAACCATTTTTCAGCGGGTTCAGCGGAGTTGACGGGAATATCACTGTTTTCCCGCAATTCTTGGGCGCAAAAGTAGGCCAAAAGGTGGAGTTGCGTGCTTTCGGGTCAGACGGCCAACTCCTGAAAACCACCGAAGTCACGCGCGGCGCAGCACGTCAAGAGATCATGGTCGGGCGAACAAAGCCATGGGAGCCGGATTTCCTGGATCTGGTTTTTGTAATCGACACCACCGGCAGCATGGCTGATGAGCTTGCCTGGGTGACCAAGGACTTGCGTCGCATGGTGGGTCAGGCCCGGCGTGCAGCGCCTGGGATAGACATCCGGCTGGGGCTCGTCGTTTACCGCGACAAGGGCGACGCTTATGTAGTGCGTAGTTTCGGGTTCGCCGGGAAGCCGGGGCCCATGAAACGCTTGCTCAGCCAACAAAAGGCGGCAGGCGGCGGTGATTATCCAGAGGCATCAGATGCCGCATTGGCATCCGCCGTGGCCTTGCCGTGGCGGCGCGGAAGGGGTGTGCGGCTGATTTTCCACATTGCTGATGCACCGGCTCACAAACGCAATGCAGACCGCTATCTCGCTGCGGCAAAAACGGCTGCTCGCAAAGGCATTCAAGTGTTCGGCATCGGCGCCAGCGGTGTTGGTCCGGAGGCGGAGTATTTGATGCGCCAAGTCGCCTTGATGACAGGTGGGCGCTACGTGTTTTTGACTGACGACAGCGGTGTGGGAAATTCCCATGCAGAACCCACGGTGTCCTGTTACCGCGTCACTCGCTTGACCGATCTGATCGGGCGCATCCTTGCCTCTGAAGTGTCTGGCTTGCGCAAAGAAGCGAAGGCCGGGCACGTGCTGCGACAGGTCGGCAGCTACGCCCGCGGTGTCTGCGCCAATTGATTGATACGACAACGGAGGCCCCGGCTCGCCGACCGGGGCGCCATGAGCATTGGGTTGAGCGGTAGCAGATGCCTTCGTGCCTCAGCCCTTTTCGTGGAAATGGTCGTAGATCTTTTTGGCAAGCGCGGCGGAAACCCCATCAACAGCGGTCAAGTCATCGAGCGCGGCGCGCCCTACTGCCTTGGCAGAGCCAAAATGGGCCAACAGCGCGCGTTTGCGGGCAGCCCCTACGCCCGGAACCTCATCCAGCGGATTGATAAACTGCGCTTTCGCCCGCTTGGCGCGGTGTGTGCCGATGGCAAACCGGTGCGCCTCATCCCGCAGGCGTTGCACAAAATAGAGCACGGGATCGTTGAACCGCAGCGCGAAGGGTTGGCGCAGACCGGGGCGGTAAAACTCTTCTTTGCCTGCGTCCCTGTCAGTACCCTTGGCAACGCCGATAATCGGCACATCCGTCACTCCAAGGTTTTGCATGATTTCCACCACTGCGCTGACCTGCCCTGCCCCGCCATCAATCAGCACCAGCCCGGGCCAGTTTTCACTGCGCCGCTCTGGATCCTCTTTCAAAAGCCTCGAAAACCTGCGCGTCAGCACCTCTTTCATCATGCCGAAGTCATCGCCCGGCGTCAGGTCTTCGTTCTTAATGTTGAACTTGCGGTAGCTCGATTTCAGATACCCTTCCGGCCCCGACACGATCATGGCACCCACGGCGTGGGCGCCTTGGATATGGCTGTTGTCGTAGACCTCAATCCGATCCGGCGGCGCGTCGAGCGTGAACGCCTCTGCCACACCTTTCAAAAGCTTCGCCTGTGTGGCGCTTTCAGCCATCTTGCGAGCCAGGCTTTCGCGCGCATTGCGAAGCGCGCCCGCCACCAGGTCGGCTTTTTCTCCGCGCTGGGGCACCAGGATCTGAACCTTGCGATCGACCTTGACCGACAGAGCCTCTGCCATAAGGTCCTGCTCCTCCAACTCGTCGCTCAGGATCAACATGCGCGGCGGTTCCTTGTTGGAATAAAACTGCCCCACAAAGGCGCGCAGCACTTCCGCGGCACTTTCTGACCCGCCGAGACGGGGATAGTAGTCGCGGTTGCCCCAGTTCTGGTTCGCCCGGATGAAAAAGACCTGCACGCAGGCCTGGCCGCCTTCCATGTGCAACGCGATGACGTCCGCTTCCCGCACACCTTGGGGGTTAATGCCCTGGGTTGATTGCACCGCTGTCAGCGCCTTGATCCGGTCGCGCAGCCCGGCAGCGCGTTCAAATTCCATCTCTGCGGCCGCTTGCTGCATCTCGTCAGCCAGTTGCGCCTGAACCTCGGTCGTGCGGCCGCGCAAAAAGTCATCCGCCTTGTTCACCAGTTTGGCGTAATCCGACACGCTGATCTTGCCGCCGCACGGCCCGGCACAGCGTTTCAGGTGGTAGTTGAGGCAAGGCCTGTCGCCAGCTTCCACCTCCCTGTCTGTACAGCTGCGCAAAAGAAACACCTTTTGCAGAGTGTTGAGCGTCCGGTTCACTGCTCCGGCACTGGCAAACGGGCCATAATATCGCCCCTTGCGGTTTTTGGCGCCGCGATGTTTTTCAATACGCGGAAAGTCGTGTTCGGTGGAAATAAAGATGTAGGGGAACGATTTATCGTCCCGCAACAGGACGTTGTACTTGGGTTTGAGTTGCTTGATCAGGTTCTGTTCCAGCAACAACGCCTCAGTTTCTGTTTTTGTGGTCAGAAACATCATGGATGCTGTGGCAGAGATCATCCGCCCGATCCGCGCGGTATGCCCGCTCAGCTTCGCATAGCTCGACACGCGTTTTTTGAGGTTTCTTGCCTTGCCCACGTAGAGCACGTCACCACGAGGATCGAGCATCCGGTAAACACCGGGCGAATTGTCGATGGTCTTGAGGTAGCCTTGGATGACTGTATGCCCGGTCGGCACATCCGCGGCCGAATTTGCTGCCGTAGCGTCAACATTTTCTGTCGGATCGGTCATGCGCCAACACGTCTACGATTCGGGCGTTCGCTGCCCTGAAACAAGGCACTACACAAGTTAAATTGTGTCCACGAAATCTGTGGATAACTTTGCGGATAAGTTGGGCTCATTTAGATTTTTTCCTTTGTTTCGGCCCGCTTCTTTAGTTTGCCTATTTTTTAGGCAGTTATTTATCTATTTGATTTTATTGTGTAATTTTTTATACAGCGCGCAATGGACTGATATCATTAAGAAAATCGTAACAGTTTCTTTACCTACCTTAATGCGGTGGAAAAGCCAAATCAGACGCACCGATGACGGACTATTCAACCCCCAGTACGTCAGGAGTTTCCCAGGCCAAATGCTGACCGCCATCAACGCAGATAAGCTGCCCGGTCACGGCCGGTGCATCGAGCAGGTAATCAAGCGCTGCGACAATGCCTTCCGGGTCTGATCCACGGCCCAGAACCGTATTTCGCCGCTGGGCAGCGAAGTGTTCAGCCGACTGCCGGTGCCCTTGCATCGTCGGGCCCGGCCCGATGGCATTCACCCGGATCTTGGGCGCCAGCGCGCGGGCTGAGGTTTGCGTAAACGCCCAAAGCCCCATTTTGGCGATGGTGTAGGTCATGAACTCCGGTGTCAGTTTACGCACGCGTTGGTCGATCATGTTGATCACAGCGGCTTGGGCCAGCGGTTCCCTAGCCTCATCCTGCACAGCGGGCGGCGCCTGGCGTGCAAAGGCCTGGGTCAACACAAACGGGGCCCGCAGGTTGGACCCGATATGGCGGTCCCAGCTTTCTTTTGTAGCCGTCTCAATGTCGTCATGTTCAAAAATGGAGGCGTTGTTGACCAGCACGTCCAAAGGCATCTGCAATGCCTCCGCCGCTTGGCCCATCAGACTGCCCATCTCAGCCTCTTCCAGCAGATCAGCTTGCACCGCGACGGCGGTTCCCCCCGCAGCTTCGATGTCTGCCACGGTCACATCCGCAGCGTCGCGGCTCCCGGCATAGTGTACCGCCACAGCCGTCCCCCGTTCCGCCAGACGCAACGACATCGCCCGCCCAAGACGGGCTGACGCGCCGGTAACCAAAGCCGCGTTATACTTCATGCATCATCCTTGCATTCACAGGCTTCGCCCGAGATTGAGTACCGTCCGCAATCCGGGCACTTCTTCCCGGCTCTCAGACGGTTACGACGTTTCAGCTTCGGCAATTTTGGCAGGCGGAGACGACCGAACATTGCCAGCACCAGCATGAAAATCAGAAATAGCGAGACGACCTTAACCATTCGTTAAACCCCGTAACGCGCCCAATGGGCCCGATCTTCTACTGCGCCCAGCACATCGGTTGCAGCGCCAATCCCCAGCCGCGCAAGCAGCGACCGCCGCTGGCCGATCACATTTAGACGGACCTTGTCGCCGTATTCCATCTTCATAGCTGGGACCAAGTGACCAATCTTGTCAGCAAGCCCCACATCGATGGCTTTTTCCCCGACCCAGATCTCCCCGGTAAAGAGATCTTTGTCTGCCAACCGGGATCCCCGTCGGGCTTTGACGTGGTCGATAAAGGTGTCGTGGATTTGCGACTGAATTTTCTTGAGCCGCACCACGTCCTCTTCACGCTCGGGGCGGAAGGGGTCCAGCATCGACTTGTCTTCACCTGCGGTGTGGACGCGGCGTTCCACGCCGTAGCGTTCCATCAACTCGTGAAACCCGAAGGAGGCTGAAATCACCCCTATGGACCCGACCACCGAACAGTCATCCACGTAGATCTCATCAGCGCTTGAGGCCAGCCAATAGCCGCCAGAGGCCGCCACATCTTCGCAAAACGCATAGACCTTTACGCCCTTTTCCAAGGCAAGCCTGCGAATGCGCGCGCCAATCAGGGACGACTGCACCGGCGATCCGCCGGGTGAGTTAATTGCCAAGGCCACCGCCAAAGGCTTGCCTTTGGAAAATGCCCGTTCCAGCAGTGGCGCGACGCTGGCATCGCTCAAGGTTGCGCCACCCAGCCGCCCACCGGACGCAATCACGCCAGACAGCCGCACGACGTTGACGAGCGGTGGTTTCTTCATTCCAGGGATCAAATACTTCATGGCCCAGACATAGGGCGCAGTGCCGTGGGATTAAAGGCTTCTTCGGGCGCAAAGTAATTCCGCCAAAAGTGCCCAGACTGCAAAACCCGCGCGCACGACAGACGG
This sequence comes from Pseudomonadota bacterium, assembly GCA_039030095.1. Taxonomy (GTDB): domain Bacteria; phylum Pseudomonadota; class Alphaproteobacteria; order Rhodobacterales; family Rhodobacteraceae; genus Amylibacter. The sequence continues at coordinate 5,917 of JBCCET010000041.1, read as the reverse complement.
AGGGCTCACGCAAGCCAAGCGCACCAAAATAGGAATGCGCCGGAACGGCGCGCCGTTTAGCTTAATACCACTTGGCCAGCGGCGGCAGGCTCATCAGGACAGCGTCCGGGTCGTGGCTGGTTTCCAATCCAAACTTAGTGCCCCGGTCGTAGACAAGGTTGTATTCCGCATAAAGACCGCGATGCCGCAGTTGCACGTCGCGGTCAGCATCTGACCAAGCCATTTCCCGGCGTTTTTCTACGAGGGGTTCATATGCCTCCAAAAAAGCGCGGCCCACATCCTGGGTGAAGGCAAAATCTGCCTCCCAGTCGCCGGTATTCAGGTCGTCATAGAATATCCCACCCACACCTCGCGCACGCTTGCGGTGGGGGATGTAGAAATACTCATCCGCCCAGGCTTTGAACTTGTCATAATAGCCTGCGTCATGGGGCATGCAGCGGGCTTTCAAAGCGCTGAGAAAGGCGTCCGTATCCTCGGCGTATTCCAGGCAAGGGTTCAAATCGGACCCACCGCCGAACCACCAGCTGTGAGGTGTCCAGAACATCCGCGTGTTCATATGAACCGCAGGTACATGGGGGTTTTGCATATGTGCCACCAGGGAAATCCCCGCAGCCCAAAAACGAGGGTCGTCTTTCATGCCCGGCAAGCCCTTTTGCGCCGCCATGGCAGATTGCGCGCGCGTGCCCAATTCACCAAACACTGTGGACACGTTTACGCCGACCTTCTCAAACACGCGGCCGCCGCGCAGTACGCTCATCAATCCGCCACCACCCGCGCCGCCATCACGTTCGGTCTGGCGCAGCTCAAACACGCCAGCCGGATGTGCGGTGTCCGCGTGGTTTTCCTCCAGCGCTTCAAATGCCGCGACGATGTCGTCTCTCAGTTGCCGAAACCAGCCCGCTGCCCGCGCTTTGCGATCCTCGAAATCGTCGCTCATTCCGTACACTCCGCCCTCGTGTTTCAAGGCACTTTATCGGCCGCCAAAGCAGACCGCCACATCACCGCTTATAGGCGATGCTTACAACTCAGAACGTGTAGTCGAACCGCGCGATGTCGTCAGCAAAAAGACGCCTAATAAAGGCAGCATCCGCGTCCGAGTAATAACCCCGATATGCGCCACGTTGTGACCTGTTTTCGTGCGGTATTTGGCCCAGCTTTAAGTCCAGCGCCGCTTCCAGCCGGGTCACATCTTCGTCCAGATGTTCCAACCGCAAGTAGAGATCACACCTATCGGTGCCGTTTTTGTCGCTGACATATGCGGCAGCCCGATCATTCGAAAAAGCCGCTTGGGTTCCTGCATCCGCTAAAAAGCCGCTGAAATCGAGCGTGTTGGCCGCCCTCACCGCCGGATGGTCAAAGTTCTGTTGTTTGAGCCAGTGGTAATAACTTACCGCGCGATCCCAGGGGTTGCGCACCAGGGTGAAAACAAAAAACGTCTCCATCTCCTCTTGGTCCACTAGCCCGTAGAGATCAGTAAGCCTTGAGTGTTTCCAAAGCCGCCCGGAGGTCTTCAGGCCCTTGACCCGCCCGCGACGTTTGATCGCTTTTGGCGTGTCACCCAGCATCACATCGTCCGCCATCGCCTTGCTTTCCAGTGCAAGCGCAAGGGAGGTCCCGCCTGTCTTTGGGATATGGACAAAGATATACCGCCGTCCACGGGACAGGATCATGGCGAAGCGTCCCCGCTGCGCAGAGCGATGACAACGCCGCTCAGGACAATAAGGCCAAGCCCGATCCAGCCCATCAAACCGGGCAAATCACCGAACATGTTCCATCCCCAGTAAATCGCAAAGATCAGAAACGAATATTCAAATGGCGCCACATAAGATGGATCACCCACCTGATAAGCGCGTGTTAAGCATCCAACCGCCACAAGCGATCCCAGAGCCTGGATCGCAGTCCAATACCAAAAGTCATAGGTTGGCGCGACCCAACCACGCCCGAAAAAGCTGGTACCATCCCCAAATCCAAGCCCCGTGACCAACAGGCCAATGGCCCCAAAAGCGCCCAGGGTCCCGAAGAACCAGAAAAGCAGTGTGACGGTTTCTTCCTCGGCACACAGGTGCCGGGTCGACAGCGCGGCGATCCCCCAGGTGATCCCGGCAAACATCGGCAACACGGTAATCAGTTGCAGTGCGCTGGGGTTCGGTTGCAATACCAGAAGGACACCGAGAAAACCGCAAACCGCGGCAAATATGCGGACCCAGCCGACGGGTTGGCCGAAGAAGAGCACCGAAAAGATCAACACAAAGATGGGCGCCGTAAAAAGCCCTGCGCCGACTTGAGCTATCGGGACATAAGCAAGCGCACCAAAGTAGATCAGCATGGAAAACGCCGCGCAAAAGGATCGGATTGCCACACCGCGCCACTGCTTTGGCCTAAGCCGCCAACCGAAAATCAGGGCGCCAAGCATCACCAAACCGCAGGCCAACACCGAACGCAAAAGGTGAAACTGCCACAGACCCGCCTCTGCCGCGATATGGACAACATAGTTGTCGATCAAACCAATGATCGCCATGCCGGACACCATGAAGGCCGCGCCTTGCAGCGTGCTGTTGGTTCTGCCTGCTGTTGCGGTCACTGACATGCGAATCCCGTTTGCTCTACCCCGTCACCTGCACTATTCTGCGGGTTGCAGAATTGGGAGGAAGCCATCATGGCATCAATGGCCGATGAAACCGGCTTGGGCAAGCGCACAGCGAACTATGTGCCGCTAACCCCGCTTAGCCACCTCAACCGCGCGCGTGACGTTTTTGGCGACGTGGACGCGCTGGTGTACGGCGACACGCGCCGGACCTATCGGGATTTGCATGATCGTGCGACCCGGTTGGCCAGCGGTCTGGCAAAGCTCGGTGTGCAACCAGGCGACGTGGTGTCAACGGTCTGCCCCAACGTGCCTGCAATAGCTGAGGCCAATTTTGGCGTTCCAGCCTGTGGCGGTGTGTTGAATACGATCAACACACGCCTTGACGCCGACACCGTCGCCTACATCTTTGCCCATGGCGAAGCGAAGGTGGCGATCGTCGATAGCCAGTTTTTGCCGGTCGTCCGCGACGCCATCGCCATGATGGACGGCCAAGGCCCCACAATCATCGAGGCCGAAGACCCCGGCGCGGGCTTTCCCGCAAGCGGTGATTTCCAAACCTACGAAGACCTCGTCGATAGTGGTGATCCAAGCTTCACATGGATCATGCCCAGCGACGAATGGGACAGCCTGGCGCTCAATTATACTTCTGGCACCACCGGGCGGCCTAAGGGCGTGGTCTATCATCACCGGGGCGCCTATTTGATGACGCTTGGGACCGCGATCAGCTGGGAAACCGGGCTGCGACCAAAGTTCCTGACCATTGTGCCGCTTTTCCATTGCAACGGTTGGTGCCACACGTGGATGATGCCTGTCCTGGGCGGTCAAATCACATGCTGCCGCGACATCTCTGCAAAGGCGATTTTTGACGCGATTGCGGATGAGAAGATCACCCATATGGGTGGCGCGCCGATCGTCTATAACACGCTGATCAATGCCAAACCTGAAGAACGCCGCGACTTTGACCATCAAGTCTATGGCCTGACCGCTGGCGCTGCGCCGAGCCCTGCCACAATCAAGGGGGCAGAGGCGCTCGGGTTTCGGTTCATGCAGGTCTACGGTCTAACTGAAACCTATGGCCACGTAACAGAGGCGTATGAACCGGAAGACTGGCAGGCACTGGATGCCGAGGACCGCTATAACCTGATGGCCCGCATCGGTGTGCGTTATCCGATGATGGAAGATATTGATGTGGTTGACGCTGATACGCGCCAACCGGTGCCCCGTGACGGCCAAACCATGGGTGAGGTGGTCATCAAAGGCAACTGCGTCATGAAGGGCTATTACAAAAACGAAGCTGCCTCTGACGAGGCATTTGAGGGCGGTTTTTTCCGGTCTGGCGATATCGCCGTGCGGGAACCGGACGGCTACATTCGGATCACAGACCGGATGAAAGACATCATTATCTCCGGTGGCGAAAACGTCAGTTCGGTCGAGGTGGAAAATGTGTTGATGGCCCATCCGGCGGTCAGCCTATGCGCAGTTGTGGCCAAACCCGACGACAAGTGGGGTGAAGTACCCTGCGCGTTCTTGGAATTGAAAGAGGGTGCCACCGCAGAAGAGGCAGAGGTGATCAGCTTTGTGCGGGAACGTCTGGCCGGGTTCAAAACGCCCAAACATGTGGTGTTTCAAGACCTGCCAAAGACATCCACCGGCAAGATCCAAAAGTTCGAGCTGCGAAAGGCCGCGGCGGCAATTTGATTGTTTCCATTGCGGAAACAATTCGATGCTCTACCGCTGATAGTTGAATCGGATTAGCAGATCTGGCTGATCCGCTTCGGCCTGATACCCCCTACCCAAATATCCGTTTTGCGGTTATCTTTACATCAGATGACCGGCGCAAAGACCGGATAGCAGAGGCATGGCAGTTACCGCGCTTGAACAATTCGAACGGCTCGAATCCCTTGGGCTGTGGAGAGAAACTTCCGACGCACAGCGTCGAGAGGTAATAGTGTCGTTTGGCGCGGCATCTTTGGTTTTGTCTGACGCAAATGGGAAACCTCTGGCGCATTGGTCTTTGGCGGCCGTGCGTACGCGCAACGCAGGCCATATGCCTGCGCTCTATTCGCCGGATCGCGGATCAGGTGAGGTTTTGGAGATCGAAGACGTCACAATGGTGGATGCTATTGCGCGGGTTCGTGCCTCCATCCGGCGCGGTGGACCGCATCCCGGACGGTTGAGGTGGATTGCCGCGCTAGGGCTAATCGCGGTGGTTGCCGCATTGGTTCTGTTTTGGCTTCCCGGTGTTTCCGCCGACTACGCAACCCGGATTTTGCCCGCCGCCAAGGCTGAAGAAATTGGCGAAGATACACTGGCACAGGCGGCACGGTTGACCGGACAACCTTGTGCCGCACCCGGCGCGACGGACGCCTTGCATAGGTTCGAACGTTGGCTGATGCCTGACGGCGGACGTGTGCATATCGTTGAACTGGGTTCCCGGTATTCAGCGCATCTGCCGGACAACCAGGTTCTTTTGAACCGTGTACTGTTTGAGGATTACGCCGGGCCGGAGGTGGCCGCCGGGTTTGTACTGATGGAGCGGGTTTTGATGGCAGAAAACGATCCGATGCGCGAATTGTTCAGGCACAGCGGGACCAGGGACACTCTCCGGTTTCTGGCCAATGGACAGTTGAGCGCCAATGCAGTTGCCGCTTATGCGCGGGCACGGCTGACCTTGCCAATGGCCGACCCTTCAGATGCCGCGTTAGCCGCGGAATTTTCACGTGCACAGCTTACCATTGTGCCCTTCGCGAAGGTGTATGATCCCGCCGGGCCAGAGGCTGCCGGGTTGATCGCACTCGATCCCGGGAAGGCTGGCTACAATCCCGGAATTTCCGATGCGGACTGGATTTCGCTGCAATCGATTTGCGGTGAAACCTGAAGCGCGGATCGGTCAGAGGTAGGTGCTTCCACGTTTGAAGATCGACGTTCGGCTGATAATTTTTACGTTGCTTCGGTCTGGCTGAAAACCGTCAGCCAGCATGATTTGGCGCACCATGTGCCCGACCATCTGCCGCTTTCTGTGCTGGCTGCAAACAGCTGGGAAAGAGTCGGTCAGCGGGTAAGACAATGCCTCGACAGGCGGGCGGTGTAAGCGCGCTGCAACCTGCATGACCAGTCGTTGGGGTTCTTCCTGGAGCCAGTTCCAGAGGGCCTTTGCCTCTTTGGTTTTGGCGAGCGATTTGAAATGATCTGGGCGATAGGTGAGCACGGCTTCTTTTCCGAGGCGGGTTTTCATTACCAGAATAAGGATACCGCCTTGAGGTAAACAAACACCTAACCAAGACGCGTAACCACGTACGCGTAAATCCAAACGCGTAAGTGGTTACGCGT
>JBCCET010000040.1:0-33531 GCA_039030095.1 Pseudomonadota bacterium | reverse complement strand
CTTGTCGCCCTGTTGCTGCCAATCAGCACCATGGCTAACGCAGAAAACCGCATCGACACCCAGCGCCCCGACGCGCCCGAGCTTGCCGCCTATGGCGATTTGCCCGTAGGAGTTCGCGAACTGGAGATGGTTAACCCTGGCCAGATCAACATCCTTGCCATTGATCCGGCGGCTGAAAAGCCAGACACGATGCCGACCTATGACCGCGCACTTGCGGTGGAGGTTTGGTATCCTGCGGCAGCGGGTGCCACCGGTGATACAGGACTAAGCGCCTTCCTGCGCGACGGCGCGACAGAAGTCACATTGCAAGGTAAAGCGCTCCGCGACGCGGAACCTGCGGCAGGGAACTATCCCCTGATCATCATCTCTCATGGCTATCCTGGTAACCGCTTCTTGCTAAGCCACTTGGCCGAAAATCTGGCCTCCAAGGGCTACGTTGTGGCTTCCATCGACCACACAGACAGCACTTACCGGACTCAAGCTGCATTTGGGTCTACCCTGGTCAATCGATCGCTCGACCAGATTTTTGTTCTGAACCAGATGGAAGCTCTCTCCGCCCAGGACAACGGCTTTCTGTCGGGTCTGGTGGATGCGTCCAACACCGGTCTTATCGGCTATTCGATGGGCGGCTATGGCGCGATCATCACAGCAGGTGGCGGGGTCACGCAAACCTCGGTCGATTACCCTTGGGGTGGGCCACATGGCACGCTTGGCATTCACCTGTCGGGGTCAGAGACGCACAACGCCCTGCCAGACCCCCGCATCAAAACCGCAGTGGCGTTTGGCCCATGGGGCATGACCTATGGCTTTTGGGACCCCGAAGGGTTGAAGGGTGTGCAAATCCCCATGCTGTTCATCGCAGGTTCGGTTGATGACGTGTCTGGCTACAATCCCGGCATCCGCACGATCTGGGAACTGGCAACCGGCGTGGACCGGTCGCTACTGACGTTCGACAACGCCAACCACAACGCAGGTGCACCCATGACCGCGCCGGCAGAAGCGGATAAATTCGTGGAAGCGCTCGGCTTCAATTTGACTGAGCACTACGCCGATGCGGTCTGGAGCAATGTGCGTATGAACAACGTGTCACAGCACTTCGTGACGGCCTGGGTGGATCTCTACCTGAAAGGCGACGCGGACAAGGCGGAATTCCTCGACCTTGTACCAAGCGCCAATGACGGTGTCTGGGCTGTGGAAGATGACGGCACGCACAAGCCGGAGCATACCCATTGGAAAGGCTTTCCCAACCGAACCGCCAAAGGTTTGCGGTTTGAAAGCTTGAAAGCAGAGTAATCAACTCTTTGAAACATCGCTCCGGGCGGGTTGAAAATAGGTCAGTTATGCTGCACTAGTTTCCACCTCGCCCGGAGCTTCTTTTATGGACTTAACACTATTTTTCGCGCTGATGGGATTCGCGCTTGTGGCTGCGATGACGCCGGGGCCTAACAACACCATGTTGATGGCCAGCGGTGCCAACTTCGGCTTTGCGCGCACGGTTCCTCATATGGTTGGGATCGGGTTTGGCATGACGGTCATGATCCTGCTTGTGGGCGTCGGGTTAATGGAACTTTTCGATCTTTTCCCGGTCAGTTACACAATCCTGTTGGTCGCCTCGCTAGGGTATATGATCTGGCTGGCCTGGAAAATCGCCACAGCTTCGGCGCCAGAAGCGCAAGGTGAAACCGGCGAACCGATCACTCTTTTGCAGGCTGCCCTGTTCCAATGGGTCAACCCAAAGGCCTGGGCCGCTGCACTGGCTGCGATTACAGCGCATGCGCCGGACCGAACGTTTGGGGCTGTGCTGATCGTAGCAGGTGCTTTCGCGATCTCATCCATCCCTGCAGTGACAAGTTGGACCTGGATCGGGCGGGAAATACGTAGGTTTTTAAGCACACCCGCGCGGCTGAGAGGGTTCAACTGGACAATGGCGGCATTGCTCATCTTGTCGATGGTTCCGCTTTTAGATTTATGACTTGCCAAGCCCGCCAATCGGCCGATTACTAGGTAACCGCTGGCCTTCGCGGCCTATCGCGTAAGAAAAAAACGCAAGAGTTCTGCCCCGGCGTTCATTTCTAGTGTTTGCGGTCCCATCCGGACAAATGACCGGCCACCCGGCCAACCATGTCCGCCGCCTATGATCTTGTAGCGCAATACTGGCGCACGGCATCCGTGCCATCGCTCTACTGCCAGCGCGGTTTCATCTTCCACTTCGTCGATACGTCGTATTGTGAGCCCGCCTTCACACCCATTGCGCGTCGCCCAAAGCGCCATTGTAGCATCAGATGACAAAGTGCCGCCGAAACGATGGCCCTCTTCGCGCCCTTCGTGTTTGGCCAGCGGATCAGCTGTGCCGTGGATGAATATTGCTGGCACGGCCGCGCCATCCCGACATGGATAAGCGCTGAGCGCTTTGGTAGCCACGACGCCTATACCAGCCAGCAACCCTGGCCGGTCACAAGCCAGCCTCATCGCCATGCCACCACCGTTTGAATGGCCAAACGCAAAGATGCACGCCTCATCAGCCACGCCCGTTTGTACTAACCTAGCGACCACATTTGTAAGGTAGCCCACATCGTCGACCCCGTTCGAATATCTTCCATCGTGCCATCCGCGCCGTGCAGATTTTGCATAAACCACTACAACTCCTGCCTTACGTGCGTGGATATCAAAATCGGTGTATCGCTGCATTTGCGTGGGCCTTCCAAACCCACCATGCAGCATCAAGATCAAAGGAGCGGGATTGGTCTGGTCGCTGCGGAAATCGCGCACAATAGCTTCGCGTCCCAAAAAGGTCTCCGCCATCGCGGCCGGGCAGAGCAACAGAAAGATCAACAAAATTCTCATCATGGGTTCCTCTCCATAAAGTGTTACGCGTTTGGCCGACCACTCCGTCGGTCGCGAGCCCGTTTGGTGAGCCGTGCCGGGACACTTCACCTTGCGCCGCCCTGCAAATTCGGCCACGCATACTGCCATGACCCAAGATCAGATCATCCTTTTTGCTATTTTCGGCACCGTCTTTGGCCTGCTCCTATGGGGTCGCTTTCGCTATGACCTCGTAGCTTTCGGCGCACTGCTAGCCGGAGTGGTGCTGGGCGCCGTGCCCGCAAAAGACGCCTTCGCAGGCTTCGGTCACCCGGCCACATTGGTGGTCGCGCTGGTTTTGATCGTCTCTGCCGGGTTGGTAAATTCTGGCGCCGTGGCGCTGATTACACGTGCGCTGATTGACCAATCCCGGGCGCTTGGCGCGCATATCGCAATCATGGGAACTGTGGGCGCGCTTTTGTCGGCCTTCATGAACAACGTGGCCGCGTTGGCGCTATTGATGCCGGTGGATGTGCAGACCGCGCGCAAAGCGGGTCGTGATGCCGGGCTTTCGCTTATGCCACTCAGCTTTGCTACGATCCTCGGCGGAATGGTCACGTTGATTGGCACCCCGCCCAACATCATCATTGCCTCCATCCGAGAAGACGCCTTAGGCGAGCCATTTAAGATGTTCGACTTCGCCCCTGTGGGGCTGACTGCCGCGCTGGCTGGGATGATTTTTGTGGCCTTGATCGGCTGGCGCTTTATCCCCCGGACCGAAGATGCCGGCGCGTCCGCCGACAAATTGATGGACACGGCTGCATATACTGCGGAACTGACCGTGCCAGACGACAGCAAACTGATCGGCCAACGGCTGACGGACCTGACGCCGCTTGCCGAAGAGGCCGACGTGGCAATCATCGGGCTTGTTCGCGACGGAAAGCGATTGCCGGGCTTTTCACGCACCCGTACCGTCGCAGCGGGCGACGCCCTGGTGTTGGAAGCCACACCAGATGCCATCGACGAATTCCGTACATCACAAAAGCTGAGCTTTGCCGAGGGCGAGCGTGAAGACAAAGTCCGCGCAGCAGGCGAAGGTCTTACCTTGGCGGAAGTTGTGGTCACGGACAGTTCCCGCCTAAAGGGGCGGACTGCGCAGGCCGTCGGCCTAAATTGGCGGCAATCGGCGATCCTTCTGGGTATCTCGCGCCAGGGCAAATCGATCCGGTCGCGCGTACGCACAACCACTATTCAAACCGGCGACATTCTTCTGCTTTTGACACCCGCTGATCGCGCCCCTGATATCACCGATTGGCTGGGGTGTTTGCCCTTGGCCGACCGGGGGCTTGGCGTGACCCAAAACGAAAAGACATGGGCCGCCATAGGTATTTTTGCAGCCGCCGTTGTCGCGGCAAGCTTTGGCCTGATCTACCTGCCGGTCGCGCTTGGGATTGTGGTGGCACTTTACGCGCTGACGCGGATTGTCCCGCTTGCAGAGATTTACGACCATATCGAATGGCCCGTGGTGGTCTTGCTCGGCTCCATGATCCCGCTTGGCAGCGCGTTAGAGGCCAGTGGCGGCACCGAATTGATCGCAGGATCGCTGATTGGCCTGACCGAAGGCCTGCCGCCTTGGGCCATTCTGACGGTTCTTATGGTTGTCACCATGACCCTGTCGGACGTGCTGAACAACACGGCCACCACTATCGTTGCGGCCCCTGTGGGCATCACCATGGCCCATTCGCTAGGTGTGTCGGCGGACCCGTTCCTGATGGCTGTGGCCGTGGCTGCCAGTTGTGCGTTCCTGACGCCTATCGGGCACAAGAACAACACGCTGATCCTGGGCCCCGGCGGGTATGGATTTGGCGATTACTGGCGAATGGGGCTGCCGCTTGAGATCCTGATTGTGGCCGTGTCCATACCGGCAATCCTGATCTTCTGGCCCCTATGAAACCCATCCTGATCCTGCAACTGAGACCAGAGGCAGACGCCGCAGATGGGGAGTTCGCGTCTTTCCTGGCACGCGGGGCATTGTCTGCGGATCAGGTGCACCGGATCCGGCTTGATCAAGAAACGCTGCCAGATGGGCTGGGTTTGGATGACTACTCGGCGGTGATTGTAGGCGGCGGGCCAGGCTGTGTGTCCGACCCAGTGGACCAGAAATCTGCGTTGGACGCGCGGATTGAAAATCAGGTCATGTCGCTTATGCCTGATATCGTGGCGCGCGACTTTCCTTTCATGGGCTGTTGCTATGGCATCGGCATTCTGGCGCATCACCTGGGCGCCGAAGTGTCAAAACGGGCTTACGGGGAACCAGTTGGTCCATCAACTTGCCGCCAAGTAGCAGAAGATCCTTTGCTGGATGGACTACCAGATGTGTTCGAAGCCTATGTGGGCCACAAAGAAGCGGTGCAAAACTTGCCAGCGGGCTGCGTCCATCTGGTTGAAAGCGGCCCCTGCCCGTTCCAGATGATCCGGTATGGCCAAAACGTCTACGCCACCCAATTTCACCCAGAGGCAGACGCAGGTGATTTCGAAGCCCGCATCCGGATCTACCAAAATCACGGGTATTTCCCACCCAAAGACGCCGACAGGCTGATCCAAGCGTGCCACGGGGCAGACGTGACCGTTCCAGGAGAGATGTTGCGCCGATTTGTGGCACGGTATCAGTGCGCCTGATCTGCTACCACCGACTGCCAATCAGCTTCAGATACTTGGTCGGTTGCTTCACAGCTCCCAAATTAGCGGGATTAGCAAGCTGGCCAGCAATCCAATGCACAGGTTAAGCGGAATCCCGATCTTCATGAAATCGGTGAACCGATAGCCCCCCGGCCCATAGACCAGTGTATTTGTCTGATAACCAATAGGAGTGGCAAAACTGGCGCTTGCCGCGACCATTACGGCAATCACCAACGGGCGCGGGTCAAGGCCCAGTTCAATCGCCAACGCCACGGCAATGGGCGTAACCACCACGGCGACTGCGTTGTTAGACACAAGTTCCGTCAACACGGAGGTCAGCAGGTAAATCGCCCAAACCACAAAAAACGGTGGGAGCCCGGCAATCTGGGGGGCCACGGCCTCCGCTATCAACGCGACGGCACCGGATTCCTCCAGCGCAGCGCCGATTCCCAGCATAGCAAAGATCAGTACCAAAAGGCGCCCATCCACACTGGCAAACGCCTCATCCGCGTCAATCGCGCGGGTCAGCAGGACAACCGCCACAGCAACGACTGCCAGTGCAAAAATAGGCGCCACACCCATGGCTGCCAAAGTCACAACAGCGGCAAGGGTCAGCATGACAAGCGGCGCAAACGAGCGGCGATAGGAGCGCACCTCAGGTTCTGCCAGATCGACGAGCTCCATCTCTCGTGCCAGTCGCTGAATGTCTTTGGGCGCACCTTCCAGAAGGATCGTATCCCCCACCTGCACCCGTATCTCACCGATTTCGCGCCCTAAATTCTGGTTTCGACGATGCACGGCAAGCGGGTAAACTCCGAAACGGCGGCGCAAGTTCAACTCTGAAAGCTTACGCCCTACCAATCGGCACCCCGGCGCAATCAAAGCCTCAACAGTGGTGGACTCGCGGCTGGAAACCTTGTCGGCCAGCAACACCTCTTTGTTATCTTGCAGGCCCAAAACCTCTGTAATGCGGGTGCGCAGGACCACCCGGTCGCCTTCGATCAGCCGCACGTCTGGAAACTTGAAACGGAGCGTATCATCGCCCCGCAGCACGTCGATCACACGTCCCCCGTCGCGTTTGAATGCCTCAATTTCAAACGGGCTTTGGTCGATCAACGTGGACCCTTCAGGGATCACCACCTCGGTGATGAATTTCATCGTAGACTTGTCACGGCCCATTTGCGCTAGCGTGTCCCGGTTGGGCAGCATACGCGGTGCAAGAAGCGTCAGATAGACTGCGCCAAAGGCTGCCAAGATCAGGGTCAAGGGTGTGATCTCAAACAGCGTGAACGGTGCCAAACCCTGGTCGCGCGCAACCCCGTCAACCAACAGATTTGTAGACGTGCCGATTAATGTCAGCATACCGCCGAATATCGCCATATAGCTAAGCGGTATCAGTAGCTTAGATGCTTTTACCCCGAGCATTCGCGCGATTTGAGCAGCGACAGGGATCAGCACCACAACCACCGGCGTGTTGTTCATGAAGGCACTGGCAAAAACAGTAAAAACGGCCACCGCAGCCAGCACGGTTTTGGGCCGCGTCGCACCGACGGTGGTGATCCAGTTGGTCAGCGACGACAGCGTGCCGGTACGCACAAGCGCGCCTGACAGAATAAACATCGCACCAATGGTCCAGGGCGCCGGGTTTGAAAACACCGCAATCGCCCGATCATAAGGTAGCACACCCCCAAGCAACAGCACCGCCACACCACCGATGGCCACGACCTCGGTCGGATAAACCTCACGCACAAACAGGACAAACATCACGGCCACAATCGCCAGCGCAAGGATAGGCGCCGTACCCGCTGGCAAGAATCCACCCAACATCAGGTCGTCGCCTTGCGGGGCTGAACGAGGAACAATCCGACCAGCATGATCACGAGCGCCCACCAGACCCACCCGGAATAACTTTCCCCGAGGATAACGATCGACGCCAGCACACCAAAAAGCGTCACAGGATAAGAGACCTGCGCGGCAAAAATGGGCCCCGCCTGCCCTACCAACCAGATGTATCCCACATAGGCGACGGCATGTAGAAGCGACAGGCCAACCAACGCGTATTCAGGCGCGGCCCACGCCTGGGAAAGGTCGATAAACTGGCCAGTTCCGAGCGTCAGCGGCAACACTAAAACCGCCCCGAGGATGGAGGAGTAAAGTAACACCTCTACCGGATTAAGTCCCCCAAGCCCGAACCGGGCCACATAGTTGCCCTCAATCCCATAACAGACCGTACCCAGGGCGCCGATCAGCACAAACAGCCACATCCCCTTCTCCGGCAGGCTTGCCTCCGGCCCGATGATCAACAACACGCCTAGCAATCCCAGCAGAACGCCGCAAAGGCGCAGGGGAACAAAAGCCTCATTACGCATGGCCATCGCGATCACAAAGGCGAACATGGGCACCAGCGACATCATGATCGCATGAACCCCCGCGGGTATTCTACTGATTGCGAGATAGGTGAATGAGTTCGGGATCAAGGTGCCCAGCAGCGCAATCGCCAAGAGCAGCACCAGATGATGGGACCTCACGCGGATGGGTTTGCGCTGGATGACCTGCACACAGACCAGTGCCACGGCGACAACCACCAGCTGCCAAAAGATCAGTCCAAAAATACCGTGACCGCTGCTGGTGGCGACCTTGGTCAGCGGGACAGAAACGCCCCAAGCTGCCCCCAGCACAAGCAGCGCGACAATAGCAGTCACAAGCGGCATGCCTTTGGGCGCGGCCACAAGCGTCGGCTCAGCCGGGGCAGTCATGTGGGTGTGGCCTCTGCAAGGCGCCCCCCCAGACGTACAGGGGCCACCGTGGTGGCCTTTCCGTCGGCGCCGGTTTCCACAAAGACGCCGGACAAGGTCGCCTCGCCACGGGCCGGTTGGAACCGTTCTTTCTGCATGCCAGTAATAAACCGGCGCATCGGCTCAGCCTTTTCCATGCCAATAACCGAGTTGTAGTCGCCGCACATGCCAGCATCAGTCAGATAGGCGGTGCCGCCGGGTAGAATATTGGCATCACCGGTGGGCACATGGGTATGGGTGCCCACCACAAGGCTCGCCCGGCCGTCGGCGAAATGGCCCATGGCCATCTTCTCTGACGTGGCTTCTGCGTGCACATCCACAATCACCGCATCTGCGCGCGCGCCCAAAGGTGCCAGTTGCAGCGCGCGGTCAATTGCCGAAAACGGGTCTGAGAATGGCTTTTTCATAAAAACCTGTCCCAAAACCTGCGCCACAAATACCTTTTTGCCGCCAGCTACGGGGAACAATGCCGCACCATGCCCTGGCGCGGTTTTGGCATAGTTCAGCGGGCGTAAAATCCGCGGTTCCTGTTCGATAAAGCTGAGCATGTCACGCTGATCGAAGGCATGATCACCCAGGGTAAGGCAATCGGCCCCTGCCTCCAAAAGCAACTGGGCGTGTGCTTTGGAAAGCCCGGCCCCATTGGTGGAATTCTCTGCGTTCACGCAAATGAAATCGAGCGCCCAATCTTCGCGCAGCCGGGCCAAGTTGTCCGTGATTGCGGCTCGCCCAGCCCGCCCCATCACATCGCCAAGGAATAAAAGTCTCATGGCTTATGGCGATACGCGTCCCCCTTGCCCGGTGCAAGCTTGCTATGGCGATGGGTGGAACAACGGGACCCGCACGACGGCGTCCTTTGCAGAGAGGGCACCAACACAAAACGCCTTTTGGGTTGAGCCCGGATTCTGTAGCACGAACCCCCGTGTTTGCGTGATGCGAAACTCAGGTATCGGAAGTCATAAGTGCGAGAGATTCCGCGAAAAACCGCGGCCCACCAAAATTCCCGGATTTCAGGGCCAATGCTACATTTCCGGATTTCATGAGAGGTACACCTGCCGCTGCGCGTGGGCCGATCTTTAAGGCCTGCGTGTTCAACGCACTAACCACAGCGCCAGAAGTTTCGCCGCCCGCCACAACCAACCGGCGTAAACCCTTAGCAACCAGCCTCGCAGAAAGTCCGGCAAAAACACCTTCAATGGCTTCAGCTGCTCGGGCGGAACCGAATTCTTTCTGAGCGGCAGCTACGACCGCCGGATCAGCGGACGAATAAACAAGCGGGGGCACGGACTGCGCCAGAACCCAATCTGCCAAATTTTCCAGATCATACGTTCCGTCTACTGCGTGGAGCGCCTCAATCTGTTTGACCGGCGCCTCTTTGCTGTATTCCGCGACCTGCTGCCTGGTTGCCAAACTGCATGACCCGGAGATGACCACGCCGGGACCGCGCACGCCCGACCATGATGGCTGGCTGGGTGCATAGCCGTAGTTTGCAGGAAGGCCCATCGCGATACCGGAACCGCCGCATAAAAGAGGCAAGCTTTTGGCAGCGGCACCAATTTCCATCAGATCCTGATCGGTAATCGCATCGGCGATCAGGTGGGCTGTTTCTGTAAGGGCACCTACAATTGCCGCCGCACCTTTAAGAACCGTCGCGCCTGGGATATGGCCGACGGTACGGCTGGACTGCCTTGCCAGCACGCGCCGTAAGTCAGCGTCTTTCATCGGGGTCAGAGGATGATCCTGCATCCCGCTTTCGTTCAGCAACCGATCGCCCACAAATAGGTGGCCTTGATAGACGCTGCGACCATTTTCGGGAAAAGCCGGACAAACCACCACAGCTTTTGCGCCAAGGCGTTCGGCGAGTGCATCCAATACCGGTCCGATATTGCCCGCGTCCGTGCTGTCAAATGTGGAACACACCTTAAGGATGATCTGATCCGCCCCTTGATCCAGCAGCCATTCGGCAGCCGCCATGGAACTGGCGATGGCCTCCGCCACCGGTGCCGTCCGCGATTTTAGCGCAACGACCCCTGCCCCAAGTGAGCCATCCGCAGCCTGCTTCGGGACGCCGATAAACTGTGTGACGGGCATCCCCGCTTCGGCCAACGTCAGCGCGATGTCTGAGGCCCCGGTGAAGTCATCCGCGATGACACCAATTTTCATGGCCAAGCCCCTTTGTCTGAAATGGCATCCAGTCGGTAGATGTGATCCGATAAAACGGATGGGAAACGCTGACGGACCAGTGGATCATGGCCCGGGATAATCAGTTTGGGATCAGAGGCCAACTGTTCCAGCCTGTCAAATCCGTCGAGCATGTCTTGCAGATCAACCACAATTGGAAACGGCTTACGGGCGCTGATGTTTTCGTAATAATGTGCAGCGTCAGAGGCCAATACCAACCACCCTGCCTGCGTCTTCACCCGCACACATTGAAGCCCGCGACTGTGCCCGCCGATGCAATGAACCGTCACACCTTCTGCAATCTGCCCGTCGCCATCATAAAACGTCAGCTTCCCCGCATAGAGCCGTCTTATCGCCTCGCAAACATGCCCGGCCGTAAACGGCATGCGCAAGGTGCCGTGACACATGCACGGACCCGTCGCAAAAGCCAACTCGGTCGCTTGCAGATGCAGCTGGGCATTGGGAAAAAGGTGCAGCCCACCCGCGTGATCATAATGCAGATGGGTGACGATGATGTGGGTAACTTCATCAGGTGCGATCCCAAAGGGCGCAAGGGCGGCAACCGGATCCAGTCGGATGGGGCGCCCCCTTGCCGTGGCCTCAGCCTCATCATAGCCGGTGTCGACCAAGATAACCTCTGACCCGCGCCGCAGCAGCCACATGAAATAATCCATCGCATGGGGCGCGTCATGGTTGTCGTCAAAGATGAAACTGTCCGCCCGCGTCCTGGCGTTACGGTCTGCATATTTGATGGCGTAGACTTCCCAGTCACTCATGACGCTACCTCGTCATAGGTACGAACCTTTTTGTCATGCACCATTGTTGCGACCAGACCGTCGAACGATTTGAAATGCGAGCTTTCCAGATGGGCGTCAAAGGCCGCGCGATCAATGTACAATTCATAAAGAAACACCTCGTTCGGGCGCTGACTGTCCGTGCACACGTCAAAACGATGGCACCCGGGCTCCTCAGCCAGCGTTGTGCGGGCATTTTCCACCATCGCAGGCAAAAACGCAGCCATTGCCCCATCTTTGATCATAAACGTCACCACAACCGCAAACATCAGCTTCCACCCTTTCGTAGCTTCGCGAACATCCGTCGCACGACTGGCACCTGACTGGCCACGAGCGAAATATTCAACATCAACAGGATTGCCGCCACGGGCCGAGAGGTAAACACCGAAAGATCGCCGCCAGAGATCAGCAAGGACCGGCGAAACGTTTCATCAAAAAGCCCACCCAAGATCACTCCAATCACCAGTGGTGCGATAGGATACTTCATCAAGTTCATAAAATAGGCAACGAAACCCACGCCCAGCATGAGATAAAGATCGTTAATCCCGCCGCCGACGCTGAAAGATCCAATTGTGGTCAGCACCATAACGATAGGCAAAAAGACAACCTGCGGGAGGCGCAATATCTTGATGAAGATGCGGGCCGTGAAGAGCCCCATCAGGAACATCGTGAACGACGCCAAGACCATGATCGCCACGACCCGCAGGATAATGGCGGGATCAATGGTCGGTCCCGGTATGATGTTGTTGATCTTAAAGGCCCCCATCAAGGCCGCTGCCGGTGGGGATCCAGGAATGCCTAACACCAAAAGCGGTATCAAAGCGCCGCCGATGCAGGCGTTGTTGGCGGTCTCTGATGACAATAGACCTTCCAAGGAACCTTTGCCGAATTTTCCGCCCTGCTTGCTGACGGTTTTGCCAACGCCGTAGCTGACCCAGCCTGCCACGTCTTCGCCCACACCGGGCAATGCACCGACGCCGGTACCGATCACGCCCGAGCGCGTAATTGTCGGCAGATAACGCCGCACGGAGCCCAGATTGGGAAGGATACGCCCCTTTAGCTGCGCAATCTGTCCCAGCTTCATATGGCGCATGCCTTCGATAATCTGAGGAACGGCAAAGGCCCCCATCAAGACCGGAACAACCTGAAATCCGCTGAGCATGTAGGACCAGCCAAAGGTGTAGCGTGGCTCACTCAACAGCGGATCAAGCCCGACCATCGCCATAGCCAAGCCGATCAGACCTGCAATCCAGCCTTTTATGACCAGATCCTCTGACATCAGCGTCCCCGACAGCAAGATACCAAAAAGCGCAAGCAGAGCTTTCTCCGGGCTGGCGATATTTTGCGATAAAAGCAGCAGCAACCAGACAAAAATCAGCAGTGCAAAAGTACCAATCAGCGTACCGATGAAACTGGCCGTGGTGGTCAGGCCCAGCGCCTCGCCGCCGCGCCCAGCCTGTGCCAAAGGATAGCCGTCCATCGCCGTGGCCGCGCTGGCTGCTGTGCCTGGAATATTAAGAAGAATGGAAGGGTATGAACCGCCATATATGGCCCCCACATACGCCCCCAGGAGCGCGATTAGGGAGTAATCGAGCGGGATTTTATTGCCGAAAAACCCGGTCAGAATTGTCACTGCCAGCGTAGCGGTCAATCCCGGCAACGCGCCAAAGGTGATACCCAGAAAGACCGAGACAAGCAGATAAGCATAGGTCAGCGGATCGGTTACCAGCGCCCAAAACGCACCACCAAAACCTGAAAGTTGGGTGACCACGAAGTCCATGCTATGACCTCCACAACGGCCGGATGGTCACGTAGTAGTGGTATTCGATCTGCTTGAAGATCAGCCCGCCCCGATTGGGGACATTCTGCCTAAAGCCAAAGGCCATTGCGCACACCAGCACCGCCGGGGCAGTGACCGCGATGATCGGCACAGCTTTCAGGACCCGGTCACCTCGGGCTTTAAGAAGTGTGACGGCCGTTAACGCAGCCCAAACTGCCAAGGTCAGCCAATCGTCATCATGAAACGCCCATTGGGATTGCGGCAAATGCCGGATCATCGCGTAGCCGCCACAGACTGCGACGGAGCTTGCCGCCAGCACCATCCGGCTCCGATGTCCGCCATGATAGCCAAACGTCAAAGCAGTTATCAGCAGCCCACTGCACAAAACAAAGTCAACACGTGGCACCAAGCCCGCAATGTAGAAAAATAGCATAACACCAATGGTCGTGAAGCGCAGCGCCTCATCCTTGTGCCATCCGATACCAATGCTAGAAAACGCCCGTTTTGCGCCACCAGACCGGATTGCAATGACCAGCAGAACCATCGACAGAACCAACAGGGCGGAAAAGATACCGAGCGGAACAATGGCGGCAGAATTGTACCAATCCGCAGAACTTACACCTGCTCGGTTGCCACCCCAAAGGGGGATATCCAGGGTGCGCCACAGGAAAAACACAGACAGCCCCATCAGAACAAGCCCGCCCCAGAAGTCGCGCGCGCGCAGGATCTCGGTCTCTTCGTCCATTGCCTAATACCTATGAAAGACATGACTGATCCGGGCGCGCATCAGGGAGAATGCGCGCCCGGACCAATGCGAAGCGGGGATTAGGGTTTTTCGATACCCAGGCTGGCAGGATCAACCGTGGTCGCGCCAAGCTCCTTCAACGTGTAAGCAAAGTTGGCTTCCAGCGTGGTGAAGATGGCTTGCGCATCTGCGCCATAGGCGCCGCTGACCGCGTAGTTGTTGGCCGTTGCCCACTCTGCAACCACATCAGACGCAATGGCCTTTTCAAAGGCTGCGCCCAGCTTGGCTTTCACATCGTCGGACGCACTGTCGTGAACTGCGAAGCCAATAGCCTGCATCAGCGGCAGATACTTGTCCAAACCATCGTAGATGTCGAAAGCCGATGGCACGCTGATCCCGGCAATTTCAGCTGCATCAGGTGTCAGCATGGCCAGCGGTTTTAGCTTGCCACCTTCGATCAGCGCCGCTTGTTCAGCAAGCGATGTGACAACCAATTGAACTTCACCGGCAATGGCAGCCTCTTGGCCCGGCGCGGAACCTTTGTAGGGTACAAACAGGAACTCAGCCCCGGAACCGTTTTGAATGGCCAGCAGGTTCAGGTGGTGGATCGACCCTGCCCCGGATGCTGCCGCAGGAATGGTGCCAGGTGCGGCCTTGGCGGCGTCAACCAGTTCTTGCAGCGTATTGTATGGGCTGTCGGCGGGAACCGAGATCAGGTCGGGCGATCCGCCGACAATGAATGGATACCAATAGTCGAATTTCTTGTCCCAACCGCCTTGAACCGCAGCAGTCACATTGGATTCGGATAGGCCAACAAGTGTGTAGCCGTCATCGGGCTGGTTCATAACGTAGACCATGCCGTTGGATCCGGCGACGCCGCCGGTCTGATTGATAACATTGATACTGACCGGCAAGTGTTTTTCCATTTCCGCCATGATCATGCGGTTGATGCTGTCCGTACCGCCACCGGCGCCCCAAACCACGGCGGTGGTGATGTCGCGGAACGGGTAGTCCTGCGCACCGGCAGCGCCGCCCAACCCGGTTGCCAGGGCCACAACTGCGGCCAGTTTTCCTATGCCTAGTTTCATTTCGATAATCCTCCCGAGGGTTTCTGCATTGTATATTGCATTAATTTGCGTATGCATTAAATAATCCATTGTCAACATGGCGATGGCATAACTTTCAAGTTTCGCCCCAAGACCGCCGAAGAAAAGGGCCCTAAAATGAACAGAACTTTCAGCGTTGCAGCCTTTAACGGTGATGGCATTGGCCCTGAAATCATGGCCCCCACGCTTGATATTCTGCGGCGGATGGCCAAAGCGACTGATGGGTATGACCTTGAGTTTATCGATGCACCGGCTGGGGCTGCGCATTACGCCAAAACGGGCGAATCATTGCCAGCCGCATCAATGGAGGCAGCCCGTACATCAGATGCGATCCTTCTATCTGCCATGGGGCTGCCTGATGTGCGTTACGACGACGGCACCGAAATTTCACCCCAGATTGATCTGCGCAAAGAACTGAACCTGTTTGCCGGAGTGCGCCCCGTAACAGCAAAGGCCGACCCAAGGACCCCGCTGAAATTGGCGCCGGGGCAGGAAATCGACTTTGTCCTTATCCGCGAAAGCACAGAAGGTCTGTTTCATTCCCAGGGCAGCGGCGAGGTTACGCCCGACGAAGCGCGCGAGACCATGCTGATCACGCGCGAAACATCCGAAAAGCTGTTCCGCTTCGCCTTCGATCTGGCCCGGTCCCGCAAACAGGCAGGTCGCGGGCCAGGGCGCGTCACTTGTGTGGACAAGGCGAATGTTTTTCGTGCCTTCGCATTCTTCAGGCAAATCTTCGATGCAGAGGCTGAACGGAACCCGGATTTGGTGGCAGACCATGCCTATGTGGACGCAACCGCCCTGTGGATGGTTCAAAAGCCCTGGGAATTTGATGTGTTGGTCACGGAAAACATGTTTGGCGACATCCTGTCAGATCTTGGCGCCGGGCTGATGGGTGGGCTTGGACTGGCTCCTTCTGCGGATATCGGGCTTGACCATGCCGTGTTCCAACCCTGCCACGGATCAGCCCCCGATATTGCAGGACAGGGATTGGCCAATCCACTGGCGATGATCCTGTCGGCGGCCATGATGCTCGACTGGTTGGGTATCAAACACGACAATGCAAGTTTACGCACGGACGGCACGCGTCTGCGCGAGGCCGTAGAGGATGTGGTGGCCAGAGGATCGGCCCTGACAAAAGACATCGGAGGCAGCTCGGGCACCACGGCATCCGCGGAAGCAGTTCTGGAAAGCTTGCTTGTCTCATGAAGCCACGGGACAGTGTGCGGGTAGCTTGCCTTGGGGCCGGATACTTCAGTCAATTCCACATTGGCAGTTGGACGCGGATGAACTGCGTGACCCTTGTCGGATCCTGTGATCAGGATTTGCAAAAGGCAACGGCGACCGGATTGCCAGCATATTCAGACCTAGACGCCATGTTGGCGGGTCAATCGCCGGACTTGCTAGACATCATTTTGCCACCAGCTGCCCAAGCGCACGCCATTCAAACCGCGCTCAATCACGGCGTCAAATGGATCATTTGCCAAAAACCGTTCTGTGTCGACTTAGAGGAAGCCGAGCAGATCACCAAAGCCGCTCAATCGGCGAATGCGACGATCATCGTGCACGAAAATTTCCGCTTCCAGCCTTGGTATCGCGCCATAAAACGGGCACTGGATAGCGACGACGTTGGCCAATTGCTGCAGGCGACCTTTCGTTTGCGCCCAGGAGATGGTCAGGGGCCAGAGGCATACCTGGCACGCCAACCCTACTTTCAAAAAATGGACCGGTTCCTGATTCATGAAACGGCAGTGCATTGGATAGACACTTTTCGCTTTTTGCTGGGAAATCCTTTGGCTGTTTATGCTGATCTGCGACGGATCAATCCGGCTATTGCGGGCGAGGACGCAGGCTATGTCCTTTTTGATCACGCAGGCGGCGTGCGTGCCCTGTTTGATGGCAACCGGCATCTGGACCACGACGCTGACAATCTCCGGTGCACAATGGGTGAAGCGCTTTTTGAAGGCACCAAGGGAACGCTGGAATTGCGCGGTGACGGGTCTGTCCGGCTCCGCCGGTTTGGCGGCTCCGACTACTTGCTGGTGCTGGGCACGGACACCTGGCAAGGCTTTGGCGGCGATTGTGTACATGCGTTGCAGACCCATGTGATCGCGGGGATCCTGGACAACGCCCCGCTGGAAAACCGCGCACCAGACTATTTGACAGTTGAGCGGATCGAGGCGGCGATTTACGAGTCATCCCACAAGGGCCAAAAACTGACCCTTAAGGAGTAAGCGCGCAAATGTCGGGAAAAGCCCTTTCCAGTTCACACCGGGCCTTGCAGGAGCTTCGATCAAAGATCTTTTCCGGCGAATTGGCTGCTGGATCAGATCATCTGGAATCGGAGCTTGCCGACCTGCTGGAGATGTCGCGCACCCCGGTTCGTGAAGCCGTTCTGACTTTGGAAAGTCAGGGGTTGCTTGAAATGCGCCCCCGTAAGGGCGTGCGCATTCTGCCGCTTTCACCAGATGACATGGCAGAGATCTATGACGTGCTGACGGAGCTTGAAAGCCACGCCGCTGAACGGGCCGCCGCTGAGAACTTTCCGGAAAGTGATCTGGCCGCGCTTGCCCAGGCAATTGACGACATGGACAAAGCCATAGCCGACACCGACCTGGATGCCTGGGCGGAGGCTGATGATCGTTTTCATGGCGAGCTTGTCAGGCTCGGCGGGAACAGCCGCATTCAATCCATTGTCGCTATGATGAGCGATCAGGTAAGGCGCGCGCGTACCACCACCCTATTCATGCGCCCCGTACCCACCCAATCGAACGAGGACCACCGCAAGGTCTATCAAGCTATCCGCGAAGGTGACGCTGCAACGGCGCGGGATTCCCACAGACAACACCGCCAATATGCCAAAGCCATTCTTATAGAATTGCTAGACAAGCACCGCATGCGTTTTTTGTAGCGGTGGCGGCGCCTCTCCAAGGCGCAGCTGTTCTGAAATCGAAAACTGCGAAATAGAGTCAAGTTGCCGTGATTGCGGCAATCTGCCCGACAGACCGCTAAGCGCCAAGCAATTTTGCAATTCTAATCACCAAGGGTTGCTTGCTTACTAAGCCGTTTTTCGTCACTTATGTAACCACTTTGAGGGGTTCACCGTATGGCAGAAAATGAACCAGAGCAGAAGACTGACACCCACCGTCAACTCATAGAAAAAATCTATTCTGCCGCGATGGATCCCGCCGGATACACAAATATTGTGCAGGCTTGGGATGCCCATTTCACCGCTGTCGCTGACAGGGTTACCGCCGATGAGGACGGCAATTTTGATTGGACGCAGGAGTTTCTTGGGCACTTTGAACAAGCCGGTCAAATTTTCGATCGTCTCGACCTAACCGCTTCGGAGACTTTGACCGAACAAGTGAGAGCCATGCAAAACGCAGCGGTTTTAGTTGGCACGGACGGTCGGGCCTTCTGCACAAATTCTGCTGCAAAGTCATATCTCGGCAGCGTTGAGGGCAAATTTCTGATCGACCTGGCCTACGATCAACCGTCGAGGGAGGCCTTGAACGTGTTGATGCAGAGTACGCGATCACCACTCCCAAAAGGAACCCGGATAAGACGGATCGTTCGCCTTCTCCCGGAACACGGCGAGGTTACCAAAATTTTTGTGGCAGACTTGGCGCGCGACCAAACGGATGGGTCGCCGGTGGTCTTTATACGGTCTGTCGAAGATCGTTGGCATGACAGCGTGCGGCCAATGTTGCAAAAGTCTTTTGGGCTGACAGATGCAGAAGTTGAATTGGTGAAGTCCTTGCAGTTGGGCGCCACAATTAAAGAAGTCTCCCGCTCGCGCAAACGCAGCCCAGCAACATTGCGCACACAGCTAAGCGCCGTTCTAGGTAAAATGGGTATTCACAGCCAAGTAGAGTTGGCGCGCATAGTCTCTGGCTTGATTGACGGTCTCACGAACAGCGCCGTGACCGAAAATCGCGCGCTACCCGGTGCGACTAGAAAACTGGCACCGAACCAGCGGACATACAGCATCGAACTGAGCGGCGGTGAAACCGTCCAAATCGCCGAAAGCGGTGATCTGTCCGGTCTTCCGTTTTACCTAATCCAGACCACAACCTGGCCCACACTAACGGATCAGATTGTACAGTCGCTAGCAAACTCTGGAATTCGTCTGATATCTGCGTTTCGGTCAGGTAGCGGTGAGACAAGCAGGCTCCCAACGACGATGACCCTTGATGAGTTATCGCAGTATCACTTGAATATTGTCAGCCACATCGGGCTTGAAAGACCCCTGATCGGCGGACAATGCTCTGGCGGGATTTATGCCTTAGCGCTTGCCAAACTGATGAAAGCAGAGGTCTCTGGTGTTTTGCTGGTCGACACGGGAGCGCCGTTGCAAACCTTTTCAATGATTAACCAAATGCCGTTGGCACCGCGGCGGCTGTTTTTGGCGGCACGCTATTTTCCGAGCGTGCTCAGAACGCCTTACAAGATGGCATTGAAGGATTTCTATTCAGGGCCAGACGGTGAAGAACGCGGCGTTCAGTATTTCGTTGATGGGTCGCCCCACGATCAAGGTTCAGTTTCGGATCCCGCAATCTGGCGTGTAGTTCGGGACAATTTTGACTACGTCATGCGCAATTGGGAGCAGGCAATTCAGGACGTCATCTTTTGGTCGTCTGATACATCTGAACTGCTGTCTGATGTGATCGAAAGCACGCCTGTCACCTACCTACAGGGCGCAGAAAACCTGCTATTCCCACCCAGGTTCCTGCACGACTTGAAAAAGCAATTTCCTAGCATCCAAATCAGTGTCGTCGAGGACGAGGCGCAGCTGTTGATTTACCGGCGCCCTGACCTGTTTTCGTCAACCATTCATCAGGCGGCAACGCAGCGCTAAACGCGAAGTCGAATCAACTGAAACAGCAATTTTGGGCCGCATCATACAAATTGGGTATGACCGGCAACTGACCCGCAATTACCGTCTCTCCGAGGCCCGGACGCGGTGCGGCTGCGAGTTTTGCAGTCGGCACAAAGCCGCAATTGGACTTCGTGAATTTTGATCAAACCAATTTAACCGATGAACCAGAAATCCAATCCCTCAGAATTCGAAGCAGCCAATGGCGTGACCCTAGTTGCTTTGTCTTCGAACACCTTTTTGCCGCCTGGCAAAAAGCGCTTGGGCAAAGCTGGAAGAAGATAAGGAGCACCCCCATGGCAACCCCCAAACTGTCTGGCCCCGTTGGACTTGACCCGCGCGAAAGCAAAGGAGCGCCGGTCAAAAATTCAAAATCCGACGTGGTGATCATTCAGGTGATGCTGAACGCAAATGACATTACTGTCCCGATCAACGGGAAAATGGATGGTGCCACGCTGAAAGGGATCGACGAGGCGCAACGTCGTGTCGTCAAACTACGTACACCTGACAAGGTGATCGACCCAGGCGGCACAAGCTGGAAGAAGCTTTTTCCAAAGTTCGATACCTTCTGGAAAAAAGCTGAAAGTGAGGCCGAAGCCATAAAAAGGCAACGTGCAGATCTAGACAAAGCTCTGCGCGCCAAAAGCAAGGCAAAATACATGGTCCTGTCGAAGTACGAAGCGATGTACTATAGCCTGCTGAAGAACCGCCAAGACATGAAATTTGGTTGCTGGCTGGTGGAAACCTTTAAGCGGGCCAGTTGGCCAGGTAGCCGCCCGCTTAGAGCAGCGCATTTAGCTTATTCCGCCTACGACCGGGCCATCGCTGCAGGCGATTACAAAAAGTTACCCGCCTTGGCAAAGGTGGCGGACCGTGCGATCGAAGTGTTTGTTAAAACTATCTCGAACTACTACCAACGTGTAATATCACCCACCTGGGCGGGCACCTACCTGTCCATGGCCAACTTCTCCATGAACCATGTTTTGCCTATTGTAGTCTTGACGCTTACAACAGCAGCCCTGACACCCTTTCTGCTTGGGGCGGCCGGTTTGACGCTTGCAACGGCTTCGGGCTGGGCGCTATTCGTGGCTACCGGAAGCGCCGCGGCAGCCAGTGCAGTTCTCACAAAGGGGATAAAAGATGTGACCACTGCAACCGGCAAATACCTCGCCGGTAACAAGATCCAAGGTTACAAGAGTCTGTATGATGGGTTTAAGGCTTACGGCTTAACAGCGCTGGAGGCATTCATCTTCAAGGCACCGCTGTCGGGTTGGTGCACGTCCGCTATAAAAACTGCCAACTTCAAATACTTGCTGAGGGGCGGCGTGATGCGCCTAAGCGACAAAGCATCAAAGACATTGGCACGCGTTGGCGTAAATGAACTTTTCCTTTTCTTCGACAAATACATAAAGGGATCAGGCAAAAACACGGCGAAAGCGACACTCAAAAAGGTCTCTAAGTCCCTGTCTGGCAAAGAACGACAGGATCAAATCGCAGAAAAGTTCGTGAAATCGATGCTTAAAAATCGCGGATTTCAAGTGGCGCTTGATGCGCACTTGAACGCCTTAGCGAAGTAGAAATAATTACGTGACGCCGGGGCGTTGCCGGGTCGGCCCGGTCATGCCCTGTGAGCAAAATCTTATTAGGTCTTGCAGTTCTTCGGCTTCGGACGCGCCGGTCCCACCAATAGCACCTATCCGGTCCCGCGATGTCAGCAATGCAAGGAAAGCTGACACGGAAAAAACCACAGTCGCGGCCAAGTTTTGCCTGCTTTGATTGGGTAAAAGCTTGGTCAGCGCGTCCATGAAAGGTTCAAGAGTGGGATCGAAGCACTCTTTTGCGATATCCGCCCAGCGGACGTCCGTTGAAACATGGGCGACCAAGCGCGCGTAGTTGCGCCAGCTGGGGTCATCCTGTGTCACGTCAAAAAAGGGCTTAAAGAAAGCCGTCAGAACCGTCTCGACCGTAAGCACCCCGCCCTCCTTGGCAGCTTCTAGTGCAGTCAGGCGAAGTTCTGACAACGTGGCGGCCCTGCGGGCCACGGTTTGGTGAAAAAGTCGCTCTTTGCCGCCTCCATGATGGTGAATCGTGCCCACTGGCTCACCCGCATGGGCGGCGATATCCCTAATCGTCGCCCCATCAAATCCTTTTGCAGCAAACACGGTTTCTGCCGCATCAAGTACCCGCGCCTTAGTGGCAAGCGCCCGTTTTGACGGTGCTCTTTTTCGGGTTTGCAATGGCAACTCGCTCAAGGTCATGAAAATAACTTGCCTTATTTTGAACGTTTGTTCAAGATAAGGATGTAAGGGAGAGTGCCATGGACAAAATGGACAACCGGTTTGCCTTGATCGGGGCAGGACCGATGGGTTTGGCGGCAGCCAAAGTGATGGCGGCCCGCGGCATCGACTTCCAGGGATTTGAACTGGCAGACAGCGTCGGCGGCCTTTGGAACATCGACGGCCCTTTATCCACGATGTACGACAGCGCGCATCTGATCTCTTCCAAAACCATGACGGAATTTGCTGACTTCCCCATGCGAGAGGAGGTCGCCGAATACCCATCCCACCGGGAGCTGAAAGGGTACTTCGAAGATTTCGCGACAAACTTCGATCTGCACAAAAAATATCATTTTGGCGCAGAAGTACTGTCTTGCGTTCCACTTGGCGGCGACGGCGATGGTTGGGAAGTGACCTGGAAGAACGCAGGCGGCACTTACTCAGAGACGTTTTCGGGCCTGATGATTGCCAATGGCACGCTCAGCACGCCAAACATGCCCGCGTTTGACGGAGATTTTTCCGGCGAAATGATCCACTCCTGCGACTATCAGAATGCTCAGCAATTCTCCGGAAAACGGGTGCTGATCATTGGTGCGGGGAACTCCGGCTGCGACATTGCAGTGGATGCAGTGCACCACGCGGCATCGTGTGATCTGTCCATGCGGCGGGGCTACTATTTTGTGCCCAAATACGTCTTCGGCAAACCAGCGGATACGATGGGCGGGGCGATCAAACTGCCGATGGCCATCAAACGATACGTGGACGGGTTCATTTTGAAGTGGTTTGTCGGCGACCCACAAAAATATGGATTTCCCAAGCCTGACTACAAGCTCTACGAAAGCCATCCGATTGTGAATTCACTGGTCTTGTACCATGCCGGGCACGGCGATCTTTCGATTCAGTCCGATGTGGCACGGTTCGATGGCGAAACCGTGCATTTCAAGGACGGCAGCCAGCGTGATTACGATATGATCCTAGCTGCGACAGGCTACAAGCTGGACTATCCGTTCATCGACAACGCGCTTTTGAATTGGCAAGGCGACGCACCGCACCTCTATTTGAATTGCATGCACCCTGGCCGGGACGATCTGTTTGTAATGGGCATGGTGGAGGCCGCCGGGCTAGGCTGGCAAGGCCGCCATGAACAAGCAGAGATGGTCGTACGCTACATCGAAGGGCTCCGCGCCAACAGCCCGCAAGCGTTAGATCTGCAAAAGACCAAAGCCAAAGGATTTGAACGGGCAACCGGCGGCATGAACTACATCGACCTACCGCGAATGGCCTACTACGTCGACAAGACCACGTATCGAAAAGCGGTGAATGGTTGGATCGGCAAGCTTGGCGGGGTGGCAGCATGATAGATACAGCCGTTCTGGACTTTTCCGCCGGGTCGTTGACCCTTTTGAACGCGATCCTTGCGATTGTGATGTTCTCTATCGCCATTGACCTGAAACCCTCAGATTTTCGCCGCCTGGCAAGCGCGCCAAAGCCGGTTCTGGTTGGTCTGGTTTCACAGTTCGTTGTATTGCCAGCACTAACGTTTTTGCTTGTTTTGGCGGTAAAACCGCAAGCATCCGTTGCTTTGGGCCTAATCCTTGTGGCGGCCTGTCCGGGCGGGAACATCAGCAACTTCATCACGCATCGGGCTGGCGGGAATGCGGCGCTTTCCGTGTCGATGACAGCATTTGCGACGGTTGGCGCGATCTTTCTGACACCGCTCAACATCGCGTTCTGGGGCAGCCTGTACGGTCCGTCGGCCGAGATCTTGCGCGCCACCTCCATCGACCCAATCAGTATTGCGATTACGGTGGGCCTGATGCTGGTACTGCCGCTCGTGTTGGGTGTAACGCTTAACGTGCAGCGACCCGAGCTGACGGCGCGCATTCGCAAGCCGCTTCAATGGCTGTCTATGGGTATCTTTGTTGCCTTTATTGTACTGGCACTGGCGGCAAATTGGCAAAATTTCTTGTCATTTGCGGGCCTGATTGCCGGGCTTGTGATTGTACACAATGCGATCGCTTTGGCTGGCGGTTTTACCACGGCTACCATTGCCGGGCTCAGCGCGTTTGATCGACGCGCAGTCACCATTGAAACGGGGATCCAGAATTCCGGCCTCGGCCTCGTGCTGATATTCGGGTTCTTCGGCGGCCTCGGCGGTATGGCTGTCGTCGCCGCATTCTGGGGCATCTGGCACGCTATTTCGGGTCTCGCGCTGGCTGCGGTTCTTTCCCGGACCGAGGCTTCGAGGTGAGCAAAATTCTTGTCACCGGCGGCGCTGGAATGGTGGGACAGGAACTGGCTCGGGTGTTTGATCCCGGGGACGTCCTTTTCACAGATTTGGCGCAAGGTGGATTGCCCGACGCGCATCGGTTTCAGCGCATGGATGTTACCGGAGGCGACCCCGCCACAATCATCGCGCGGGAAAAACCCGAAGTGGTTGTGCATCTCGCCTCGATAGTGACACCGCCGCCAGGTATGACCCGCGACGCAGCTTTCGCGGTGGATGTGACTGGCACCCGAAATGTACTGGATGCCTGCCTCGAAAATGGTGTGCGGCGGTTGGTGGCAACCAGTTCCGGTGCGGCTTATGGATATCATTCGGATATGCCCAAGCCGATCCCGGAAGAGACGCCCTGCCGCGGCAATCCGGAATTCGCCTATGCAGATCACAAACGCCAGGTCGAAGAAATGCTGGCAGACGCACGATCTAGCCATCCAAGCCTGCAACAAGTTGTCCTGCGCGTGGGCACGGTTTTAGGCAAAAGTACAAACAATCAGATCACGGCACTTTTCCATCGCAAACGCATTCTTGCGGTTAAAGGCAGCGATAGCCCTTTTGTTTTTATCTGGCTCCGCGATCTCGCGCGGATCGTGGCGCGGGCGGCCACTGATGGTCCTGCAGGGGTTTATAACGTGGCGGGTGATGGTTGGATGACCGTGGATGATCTAGCTAGTGCCTTAGGCAAGCCGGTCCTGCGTTTACCAGCTTGGGCGCTCAAGGCCGCCTTGGCTGTGGCGCGACCTTTAGGGCTGTCACAATACGGGCCTGAACAGGTGCGGTTTCTCCAATATCGGCCAGTGCTTGCGAACGACCGCCTTAAAAACGATTTCGGATATGTGCCGGAGTTGAATTCAGCCGAAGTCTTCAACTTATGGAAACAAGGGGCAAAGCTATGAAAACTGCGGTGATCTCTGGCGGGAACGGTGGCCTAGGCCGGGCCTTGGCTGCGCAGTTGCGCGGCAGCGGATGGCACTGTGTTCTGATGGATCTTAACGTCGACGGGCTGACGCCAGATGAGACTTGCACGCCGGTGGCGGTCGATCTAACGGATCGAGAAGCATTGACGAAAGCGGCGACGAGCATCCTTGAAGCCCGCCCGTCGATTGATCTGGTGATCTATAACGCGGGCGTATCCCAGATCGGATCTTTCAAAGACACAGACGAAGCGAGCCACAGGCGCGTGTTCGACATCAACTATTTTGCGGCGGTGGAAATGGCGCGCCTCTTTCTGGAACCGGTACGTCAAAGTGCAGGCGTCCACCTTGCGGTTTCGTCGGTAGCTGGGTTCGCGCCGTTGCTCAACCGTACGGCATATGCCGCATCAAAACATGCAATGCAGGGCTTTTTTGCGTCACTCAGATCAGAAGAGCTGCCCTATGGCGTCAGTTGTCTGGTCGCAGCACCAAGCTTTGTGGCTACAAACATCGGCAACTCTGAACAGCGCCCGGATGGAATATTGCGCCCCGGCGCCGCATCCGATGGCGTTGACTACATGTCGCCCGAGGCGGCGGCCAAGGTCATTTTGCGTGGCGTCTACAAAAGGCGCGACTTCATCCCAGTCGGCAAAGTGGCCACGCTATCATCGATCATGATACGCCTTGCTCCCGGGATCTACGAGCGACTGATGCGGCGAAAGATCAGCGGTCAGGCATAATGTAGCTCGTTAACCGGACAGTTTTGCGGATGAAGAGAGTTCGTTTGCGCTGTGGTTTTCCCGAAAATTGGGTCTAAGGCTAAGATTGATAAACAACACCGATGCAAACCTGCGCGTTACGTAGCGTCGATCCCGCCTGCTTTCACCTTGCAATGGATCGGAGGCAATGGGACAATTCCGGCAGCTTTTGGGAGGCAAATCTTTGGATATTCTGCAACTGCTTGCCAGTGGGCTTGCAAACGGATGTGTCTATGGGCTCATCGCGCTCGGGTTTGTTCTTATTTACAAGGCAACTGAAGCAGTAAATTTTGCCCAAGGTGATTTCATGATGCTGGGCGCTTTTGTCTGCATCGGTTTTACCAACCACGAATATATGGGGCTGAATTTCTGGATCGCTGTACCGCTGTCTATCTTGGTGATGGGCGCTTTGGGGTATTTGTTCAACTGGACGATCCTACAGCACATGTTTGGGCAATCCCAGACCTCAATCGTGATCCTGACCATCGCTATGGGCTTCATCATTCGGTTCGCAGCCGGTTCCATCTGGACCCATGAGCCCACATCGTTGGAAACGCCCTTTGCCGGGCAGGAGGTCCGGACCGGCGGGGTTGTGCTCGGTGTAAACGAGGTGATGATCGTCGTTGTGACCGGTGTTCTAACGGCTCTTTTCTATCTGTTCTTTTCGCGCACCAAACTTGGCCTGGCCATGCAAGCAGCGTCCCAGAACCAACTGGCGGCCTACTATATGGGTATTCCTGTCAAAAGGGTTCACAGCCTGGTTTGGGGTTTGTCCGGCATGGTGGCCGCCGTGGCCGGGATCCTGTTTGCCTCCAAAGGTGCCATTGATCCCTCTACCGGATTGTTGGGGATCAAAGCTTTTGCCGCCGCCGCGATTGGCGGCTTCGGCTCTTTGCCGGGGGCATTGATCGGCGGGTTGATCATCGGCTTGGTGGAACCGCTTGCAGCGCGCTACGGCATCGCGGGCGTATCGCAGATCGCACCCTACGCGATCCTACTTCTCGTTCTGATTTTCCGACCCGGTGGGATCTTCAGCCAGACCCAACGAAAGAAAGTCTGATGCGTTTCGTATTCAAAACGTCTTACGACGCCGACATTCGCGTGTTCAAACATAAGGCTCAGGCTTTCTGGTATGCGCTGCTTTTTGCGCTGCTGCTTGCCCTGCCCCTCTACTTCGTCGCAATCGACGACGCCTATCTCTTGGGTGAGGTCAGCGGCGTTCTGATCCTTGCCATAGCAGGCATGGGACTGATGCTTTTGACTGGCCACACGGGCTTGCCCAGCTTGGGGCACGCATCCTTCATGGCGCTTGGGTGTTACATCAATATCAACCTTTTGAACGCCGGTGTTCCGTGGTTGATCGCCTTTCCGCTGTCCGGGATCTTGGCTGGTTTCTTCGGCACTCTTGTCGCGCTGCCCGTATTGCGACTGCATGGTGTTTACCTGGCACTCGCCACGTTAGCCTTGTCGATCCTGACAAGCGATTTTGTGGTTATGGCAGAACCCTTCACAGGCGGAATCGCCGGGGCGTCGGTCCCTGACATCTCGATCTTCGGGATGAGCGTGAACCGTTATGGCAACCCTTATGCCTTCTACTATGTCGTGCTGGCTGTGGCCCTGATCATTATCTGGCTGTATCGCAATCTACTTCGCACGCCGCTTGGGCGCAGCTTTACGGCTATCCGGGATTCCGAAATCTCTGCTCAAGCAATGGGCATCAACCTGACGCGCACCAAGGCCACATCGTTCTTTTTGTCAGCGACCATTGCCGGGCTTGCGGGCGGGCTGTTTGGGCACTCTGCCGGGTACGTCACAAACGAAACCTTCGATCTGGTGATGTCCATCACGCTGCTATTGATGATTGTGATCGGTGGCCTCGGCTTTATCCATGGTGCATTCTTCGGTGCGCTGGTGGTGGGGATCATACCTGTGATGATCGCAAACGGACGGTCGTTCCTGCAATCGACCTTTGACATGAGTGTGAATATCCCCGGCCTTGAAAGCGCGCTTTTCGCAGCGATCCTGGTGGGTTTCATCCTGTTCGAGCCGATGGGCCTGTACGGGCGCTGGCTAAAGATACGCACTTATTTTGAGCTGTTTCCCTTCTACCGCAAAGACATGTTCAAACGGCAGAAGTCCTACCTGAAGACGGATCGCGTCCAATGAGCCTGCTGGAAATTGAAAACGTCACGCTCAGCTTTGGCGGCCTAATCGCCGTCAACAACGTTTCTTTAAACGTGGAAGAAGGTGAGGTCTTCGCGCTCGTCGGACCCAACGGGGCAGGTAAATCCACCGTCTTCAACCTGATTTCACGCTTCTATACGCCGGACAACGGATCAATCCGTTTGGGCGGCGCAGACCTGCTCGCCCTGCCCTCGCACCAGGTTCCCGACCTTGGCGTCGCGAGGACTTTCCAAAATATCGAGCTGTTTGAGCAAGCCACCGTGCTGCAAAACCTGCTTGTCGGGCGCCACCGCCACCGAACAACCAATATGCTGTCGGAGCTGGTTTTTGCGCCCAGCGCGCACAAAGAAGAGCTGCGCCACCGCGAGGCCGTAGAGCAAGTGATCGACTTTCTTGACCTGCAACCCTATCGCGACAAAATGATCGGCGGTCTGCCGTATGGCGTCCGCAAAGTAGTGGAACTTGGGCGCGCACTGGCGAGCGAACCAAAGCTGTTGCTGCTCGATGAGCCTGCCTCTGGCTTATCGGTCGAAGAAACCCAGGACATGGCTTTTTGGATCGAAGATATCCAGAAACAGATGGGCATCTCGGTGATGATGGTGGAACACGACATGGGCCTGGTTTCTGCCGTATCCAGCCGGGTCATGGCGCTGAGCGACGGCAAAGAACTTGCCACCGGATCAGCCGCAGAGGTTCAAAACCACCCCGCGGTGATCGAGGCCTATCTTGGCACCTCGGACATTGCAAAGACGGGGACTTCGCGCACATGACCCAACCTCTTTTGCAGATCGACAACTTAGAGAGTTTCTACGGTCCTATCATGGCAATCCGCGGCGTCAGCTTGCGGGTTCAGGAAGGCCAGCTAGTCACCGTGCTCGGCGCCAATGGCGCGGGCAAGACAACACTTTTGAAGACCATCTCGGGCGTCATGGACCCTGAAAAGGGCAGCGTACAGCTGAACGGTGAGGCGATTGAAGGTATTGAGGCCGACGCCGTGGTCCGGCGCGGCATGGTGCATGTGCCAGAGGGGCGAGAGATTTTTCCGCTGATGACGGTGGGTGAAAACATTGCAATGGGCGCCTACACCCGCACCGATCGCAGCGGCATTTCAGCGGATGAGGAACTCGTCTACAACTACTTTCCCATCTTGAAAGAGCGCCGCAGCCAACGTGCGGGCACGCTTTCGGGCGGACAGCAACAGATGTTGGCCATTGGGCGCGGGTTGATGGCCAAGCCGAAAATCATGCTCCTTGATGAGCCCAGCCTTGGCCTGTCGCCGCTCCTGACACAGGAGATTTTTGAAATCATCGTTCGGCTCAACAAAGAGCAGAAGGTCACGATGATGCTGGTTGAACAGAACGCCAAAGTGGCGCTCGACGCCGCAGACTACGGCTATGTCATGGAACTTGGCCGTATCGTGATGGACGACAAAGCAGAGGTGCTTGCCGCCTCCAAGGACATCCAGGAATTCTATCTCGGTGTCAGCCAGGAAGAAAACCAGCGCGGACAACGGCGTTGGAAGCAACGCAAGACGTGGAGGTAAGATGACAGACGCACTTCCAAAGATGCAATCCATGAGTGGGATCACGTTTAACGAAGATCTCAGCCAGGGGCCGTTTTACATCGACGGCCACGACACAACGCCCAAACTGTTCCGGGCACGTTGTCAGGAAATGGGGGACAAAACCGCCCATAGGGACAAGGACTTCGGCATCTGGCGGTCGCATTCCTGGAATGACTTTTACAACCGCGCCAAATGGATCGGACTTGGCCTGAAATCCCTCGGCTTGGAGAAAGGCCAGGTTATTTCTGTGTTGTCTGAGGACCGCAAGGAATGGCCTTACGCGGATATGGGTGTGCAAGGTGTCGGTGCAATTTGTTCGGGCATCTACACGACCGATTCAGCATCCCAAGTCGAGTATCTGGTGAACAACTCTGACAGCCAGTTCTTGATCGTGGAAAACGATCAGCACCTCGATACCTTCCTGGAAATTCGCGACAAGGTTCCGGGCGTGAAAAAGGTGATCGTTATCGACCACGACGGGCTACATGGGTTCGAAGACGAACAGGTGATGTTTTTTGACGAGCTTTATGAGCTGGGCCAAAAGTACGACGCGGAAAACCCAGGCAGCTTTGAAGCAGCTATAGAGGCGACGACCCCTGACGATACGGCGATCTTGATCTATACATCCGGCACCACCGGGCTGCCCAAAGGCGCGATGATCGGCCATGGTAACTTGATCTATTCCGTGGCCGCTGCTGCGCGGGATACGCCGACATATGAGACCGACGACCAACTTTGTTTTCTTCCGCTGTGTCATATTCTTGAGCGTGTGTTTTCCGTCAACGCCCCGATAGCGGCGCGGTCGACCGTGAACTTTGCTGAAAGCCCGGAGACGGTCTTTGACAATCTGCAGGAGGTTAGCCCGCAGACCTTTGTCGCCGTTCCGCGCCTTTGGGAAAAGATCTATTCTCAGGTCGCCATGCGCGTGGGAGAGGCTACAAACCTGCAAAAATGGGCCTATGCCAAAGCCGTTTCGGCAGGAATGGCGCGGGTGGAGGCCGAAAACGAAGGTCGTGCCCTGCCTGTGCTGGCAAGTCTAACGCACAGGTTCTGGGATGCGGCTGTCCTGACCAATCTGCGTCGCATGATCGGTATGGACCGTATCCGGCGCGGCGGCTCTGGCGCGGCCCCAATCTCACCGGAATTGCTGAAGTGGTATCACGCAATCGGTGTGCCCGTGCTGGAAGGTTACGGCATGACGGAAAGTTCCGGCGTAATTGCCATCAACAGCCCGGCCCACAACAAATTTGGCACCGTAGGGGTACCCCTACCCGGCGCTGAGGTCCGTATCGCAGAAGGTGGCGAGGTTCAGTACAAAGCCGGTAACGTCTTCCAGGGCTACTGGAAGAATCCCGAAAAGACAGCTGAAACATTTACCGAAGACGGGTGGTTGCGCACCGGTGACGTGGGCATGATGGACAACCAAGGTTACGTTTCCATCACCGGGCGCCTGAAGGACATCATCATCACTGCTGGCGGCAAGAACATCACCCCGGCAGAGATTGAGAACCGCCTGAAGTTCTCACCCTACATCTCGGACGCCGTGATTATTGGCGACAAACGCAAGTTCTTGTCGTGTCTTGTGATGATCGACCAGGAAAACGTAGAAAAATACGCGCAAGACTTGCGTGTGCCGTTTTCCAACTACGCCTCACTTTGTGCGGCAACAGAAGTGCAGCAACTTATCCGCGATATCATTGACGAGGTGAACGCAGATTTTGCCCGGGTAGAACAGATCAAAGACTTCCGTCTCATCGACGTCCTTTTGACCGCCGATGACGACGAACTGACACCAACCATGAAGCTCAAGCGCAGCTTTGTGGAGAAAAAGCACAGCGCGCTGATTGACCAAATGTACTAATCAAACGGGAGAAACCCATGAAAACAATCACCAAAATCGCAGCCGCCGCAGCGGTTGCCGCCGCGGCCTTCAGCCCGGCCCACGCTGAGCAAGGCGTGACAGACACAGAAGTCCTGATCGGATCCAACAACGATCTCAGCGGCCCGTTTGCAGCCTTTGGCGCACCTGCCACCAAAGCAGCACAGCTCGTCTTTGACGAAGTGAATGCCGCTGGCGGTATCCACGGCCGCAAGATCCGCTTCGTTGTGGAAGATCACGCCTACCAAATGCCAAAAGCCATCCAAGGCATGAACAAGCTGCTCAACGGTGACAAAGTCTTTGCGATGCTCCTGTCGCTCGGCACGCCCATGAACATCGCGGCATTTGATCTGATGGAAGCCAAGAAGGTGCCTAACGTGTCACCTCTGACCGCAGCGCGCCAAATGGCAGAACCCCTGTCCCCGCTGCGCTACGGCGGCACCGCCTCTTACTACGCACAAATCAAGCTGGGCGCTGCTTACCTGGCCGGTGAAAAAGGCGCGTCCAAGCTTTGCGCAATGTACTTGCCTACCGACTTCGGTAAGGAAATCAAAGAAGGCCTCGTCGATTACGCCGCTGAAACAGACGGCATCGAGTTTGTGTCTGAAACAACCCATAAGCCTGATGACGCTGACTTCGTAGGCGCGCTACAAAAACTGGCTGCAGACGGTTGTGAGATCATTGGCATGGCGCTGGGTGTGCGTCAGGCGATCACCGTTTCCGGCACCGCAAAGAAACTGGGCCTGAACAACATCTCGCTCCTGAACTCGTCGGCTGGTTTCCACACTGTTATGGCTAAAGTGCCAGGCGGCGTGACCGAAGGCATGTACGCCGCAGCTGGCTGGGCTGACCTGCTGTCCCGCATGGACAAGCCAGAAGTGCAGAAGTTCGTGAAGCGCTACACCGAAGCCACTGGTGAGCAACTGCCAGGTTCCGGCGCGCTGCTAGGCCACTCTGCCGCTGTAACGATGGTTATGGCACTAGAGGCCGCTGGCCCGGACCTGACAGTTGAAAGCTTCAAGGCAGGCATGGAATCGCTCGACTACGAAGATGTCGTATCCGGCAACCGCGTTGACTACAGCGCGGAAGACCACCAGGGCGCAGATGAAGTTGTCATCTCGATCATCCAAGACGGCAACTGGAAAGAAGTGGCTCGTCAATAAGGCCACCTTTGAAAAGTTTGAACCACGCAGGACAACCGTCTTGCGTGGTTTTTTTTGTTGAACTGTTAGTGATACTTACGCTTCAACATCACCAAACCGGCTGATGTTGAGTGATTTCCGCTCACTATGGTCGTGAGCTTATTCACCAGAAATGTTGATAGGGCGACTGCCAACGTAACGCTGCCGCCGGCAAAAATCCACCCGATGCAAATTTGAAATGGCCCGACTTTGTGAAAAAGGCCGCGAATATGGTGCTCGGTCAACGAGATCCCTGTAACATTCGTTTCGCGAATGAGAAATTGCAGTACTCGCGTACGAATACCCACGAGTTGGAATTGGAAAACCATAGTAATCTCCCCGAATTTTAGGGGTGTGCGGAAGTAGAATTTTCTCGAAGATGAAAGAGGAGATTCTGATGAAGAAATCAAAGTATGGCGACGCACAGATCATGAGTATTCTGGAGCAGGCTGAGAGTGGCGTGCCGGTTGCTGATCTATGCCGAGAACATGGCATGAGCAGCGTGAGCTTCTATAAATGGCGGTCCAAGTAAGGCGGATTGGACCTGCCACGGAATTGTTCCGCTGCTTTGACTTGGTATTTTGCCACAAAGTGTCCGTCGTCAGAGTTTTTGGAACCAATGGCGGTCTAAACTAAGAGAGAGTTTGGCTCATCTGGTTGGTTTGATTATGCGGCATGCTGGCGGTGATGCAAGCGTCGCGCTTCGAGTGTCTTTCGTTTGATCCTTTCTCTT
>JBCCET010000039.1:0-33541 GCA_039030095.1 Pseudomonadota bacterium | reverse complement strand
TCTGGCTAAGACAATACAACCAAATCCGGCCACACCATGCCATAAACATGCGTCCGCTAATCCCTGAAACCTAGTAAGAAAAACCCCAAATCGGTGGGACAGAAAAAGGGGGCTAGACAGCGCCACCTTCGCATCGGACAACCTGGTTCGATTTGACACGTTTGCCGCCAAATTTTCAGCGGTAAATCATATTTTTCTAAGAAGAGCAGTGGGTCCTGAGCGCAGCTGAACTTCCTAGGGATTAAGCAGCTTCGGCCCAGCAGACCTTTCGCAGAACCTGCGCGACGATACCCATATAAGCGTCGTCATATCCGGCGTCGTTTTCCAGAACGCTCAGGTATGCGCATGACGTTCCGGTGACCGTGTCCGCCATCAAAAACTGGCCGCCGTAACCGGCATGCGCAATCACCCGTCCGTCGGTCATGACATGGTTGGAGTATCGCAGCCAATCCTTTGGCGGTTTCAAAGAAGGCGCTTGGCGCGTCAGGCTTTCGTGAAGGAAATCCGCAGTGGCACAAGCGTTTCCAAACAGATCCAGCCCGCCGCGCGCAAGAAATAGTCCGAACCGGGCGAGATCCCGAGCGCTCAGGCAGCCACCACCAGAAAAAGCCGGGTAACCATCTTTGCTCATACTTATGTGAAACGCGCCTTCGTAACCCACGGCATCTGCAATCAGTTCAATCTGTGCAGCAAGTGGGATTGGGCAAACTTGAGCCGCGATCAATGTCAGCACATCCGTATTGGCCGATTTGTACTCTGCCGTGTCACTCTGTGCGCGAGGTTTGAAGCCTGTGATTGCTGCCGCAAATTCGCGCAGCGTTACTTCATCCTGACCCTGTCCGGGCAAGCGCCACCCCAAAGCGATTTCTTCGGTGTAGCAGTCGGCGTCCGGGTCATCATAGTCTTCGGTAAAATCGTTAGTGACGGCCATATCCATCAGGGACTGTACGGTGGCGTCCCGGTACCCTGAGCCGATATCGGACAAGTAGTCAGATACTTTTTGATCTAGCGACACGCGGCCTTGGGCAATCAACTGCCCCATGATCAGATGAATGTGCAGTTTTGAGATGGATTGGATCGAGTGCGGCCGGTCCACCGAAAAATCAGGTGCGGCCTGTTCCATGATCACTTGTCCGCCGCGTAAGCAGCAAAACGCGGAAAAGGCGGGATGGGCCAGAAGACCCGCCAATTCGGGTACAGTTTCTGTCAGGTCCTGATGGGTTGGCTGAAGCACCAGCACATTGCGCGATCGCACCATCAAGGTGCGCCGAAACAGGCGGTGTGCGTTGTGAAATCCATGGCGGCGGTGG
This sequence comes from Pseudomonadota bacterium, assembly GCA_039030095.1. Taxonomy (GTDB): domain Bacteria; phylum Pseudomonadota; class Alphaproteobacteria; order Rhodobacterales; family Rhodobacteraceae; genus Amylibacter. The sequence goes on along the minus strand of JBCCET010000039.1, from coordinate 32,231 downwards.
GCAGGCTGGTTCCAACGCTGCTTGTTGTCCGGGCCCACAGTCAGATCAGGGTTGGGGGTTGTCTCAAGCGGGCTCATGGGACATCTTCGTGGATCAGCGCGTCGACCGCAACGATGTGATCGGAATAGACGAAAACCGGGTTGATCTCAATTTCGTTGAGTTTTTCCCGGTTCTGCAGGAAGGCATCACACAGACCGACCAAAGCCGTCACCACCTTGTCCAATTCAGCGCGCGGGCGGCCCCGAAACCCATCCAAAAGGCGGAAAACTTTCAGTGATTTCAGTGCGCTGGCGATTTCTTTATGCGAGGCGGGCAACAGCAACGTCTCGGCGTCACCAATCAGTTCTGTTAAAATCCCGCCACTGCCCAGCACAAGTGCCGCGCCAAACTGCGGATCGTTGCGCAGGGTGACGATCATCTCGGCAAGAGGTGCTGGTGACATGGCCTCAATCAGGTAGCTGTCGGTCACGGCCTGCGCGTCATGCGCGGAAACGGACGCGTTCATCTGGTCCAATGCGTGCTGCAGCGCAGTGGCGTCGGTAATCCCCAAGATCACTGCGCCTGCTTCACTTTTGTGAGCAAGCCGAGGGGACATCATCTTGAGCGCAACCGGATAACCGATCTTGTTCGCGGCTGCTTCCGCCTCCGACGCTAATACGGTCTTTCCCTCAGGCACTGTAATACCTTGCGACGCCAGCCAGGCCTTTCCAACATCTTCCGTCGACAACTGTAAATTTCCAGGCGAAGCCCCAGCGCACACTGGTTCAGGTCTCTCCTTGAGGATGAGGTTGCGCTGCGCGGCCCAAGTTGTGGCGCTTTGCATGGCGTTCAGTGTTTCGTGAATGCCCTGCATGGGCGCGATGCCAACCGAAATCAGATGCCGACGTGTGTCCTTGTCCAGATTTTCTGGCAAGGTCGCGCAGATCGCAGCGGGAATGCCTCGTTCCGTCGCGGCCTGCGCAAAAGCCCCCGCATCGTTCTGATAGTAAATCTTGGAGGCATCGAGCCTCTCTGCAGGATAGTCCTGCACCAGCACCGCCGCGTCGGCCGTAACGGCGTCCATCGCTTTGGCGAAGACTGGATAGGTGTATTCGGCATGCCCCCAGATCGGAGTGGTGTAGTCCAACGGGTTCGAAACCGTTGCAATGTCCGGCAACAATTCGGCCAAGGCAGCATGTTCTTCCGCTGGAACGACCGGGAAGGTAAGCCCGATCCGTTCCGCGTGATCGGCCAGCATCGTTGCGCCGCCGCCCGAACAGGTAAAGCCAGCCACGTTAGGACCCTTGGCTGCACCCACAACGCAAAGATATTTCAATGTTTCCAAAAATTGCCCGGGGCTGGTCACACTGATCACACCAGTCCGCGCAAACAGCGCCTCATAAAGCGCATCGGACCCCGACAGTGACCCCGTGTGACTGACTGTCAGTGAAGCCCCAATGGCAGAGCTGCCTGTTTTTAGCGCAACCACGGCCACGCCCCGCTCAATGGCTTTAAGGGCCGCGCGCTCAAAGGCGGGGATGTCTTGCAATCCTTCGATGTGCAGCCCGATCGCACGAACAGCAGAGTCATCTGCAAAGGCGTCGAGAAAGTCCTCAAGCCCGAGGACAGCCTGATTGCCTGCAGACACCATATAGGCCAACGGCAAGGAGCGCGCTGACATGGTGATATCAGAGGAAAACATACCCGACTGGGTGACAATCGCCGCGCCATAACCGGGCGACCAGCCGCCATGTTCAAAGGACCAAAGGGCAGCATTGTCGATATAGTTGATTATCCCGTAGCAATTGGGACCAATGAGCGCCATGTCCCCGGTAGCCTCGATCAGCGCTTTTTCGGCAGCGGCATCACCACTTTCTTTGAAACCCGCAGAAAAGCAGACCACACCACCGACACCGATAGCAGCCAATTCGCTTAGCGCGGCCACAACGCCGTTGGCGGGAATGGCCAGATAAACAGCATCTGGTGTTTCAGGCAGGTCAACAATCGATGGCACACAAGGCACACCTTCAAGATCAGCCCGCTTGGGGTTTACCGCCCACATCTGTCCCGCAAAGCCGCGCCGGCGCGCCTCTCTCACCGCAATTGTCGCATCGCGCCCGCCGATAAAGGCGATCGAGCGCGGCTTGAGAAGCCGTTGGAAATTGGCGCGGCGTTTTGGGGTCATGCACCTAAGGGCCGTAGGATCGACCGGGTGATGATGTGACGCTGGATTTCAGACGTGCCGTCCCAAATCCGCTCAAGCCGGCTGTCGCGCCAGAACCGCTGGATCGGCATTTCCTCCATCAGGCCCATGCCGCCATAAATCTGCACGGCATCATCCGCGATCTTGCCAAGCATTTCGGAGCAAAAGACCTTGATCATCGCAGCATCAGCATCGCTCATGATGCCTTGTTCGGCACGCGCCACGGCGTCTTTGACCATCAGATCCGCCGCGCGTAGTTGGATTGCACCATCAGCCAACCGGAACCCCGTGGCCTGAAACGCCCCGATGGATTTACCAAACTGTTTGCGTGAGGCAGCCCAATCAGTGGCCATGTCCAGAATGCGCTCTGCCTTGCCACAGCAGGTTGCGCCCACCCAGATGCGCCCCATGCCCAGCCATCTGCCTGACAGTTCGAGGCCGCATCCTTCTTCGCCCAACACTTGATCGGGGCCAAGGCGAACATTGTCGAAATGCAGCTCGAAGGTTTTGTAGCCACGATAGCTGACGCATTTGGTGCCTTCGCGGCAATCAAAGCCTGGCGCGCCCACGTCCACTAAAAAGGCGGTTACTCGCTTGCGCGGACCGCGCGGGGTTTCATCCAAGCCTGTGGCGGCAAAGACGATCGCAAAATCGGGCATACAGGGGCCGGAAATGAAGTGTTTGGACCCATTCAGGATCCAGTCAGCGCCTTCGCGGCGGGCGTTGGTTTTCATACCCATGACGTCTGATCCAGCATCCGGTTCCGTCAACGCAAACAATTCACGTTTTTCGCCTCGCACGGCGGGCAGTAGATAGCGTTCACGCTGATCGCCTTCGCAGGCCATCAACAGTTCGGTGGGCCGCGCAGCCCAGCTTTGCAGAGCATGACTCGTCTTACCGTACTCCCGTTCGATCAAAGACATCGGACCATATCCAAGACCGCCGCCGCCGACTTCCTCGGGCAGATTGCAGGCAAAAAGACCCAGCTCATGGGACTTCGCCTCGATCTGACGACCAATTTCCTCTGGGACATAACCCAGACGGTCGACTTCGTCCTCATGGGGATACATCTCCGTTTCCACAAAGCGGCGAACTGTACCGACCAGCAGGTCGGTCTCAACACTGGTTTCCATATTCATAAGGTGCCTCCTTTATGGGGCCTCAGACTTGGCGTTACGGCGGGACATAATCGAAAAGACCAAAAAGGCTATGAGCGTGATGGCGATCAACACCACGGCGGCCGCTGCCACCGTCGGGTCGGTGTTCTCGCGGATGCCGTTCCACATGCGGCGTGGAAGGGTGTAGACCGAGTATTTAGAGATGAACAGCGTCACCACGATCTCATCCCAGCTTAGGATGAAGGCGAACAATGCCCCAGCAAATACCCCCGGCTTGATTGACGGTAGAATGACCCGGCGCATGGTGATCCAGTTAGAAGCGCCCAGGTTTTTTGACGCCTGCTCCAGCTTGGGATCAAAGGTGGCGAGCGAGGCGCTTACTGTGATCAGCACCATTGGCGCGGCGAGGATGGTATGGGCGAGGATCAGCCCGACATAGCTGTCCAAAAGCCCCAGTGGAATCCACAGTCGGTAAAACGCCATGGCTGAAATGATCTGCGGGATAATCAGCGGCAACAGCAGGAAGGCGCGCACCAGTTCGGAATATTTCGACGACACCCGCCATAAGCCAATGGCGCAAAGCGTGCCCAGAAAGGTCGCCAAAAGCGAGGTGGAGACTGCGATCACGCCACTTTGGAAAAAGCTCGACAACCATTCCTCGGATGTGAGCAGTTTTTCAAAATGGCGCAGGGAGAATTCCCCCTTTGGCATGGACAAGAAGCGCTTTGGCGTCAACGAAACCGGAATCGCGATCAACGCGGGTGTCACTAGAAACAGCAGCAACACCCATGCGCCCACGCGGTTGAATTTGGAGAACAGGCCGGATTTCATCGTGCTGCCCCCCCGAACACGGTGGACAGCTTCATGAAGCGCGACATGATCCAGAGCATCGCCAGCACGCCCGCCAACATGATTGCCGCCAGCATCGCGGCTGTGCCCCATTTCAGTGTGACCAGTAGTTGCACCGATATGTATTCGGCCACCATCAGCACCTTGCCGCCGCCCAGCACCGCTGGTGTCACGTAAAAACCGAGGCTTAGGATGAACACCAGCAGGGTTGAGGCAACCAGTCCCGGCAAGGTTAGGGGCAAGTAGATGCGCCAGAAAGTTTGCGTGCCAGATGCGCCTAGGTTGCGCGAGGCATCCATCACCCGGGTGTCCAGCGATTGCATCGACACCAGCAGCGGCAGCACCGCGTAGGGGATCATGTAATGTACCATGCCGATCAGCACGCCCAGCTCATTTCGCATAAAGGCGATGGGCTCGGCAATCAGCCCGATGTTTTCCAATGTGCCATTCACCAGCCCTTTGCGCCCCAGCAGCATTAGCCAACTGAAAGTACGAACCAGAATGGAAATCCAAAAGGACACAAACAGCAGCGTCAGCATATAGTTTTTCTGGCGCTGGTGGCAGTGCACCATGGCATAGGCGATAGAATAGCCCAGCGTGACGCTGAACAAAGTTGTGATGATGCAAATGCGCACGGTCGTCCAGACAATCCGGACCAGTGCGTCACTTTCAGCGAGCTTGGCATAATTGCCAAAGCCCGGCTCCGGGTCCGTGACGCTCAGCCACAGGATGTTCAGGATCGGCCCCAGATAGAGCGCAATCACCATCAGCAGCAACGGCGCGATGATTAGCCAGCCGGGGTGGATATGTCGGGTTAGCATCTGCATGATTTGTCTAGACAGAATGGATGGCCGCCCGCAGGAAAACGCGGGCGGCCGTCGCACATACCTAGCTGATCGCCTCAAGGAACGCGTTCACCGCGTCACCGCCGTTTTTGCCCCACCATTCAGGATCATTGTAGACGATCTTGTCGATGTTCATGGCAGAGGTGATCGCATAAGGCTGTTGATCTTCGGGGATCTGGCCAAACGCCTCCGGGTTGGAAGGCGTCATACCTAGACAATCCAGCAACGCAAGCTGCGCGGGCACTTCTTGTGCTGTCGCGATGAAATCCATCACAGCGGCACCCGCAGGGTTGCCCTTGGGCACGATATAGGCCCCAGGCATTGCCATCGCTTGGTTGTTCACCAGCTTGTAGCGGCCATCGGTGTCTTTCTCGATGTTGCGCCCGCGGTTCTGCCAGACCATGCCCAACGAAACCTCGCCATTCACAACCATCGAATGCGCCTCGGACCCCGAACCCCAGTAAAGGCTGTTGTCCTTGATAGATTTGATCTTGTTGAGCGCGCGATCCATATCGAGTGGATAAAGCGCATCACCTGCCACACCGTCGGCCATCAACGCTGCTTCCAACGATCCATTGGCCCATTTGTAAAGTGAGCGCATGCCAGGGAATTTGGCAGTGTCAAAGAAGTCCGCCCAGTTCTGCGGCGGGTTATCGCCGTAGGCCTCGGTGTCATAGACAAAGGCGTAACCGTAAAGGATCACCGAAACGCCATGCTCCAACGCGTAGCCGGGCAGTGTCTTGTCCTTAGAGACCACAGAATAATCAATCGGCTCAAGATGGCCAGTTGGCCCAAGCGATACGGCGTTGAACAGATCCGCATCCGCCACGTCTGCCGTGACATTACCGCTGTCGACCATTTCCTTGATCTTACCTTCCAGCGGACCAGAGGTGTCAAATTTCAGCCCTTTACCGGTTTTTGCCGTAAAGGCTTCACCGATGGCTGAGCCGTGGCATTCTTCTGACTGGCCACCCCAGTTCCACATCACCACATGATCAGCGGCAGCTTCGGCGTCACCGGCCATCACGGCGCTCATCGCAACGCCGGACGCCCCACAGAGCGTCAGGAACGTGCGGCGGTCCATGCGGCCTTCCTTGTAGGCATGCGCGCTTTCTTGCAGCATCTCTTTCTTGAATTGTTTATCGTGCACTTTCTTCCTCCTATTGGGTTCGCGGGTTTCCCGACTTTTTCAATGGCACCATTGGCGGCGCTCGTTTTTGGGGCTTCAGCCCGTCTGTAATTCCACGGCGGCTTCGTCTGTCCAAAGCAGGTCCACCGCATCGCCTTTGTTTAATGCTTCGCTGTTGCGCCAGACGTCGATATCCACCTCGATCTCGGTGCTATCGTTCGTATCAACGATGACCCGTTGCATGGAGCCAAAGTATGTGACGGACCGGACCGTCCCGCTCATCCGTGCATCTGCGTGGCCAGAACCCTTGAGCAAGTCGATTTTTTCGGGGCGCAGGGCGCAGGTTTGGCCATTTTGCTGGATGAAGTTGGATTTACCGAGAAAGCTGGCTGTGAATTCGTTCACCGGCCGTTCATAAAGCTCTTTTGGCGTACCAACCTGTTCAATGGCGCCATCGCGCATGATAACGATGCGATCCGACATCGACAGCGCCTCTTCCTGATCATGGGTGACGTAAATGAAGGTGGTGCCCACCCGACGGTGAATGTCTTTGAGCTGTTCCTGCACCTCGACGCGCAGCTTTTTGTCCAAGGCCCCCAGGGGTTCATCCAGCAGCAAGACTGGGGGCGCAAAACACAATGCACGGGCCAAAGCGACACGCTGTTGCTGCCCGCCCGACAATTGGCCAGGCTTGCGGTCTGCAAAATCCTGCAACTGCACCAGTTCCAGCATCTCATCCACGCGCGCGTTGATCTCATTCGCGGGGCGTTTTCGCACGCTCAGTGCATAGCCGATGTTGTCGCGCACGGTCATATGCGGGAACAGCGCGTATCCTTGAAACACCATGCCGAAATTGCGTTTTTCTGCAGGGACCCGGGCGATGGATGCGCCGTCCAATGCGATGTCTCCTTCGGAGATATCAAGGAAACCTGCGATCATCATCAAGAGCGTTGTCTTGCCAGACCCGGACGGGCCGAGCAGCGTCAAAAACTCACCCTTCTGGATATCAAGGCTGATGTCATTGACAGCGCGGAATGTCCCGAACAGTTTTGAGACGCCGCGTACCTGAAGGCTGCCTGTGTCGGCGGGTTCAGCCATCCGCACCTCGAAGCTTCAGCTTGTTACGCGCCTCTTGGGGTGTCAGCACGCGGGCCCCCATGCGTTCGATTATCTCACGTGCGCGGGTGACAAGCTGGCCGTTTGTCGCCAGTACGCCCCGGTCCAAATAGATATTGTCCTCCAGACCAACACGGACATTGCCGCCCAGCGCGACAGCGGCGGCGGCCATTGGCATTTGCCCGCGACTGATGCCAAAGCTTGCCCAGCTGGCGCCCGCTGGCAGTTGCGCTTTCATGGCCGCCATAGTCTCAACCGTTTGATCCGCACCCCAAGGGATGCCAAGGCAGAGCTGAAACATGGGCGGCGCATCAATCAGCCCTTCCTCGACCATCGCTTTGGCAAAACGGATGTGGCCAAGATCAAAGACCTCCAGCTCGGGTTTCACACCCCACTCCTGCACCAAAGCCGCCATGCGCCGCAGCGTCGGAGGGGTGGAAATATAGATCATATCCGTGTCGGAAAAATTCAGTGTCCCGCAATCAAGCGAGCAGATATCGGGCAGGCATTCCTTGACATGGGCCAGCCGCTCCTCGGGGCCGATCATATCTGTGCCAGGGCCAGGCATCGCTGGGTTGGCTGGGTCCGAAACCCAATCCCCGCCCATACCGGCAGTGATGTTGATCACCACATCGGTATCGCTTTCGCGCACCCGGTCCACGATTTCCTTAAAGAGCTTCGGATCACGTGAACCTTGGCCCGTTTCGGGATCGCGGGCATGGATGTGGGCGGCAGATGCCCCTGCCTTGGCCGCCTCAATTGCAGCATCTGCGATCTCTTTCGGGGTGACCGGCACGTGCGGGCTTTTGCCCGTGGTATCGCCCGCACCTGTCACGGCGCAGGTCAGGACAACCTCATAGTTCATTTGGCATAGCCACCCTTTTTATTCAGATTGACGCCGGAAAGGGCCAGAAAGATGTCGATTATCCGACGGACTTTTAGCTAAGGTGGCGAAAAATCGCACCATCCAACGCGGACTTTTGCTGATGCAAATCGACATGACACACCCGATGCTCCGCGCTGCCCATCATGCCATCTTTGTGGTGGTGCCGCGGTATAATATCACCACGCTCATCACCATGATTGAAACGATGCGGATCGCGAATTACCTTTCACCGGAGCCCCTGTTTTCATGGGAAATCGTCTCGTTTGATGGGGCCAAGGTTGTGGCCAGCAACGGCATGGCGACCACCGTTTCGACACAGCCCGATACTCTGCCATCAGCCGATTTCGTCTTTGTTCTTGGCAGCTGGGGCACGGAACATTACGACAACCGCGCAATGACTGCGTGGCTGCGAAAACGCGCGCGGGCAGGCAGTGGCATCTGCGGGGTAGAGCTTGGCTGTTACATCGTTGCGCGCGCCGGCTTGCTGGAGCGTAAGCCTGCAACCATCCACTGGTCCTGGCTGAGCGGTTTCCGAGAGAGCTTTGACCGGGTGGATGTGCAGGAATGCCTGTTCACCATCGAAGGCAAGATCATGACTTGTTCTGGTGGGCTGGCGGGGGTCGACCTGATGCTGCGTCTGATTGAGGGCATCCATGGCAGTGGCTTTTCCGGCGAGATTGCAGATCAGATGTTGCACCACCCGATCCGTAACGCCGGGTCGTCCCAACGCTCCACAATGGGGCGCAGTACGGAAACAATGCTGCCACTGGTGCGCGAGGCGATGACCCTGATCGAGCAGAACATTGAAGAACCGTTAAGCGTGCCGGAGATAGCGCAGACGCTTGATGTGTCCCAGCGCCAGCTTGAACGCAAGTTCAAGAAACACGTGGGCTGTACCGTGGTGCAGTTTGGCCTGCTGCGGCGGCTACAGAATGCACGGCTTTTGCTGATCTCCACCGACCTAAGCGTGCGCGAGATTGCTACGGCGTCAGGGTTCAACACGCTGTCCCATTTCGCCTATTCCTTTGGCAAGTTCTTTGGCCGCCGTCCCTCCGAATACAGGGAAGCCTGGCCTGCCAATGAACCGGCACCAAGCTGGCCTGGATCATTGTCCGACTTCCTCTCGACCCTGAAAGATATTCCGGGTCGCGCTTAGCCCTGCCGCGCCTCACGCAGCGCCCGTAGCACCGCAACAATCTCACGGTCACGCTGCGCCGCCATGTCTTCAAAGTGGCGGTCTCCAGCGACTTCGTTGCAGCCATCAACCATACGATCGCGCAGATCGCGCGTCAGTTCCGGCGCCTCCAGTCGGGTCCAGGGCAGTTTCAGTGCGGGACCAAACTGATCCAGATTGGTCGCCATACCGCCCGCGCCACAAGCCACATGAAAGGCCATGCACTGCCCCTGAGAGACCATGCGCGGTGCTGGCCCGTTCATCAGGGCGATGTCGATATCTTCCGGCGTCGCCTCCCCATTTGCAACCATATGCAAGGCCTCACGCCAAAGTGCCTCTTGCAGGCGGGTGGCGACAAATCCGGGGATCTCCTTTTTCATCAACAGCGGGGCCTTGCCCGCTATTTCATAGAACTGCCCAGACCATGCGACAGCGTCAGGCGCGGTTTTATCACCACCCACAATTTCCACCAATGGAAGCAGATATGGTGGATTGAACGGATGACCGATCACACAGCGTTCCGGCGTAGGGCATTTGGCCTGAATTTCGGTCATGGTGAGGCCGGAGGTTGAGGATCCGATCACAACCTCTGGCGGCAACATCTTCCCCATCTGTGCATAAAGCGCTTGTTTGATTTCCAGACGCTCTGGCGCACTTTCCTGCACAAATTGCGCGCCCTCCAACGCGACTTCCAGGTCTGTGACAATGCGAAGACGGTCAAGCGATGCGCCTTCTTCCAGGCCCAAATCTGTCAAACTCCCCCACGCGGTGTTGAGGATCGAATGGAACGCATCTGTTTCGCTGGCGTCATGCAGATAGGCCGTTACATCATAGCCACGGGCCAGAAAATGCGCGGCCCAGCCACCACCGATGGGACCAGCGCCAATGCTGGTGACGCGAGTGACGCTGCTTGGATCAGGGTACATCATTCGCCTTTGAAGTTGGGTTCACGCTTTTCCACGAAAGCTGCCACGCCTTCTGCCGCATCGTCAGATTTCAGCATTTTACGATAGATCGGCATGGGGTCTGTGCGCATTTTGTGAAAGGCCTTTTCCAACGGCACGCACTCAATCTCGCGCTGCACCTCCTTGACCGATTGCATCGCAAGGGGCGCCGACCAGGCAATCGAAGCGGCCCATTCGCGGGCGGCATCCATCAATTGCTCCTTGGGCACGACCTTGTTGACCAACCCATAATGCGCTGCCTCTTGTGCGGTCATACGGCGGCCAAGCAAGAACATTTCCATCGCGATGTTGTGCGGAATTCGGCGCGGCAAGCGTTGCAGGGCGCCCGCATCCGGCACGATGCCGAGCGGCATTTCCGGCAGTCCGAATTCCACATGATCGGCTGCAATCAACAGATCGCAGCCCATCGCCATTTCAAACCCGCCACCAATGGCCAACCCATTGATGGCGGCGATCACCGGTTTGTTCAGCGCCCAGTTTTCCGTCAGCCCGGTGAAGCCGCCAAAGCCGTAGTCATCCGTCTCCCACCAATTGTCGAGTTGCATTTCACCGTCGTTGAGTGCCTTTAGGTCCCACCCGGCCGAAAAAATCTTCTCGCCACCTCCGGTCAGGATCGCGCAACGCAGATCCTTGTCTTCGTGCAATTCCTGAAAGGCTGCGGCCAGCGCCTGCGACGTGGGCACGTCGATCGCATTGACCTTGCCGCGCTCCAGCGCGACTTCCAGCACGTGGCCGTCGCGGTGGACCTTAACGCCGTCTGACATGGGCTTATCCTTCTTTGAATTCTGGCATGACGTCGTTGACGAACATGCGCAGGGATTTCTGTTGTGACGCGTGATCAAGCCCCATGGAGGCATAATAAATGAACTCGTTCACGCCCAATGCCTGATAACGTTTCAACTTCTCGATGACCCGGTCAGGGGAGCCGAACAGCAGGTTTTCTTCCAGCATCACCGGGTCATATTGTTCGCGTCCTTCCAACTGATCCAGAGGGATGGATGCCGGGAAGCCGTCTTTCACGTCGCCCAGGTTGCGATACAGGTTTTCAAACTGGCTGAGCAGCCGACGGATTGCCTTCATCGCATTTTCGCCGTCCGCAGCCGTGGCGTACACACAAGCATGACGCATCATGGCAAAACGCGGTGTCCAGCCGTTGTCAGCCTTCTCGATGGCCTCATCCAACTGTTGTTTGTAAAGCTCCGCCTCTGCAAATGATCGGGTGAAAGGCCAGCAATTCACGTGGCATTTCTCACGCATAGCGTAGTCGTACGTGATCGGTGAACGGGCCGCGACCCATACGGGCACCTCTGACTGGACCGGTTTTGGCACCGAGGTGGACGTTGGAAACTGCCAATATTCCCCGTCATGGGCGTAGTCGCCTTGCCATAACGCGCGCACCGCAGGCAGCATTTCTTGCATGTACCGCCAGCCATCTGATTGTTTCAGGCCCGGCTTCATTCGGTCAAATTCGCGCTGATACGCCCCGGATCCGATGCCGAATTCTAAACGCCCGCCGGTGATCAGGTCGGTAAATGCAGCCTCACCCGCCAGATTGATTGGGTGCCAATAGGCTGCGGTGGCGACAGCTGTGCCCAGACGGATGCGGCTGGTTTCAGCCGACCACCACGTCAGCAATTGAAATGGATTTGGCGCGATCGTCATTTCCAGCGCGTGGTGTTCGGCAGCCCAAACAATATCAAACCCACCTTGTTCGGCGATCTGCACCATTTCCAGCGTGTGTCGGGCGACGTCTTGCATATCCAGACTGTCGTCGATCCGTTCCATGTTCACGGCAAGTTGGAATTTCATGTCAGGATCCTTTTGTCAGGGTGCATCACAGCGCTTCGATCATTTGCGTGGCGTACCAACGGGCAAAACCCGCCACATTGGGCTCCAACGTCGGATGAAAGAACCCCTGCCGCGCGTCCGGATGGGCAAGGCCATGGTACTGGATTTCGAGCGCAGGGATGTCTTCGGCCAAGGCTGCATCCAGGCGGTTGTGGTAAGCTTCGACTTTGGCCGCAGCCCCATCATCGGCCAGGGTTTCGGGCGGGAAACAGGCAGTCTGCACAACCTTGCAACGGTTTGGTCCAAGGGGATAAGCCTCGTAAACCCACAGCGCATCCGTGCCCGCAGCGAAGGTCATGTTTGGGAACACCCATGTGTAGCGCACGCCTGCTGCCTCACGCCCTTGAAGGCCCGGCATGGACGGCAGGGCCTGGTCCTGTTCGTCCTGCAACAACCCGCCCGTGCCTTTGGTTGCGCCGAACTGGGTCACAAACGCACCGGCTACATTCTCTGGCGCATCGGGTGAGGCATAAACATCCCCAATGCTGTTAGGATGTACAAAAGGAAGGTGGTAATATTCGTTGAACACCTCAAGGAAGGCCTTCCAGTTGCAGGCCACCTCCATGACTTCGCGCCGGGTGCTGACCAATGTGTCCAGCGGCCAAGGCGCATGTATCGTTGCAAAATCCCCCAGAACCGTGTCAAGACTCGGCGCGTCTGTATTGAGGCAGACAAAGGCAAAACCTGATCGTTCTTCGGCTCGGTAGGCGATCAAACCGTTCTCGGATTTGTCAAAACCTGGTGCCTCTTCCATGTGCACGGCGGCGACAAGACTGCCGTCCAACCGATAAGTCCATGCGTGGAAGGGACAGCGGATACTTCGACAGTTGCCTGATCCATCCAGCAACCTCATTGCCCGGTGGCGGCATGTGTTGGCGAAGGCCTGCAGCGTGCCCGCCCTGTCGCGCAGTAGAATGATAGATTGCCCGGCCACATCCAGTGCTAGGAAATCACCCGGTTCCTTGACCTGATCGGACCGTCCCACGCCAAACCAGCCTTCGCGAAACAGCTTCGTCTGTTCGGCTAGGACCACAGCATCTTCGACATAGCATGCTGGTGGCAGTGATATTGGTTGCGCCGTTGCCTGCGACCGTTCCAAGCCTGATTTCAGCGCCTCAATATTCATCGCATCACAAAGGGGTTCGCCATGGGTTCGTCAGAGGTGTTCATCCAGATCGTCTTGGGTCTGGTATAGTCGTAAATCGCCTGGAACCCGCTTTCACGACCATAGCCAGAGCCTTTGACCCCGCCGAATTCCGCAATCGGCGAGACAACGCGATAGGTATTGACCCAGACAATTCCCGCACGCACCGAATTTGCCATCCGAAGGGACCGTGCGCTGTCTTTGGTGAAAATCCCCGCAGCCAGCCCGTGTTCAGTGTCATTTGCCAGTTCTAGCACTTGTTCCTCGGTCTTGAAGCGCTGGACCGACAAGACCGGGCCGAAAAGCTCCGTATCAACGATGCGCAGGTCCTGCCGGGGAACCTCGATGATCGTGGGTTCAAAAAAAAGACCCGACATTCCTTCAGGCTGTTTGCCGCCCACCAGCACCTTGCCGCCTTCTTCCTGCGCAAAAGCAACTTCGCGCTGGATGTGCTGCAATTGACCAGTGGTACACAGCGGCCCCATCTGGGTGTCATCGGCCAATGGATCACCGATCACAATCTGACGGGCCTGCGCGGTCATCTGTTCCAGGAACTGATCTGCAATATCTTCGTGCAAATAAAGCCGCGACCCCGCCACACAGCTTTGACCTGTGGCGCCAAAGATGCCTGCAATCGAGGCGTTCACGGCGCTTTCGATATTGGCGTCATCAAACACTATGAACGGGGATTTACCGCCCAGTTCCAACGACACTTCCGCAAAGTTGCGCTTTACGTTCTCAAGCACATGGCGCGCGGCATTTGGCCCACCGGTAAAAGACACACGGGCGACCAATGGGTGGCCTGTCAGCGCTCTGCCGCAAGGCTCACCATGGCCGGTAATGATATTTACAACACCGGGGGGGATCCCGGCCTCTTCGATCAGTTTACCAAACTCGAGCATCGCAGCGCTGGCATGTTCAGAGGCTTTCAGCACCACGGTGTTGCCCGCAGCAAGCGCCGGACCAATCTTGACGGCCACAAGAAACAGTTGCGAATTCCATGGCACCACGGCAGCCACCACCCCAAGTGGTTCGCGCTTGGTGAAAACAAACATGTCGGGCTTGTCGATGGGCAATGTCTCACCGCTTACCTTGTCGGCACAGCCCGCGAAAAAGTGGAAGAATTCCGCTATGTAAGTCGCCTGCCAACGCGTTTCCTTCAGCATTTTGCCGGTATCAATGGATTCCGTGCGTCCCAAAACTTCGGAATGTTCTGCCAACAGATCGCCGAGCCTGCGCAAGCACTTGCCCCGTTGCGTCGGTGTCATGTCCGCCCAGGGTCCGTTGGCAAACGCGGTATGAGCCGCCTCGACAGCACGGTTCACGTCTGCCTCGGTCGCTTCAGGAACGCGGCTCCAGACCTTACCGTCGGCGGGGTTCACGCTTTCGAAGGTTCCGCCATCCGCTGCATCACACCATTCTCCGTTGATCAGCATCTGGTAGTTGGTGATCTCACCCATGATCTGCGTCCCCCCGTCAGTTACCCACTTATTCATCTCCGCTTTTGCGTCGCATGTGCCGGAAATTACGACAAAGGCTGTCGAAAAATCTGAAAGCCCTTCTGACGGATCAAGGCAGGCTTACTGCAAGGGAGGCCTTGCCTATGGCGAAAAAAATGCAAGTGATTGGCGGCCCGCTTCAGATTGGCAGGCGGGTAGAGGTCGAGGTGGCTGCCTACGACCCGCTAGACGATGCATAGGCTCCCGGACGGCACTGCCTTTCACTGGGCCGGGCCGGAGGTTGGCCCGGTCGTGGTCATGATCCACGGTCTTGGCCTGAATCAGGCGTGCTGGCAGTGGACCACCCCTGCGCTGAGCGATCGGTACCGGGTGCTGCATTATGATCTGTTCGGGCACGGCCAAAGTGGACCGCCGCCCAGGACACCAAGTCTGTCGTTGTTTTCGGATCAATTGGCGGCCTTGCTGGATCACTGCAATATCGGCTCGGCCATGCTGGTCGGGTTTTCTCTTGGTGGCATGATCGCACGGCGATTTGCGCAGGACAATCCTGACAGGACAGACGCGCTGGTGATCCTTCATTCACCGCACAAGCGCAGCGACGCCGCTCAGCAAGCCATTTTGAAACGGGTGGAACAGGCCCGCGATGAAGGCCCTCAAGCCACTGTCGATGCCGCGTTGGAACGCTGGTTTACAGAGGGTTTCCGGCGCGCCAATCCACAGATGATGGACACCGTACTGGAATGGGTGATGGTCAATGACAGGTCGGTCTACCACACAATCTACCGCGTTCTGGCCGATGGGATCACAGAGATCGTGGCCCCCAGTCCTCCCATCTCCTGCCCAGCACTGGTCATCACGGGTGACGAAGATTATGGCAATGGGCCCGAAATGACCCACGCGATTGCGGCTGAAATCGTGGGCGCCAAAGCGGTCGTCCTGGCTGGGCTGCGCCATATGGCCCTTGCCGAAGATCCAGATGCGGTGAATGCGCCGCTACGCGGCTTTCTTGATGGTCTGGAAGGTGCCTCATGAGCACACAGATCCTGAAAGGCCTGCGTGTGCTGGATCTGAGCCGCATGTTGTCCGGCCCGTATTGCACAATGCATCTGGCGGATCACGGTGCTGAGGTAATCAAGATCGAAGCAGGCACAGGCGATACCAGCAGGGGGAACGGTCCATTTCGCGACGATGATCCGGAGCTCAATTGGGCGGGCTACTTCGTGAGCTTGAACCGAGGCAAGAAGAGCATCCAGCTGGATCTGAAAACCACCGAGGGAAAGGAACAGTTTCGCGCGCTAGCCGCTACTGCCGATGTGATTGTCGAAAACTTCCGGCCGGGCGTGATGGATCGTCTGGGACTGTCTTATGAAGCGCTTGCCGCGACCAATCCCAAAGTCGTCTGTGCCGCGATCAGAGGATTTGGCGATCCGCGCACAGGCGAAAGTCCTTATGCCAATTGGCCCTCTTACGATGTGGTCGCGCAGGCCATGGGGGGGATCATGTCCATCACCGGGCCGGATGCCGACAGCCCGACCAAGACCGGCCCCGGCGTGGGAGACATATTTGCAGGCATGATGATGGCATATGGCATCATGGTCGCCCTGCGCGAAGCCGAAGCAACCGGCAAAGGCCAATTCGTCGACGTGGCCATGTACGACGCAATGATCTCCATGTGCGAACGCATGGTCTACCTACACGATTTCACTGGCAAAGTGCCCGGGCCTGAAGGCAACGGACACCCCTTTCTCAGCCCGTTCGGATTGTACCCGGCTGCGGACGGGCATGTGGCGCTAGGTATTGTAGATGATGCATTCTGGCGACGGTTGACCGAACTGATGGACCAGTCTGCACTGGGCTTTGACCCCAGGTTCGCGACCCGCAGCGCCCGCGCTGCCAACGCGACGGAGATTGATCGTCTGGTCTCTGACTGGTCCTCAAAACATAGCAAGGCGGACCTGACCGAAACACTGGGGGGACAGGTTCCTTTTGGCCCGTTGAACACAATCCAGGATATTGCCAACGACCCCCATGTCAAAGCCCGCAAAATGCTGGCTCAGGTGAATGGCCCGGATACAGACCGATTACCTTGGACAGTGGCCGCAAATCCATTGCGCTTTGGCGCGCATGAGCATGGTGCATTGAAACCACCTCCGGCTTTGGGCGCAGACAATGCTGCGCTGGAGACCCTGACGCCGCCCGCACCAATGGCACCGGAAACCAAACGTTCCCTCAGGGACGCCTTCGGGCGTTTCGCCACCGGCGTCACAGTTGTCACGACACGACAGCCAGACGGAACACCGCGCGGCTTTACCGCAAATTCCTTCACCTCTGTATCGCTCGATCCACCGCTTTTGCTGATTTGCATCGGCAAGGCGGCCCATTCGTGTGACACCTTCGCCACCTGCGATCATTTCACGGTCAACATTCTGGCGGATGACCAAAAGGAAGTTTCGGGCCTCTTTGCCTCGCAGTCGCCTGACAAGTTCGAGCACGTCAAATGGCATCCGAATGCGCAGACCATGCCGGTCATAGATGGCGCGCTCGCCAGCTTTGGGTGCGCGCGCCACCGTCTGGTAGACGCAGGCGATCATCTGATCCTCATCGGGCGTGTGCTTGATTTCGAAACTTCTGATGGCGATCCGTTGGGATACTACAAAGGCGCGTATTTCGATCTTGGGCTGGACCGTGCGGTGACCGAGGTCGCATCGGCCGGTGATGTGACAATTGCAGCTGTTGTGGCACATCGAAACGGGTTGTTGTTGCAAGAAGAAGCAGACGGCACCGTCACGCTGCCGTCCGCGACCTCAACGCAGGCCTTGCTCAAACTCCTGGCTGACAGCGACATAAAAGCAGAATTGACGCAGCTTTACGCGGTCTACCAAGTGACGCAAACCGGTGCGCAACGGATCGTCTATCACGCAAGGCTGGCGGGCGGTGCCGCGGCGGGGCTGACGTATTACACACTCGACAGTTTACCGCTTTCGCGGGTCTCCGACGATGCTGAGCGGTCACTTTTGCGACGATACGCGAAAGAACACAGGCACGGTACTTTCGGCATTTATCAGGGAACGGAGGTCGAAGGCGTCGTGCACAGACTGTCCGGACATCACAAATACCATATCTGACAGGAGAACCTTCATGATCCCCGAACTGCGCAAAGTCATCACGTTTGACGAAGACATCCACGCCGAAGGCGGGCGGGCATCTGAGCCAGTTTTGCGCATGATTGGCGTGGCTGCCGTTGTTGAAAACCCATGGGCCGGGCGTAATTTTGTCGAAGACCTGCAACCAGAGATACAGCGCATGGCCCCCGTTTTGGGTGAAATGCTGACGAACCGCCTGATTGCATTGGCGGGTTCAGGCGACGCGATAGAGGCCTATGGCAAAGCCTGTATCGCGGGAACCAGTTGCGAGGTTGAGCACGCCTCGGCCCTGATTCACACATTGCAATTCGGCAATTTTTATCGGGAAGCCGTTGGCGCCAAAAGCTATCTGGGTTTCACCAACACCCGTGGTCCGACAAACACGCAGATCCAGATCCCCTTGATGGACAAACATGATACCGGTCGGCGCTCACACTATTTGACCGTCCAGTTTTCCATATACGACGCGCCAGGTGTGAACGAACTTGTCGTGGCGTTGGGCGCAGCAACCCGAGGACGCCCGCATCACCGAATTGGGGATCGGTATTCTGATCTTGCTGCCTTGGGACGCAACGTAGAAAATCCTGCAGGTGTGTAATTGAGTGGGCCCGTCATGAAAGGAGGCGTGAGCACGCACCGACCTCGTTAGATCTGATGAAATGGGTTTGACCGCTCAAAGTAGCGAAGCTTTCGATTAGAAGCGATTCAACTAATGTCGGATTAGGCAACGCTGCACGCGCATACTGTAAAGACTTCTGCAGGCCCACACCTACCAGCATTGCATTGTTGCCACCTCCGAAGGCAAAATGCCGATTAGTTTTGCTAATTCGAGCGCACTCTTGGTGGCTGGCACCCCGGCATCAAACACCCATCAGCGAGGCAAATGTAGCCTTGTAGCGTTGGTCTGCATCGTCGAGGCGGGGGTCGCCGTGCGCACTAAACACATGACGGTATGCAAGCTGTTTTAGGCGTCCAAAATCTTCCGGTTTCGGCTCTGCCTTGTGTAACCACCCCGGGCCAATGTTGGCCGGATTGAAGAAACCGGCTGCCTGCATGAATTCAATCGCAGTCTCATTGAAGAATTCATTGGGCTCGTTGAAATTCTGTAGGCTGTCACAAGTTATGAGCACACCACCAAGCCGATCCAAGCGCAGGATGGCTTCGGGTTCGTTGACCGTTTCAAAGGTGAACACTGTCGAACCGTTGCAAGGCCCCGGTGAGCCGCCCACTAGTTCACGGGAAATTTTCTCATCACGGTTTAATTCCATGCCCGATATGGCCCAGAAACCGGCCTCATATCTGTCCAGATAAAAGGCGTCGTCACGACCATGGTTAGAGCCCAGCCTGACGATATGGCGGACAGTTCCCAGGTCGTCGAGCGCCCTCAACCCCGAATCATCCAAACGGACGGAATTTAGGATCGTCAGGTCGCTACCGTCGCGCACAACCGTCATGTTCCTGCTATAACACATCGGCCCCGCGTCGCTTTCCGACGCCGTCTGACCTGTTACGAAGAAGATATCTGGAAGCACTTCTCGCAGTTGTCCAACCGGCAGTGTCTTTGGGAAATCGGCCATTTTAGTCCTCTATCGTGATCAAGCTACGGAAAGCATCAACCAACTCTGGTATCAAAGTGGCTTCGTCTCGATGGTGAATACTCTTTGGTTCAAGCCACTTCCCTTGCCCTGACCCGATCATCGCTATCAAATGGATCGACGTAAGTCGCGTGACCCTTAAGTTGGCAGTCGTACGTCTTTGTGCATTGCGGGTTTTGGATGTCGTTGCCTGCGATTTGGCGTGCGAAACCTTGCACCGGTTTCATTGTCTGTCCTCGTCTCTGAAACAGGAAGCCATTGAGGCAGACAGACCGGACCTGTTCCAGGTCCGGTCCGTGCAATTATCCTGAACGCCAGGCGAAGTAGGCTTTCACTGGTGGTGTGAAACTCAATCCCAGGCCAATCAATGCGACGGCAAATCCGATGAAAGCCTTTGCCGGGATCGATATCGCAAAGTCGGCGACGATGGCAGTACGCAAGCCGACAATAGATCGCTGCAAAATCGATGTTACAATAGCCGCAAAAGTCGCGATGTATCCGATCATGGTCCAAAAGATTAAAGTGACCGCACTTGGGCCGCTCATCGATCCGACTTCGAGGTCATAATATTTGAATCCGACCAGAAGCCCGAGCGCGAGAAAAATCTTAAGCGCGTTCAGGATGAATATGACGCGAAGCAGCGGTGGCTTGTTGAAGCCAACATCTGTTTTGAGAGTGCTCATTGTCTTTAGTCCTTTGAGGTGTGGGGGGCGCCGGGCGCGATAGACCGGCGCATGAGGTCAGACGCGGGTCAACCAATCGGCGAGCCCTTTTCCGATCTCGTCTGGGTATTGTTCCTGGATGAAGTGTCCGCCTTTTCCGAGGAATATTGCCTCTATGTTTGTAAGGTTCTCCTTGATCCAAGCGGCGGCAAACTCTGGGATCACGGCGCCAGGGCTGACGTGGAACATCAGCTTTGGGAACGTGCTTTGTGCAACGAAATCCGAGTTGGCCTGAACCACCGCGTGTATATCTGCGGGGTTGCCCTCCATTGGGATTTCGCGCGGCCAATCCAGTAGGATTTGTCGCGAAGCGACGGTCGGATAGGGGCGATTGTATTCAGCCATAACTTCGTCGCTGAGCCCGGCGCCGTCATGTCGCATAAAGGCGTCAAGAAAGAGGTTCTGTTCCATGATCATCTGTTCACCAACGCCTGGGGTGCGAATGCCGGTCATGAATTGCACCAACTCAGGCGGCAGGACGCTCATGTCCTCCATCGGCATGAATGGCGGCGCCATGGCTTCCATGAACGCGACCGCCGAGATCCGGTCCGGACGAGTTCGCGCATAGTGCCAGCCAAGCGCTGAGCCCCAATCGTGAATCACCAACACGGCGTCTTTCAAGTCCAGGCTGTCGAGGAACGTGTGCAGATAGTGCGCACTTTCGTGGTAGGTTTCGGTCATCTTTGGCTTGTCGCTGTCACCCATGCCCATCAGGTCCGGGGCAATGGCCCGGTGGCCGTCGGTGACATAAGGAATGATATTTCGCCAAAGATAAGATGATGCGGGATTGCCGTGCAGGAAAACGATCGGGCGCCCCTCACCTTCATCAACATATGCCATCTTGTGACCCAGCACGTCGGCGTATTTCTTTTCGAAAGGAGCTGCGATTGACGGGACGGGCAATAGCGCTGCTGCTGCCGTTGCGGTGGTGGTTTTAAGGAAGACTCTTCTGTCCATGGCGCTCTCCAAATCTTTGTTGACGCCTTTTGATTACGGATAGATATTGACCCAATAAATGCTCAAATTGAAACATTATGGTTAGAATTTTGACCAGTGGTGAATGATGGACTGGACCGGGCTTCCCTACTTTTTAGCCGCAGTGCGCAGTGGAACGCTGCGAGGAGCGGCGGAACTCACCGGCGCGACGCATGCGACCGTCAAACGCTATATTGAGGTGCTGGAGGCCAGTTATGGCGTGCAGCTTTTTAGGCGCACGCGACGCGGATTGGAGCTGACCTCCGCCGCAAGGGATCTGCTACCCTTGGCAGAAGAGGCTGAACTCAAGGTCAACGAAGCCCGGAAACGGGTTCAAGGTCTTGACCGAGAAGAAGCCGGCGTAGTGCGGTTCTCAACGACTGGCACACTGATTTATGAAATTATCGCGCCGCTGCTTGCGAAGTTTATCAAAGCATATCCGGCCATTGATCTGGAAATTCAGGTGTCTGACCAATTTGAAGACATCAACCGCCTGCAAACAGATGTTTCATTGAGGTATGCACATCAAGTCAATGAAGACGTGATTGCCAGAAAGCTCTACAAAATGGCACTCGTCCCCATGGCAAGCAAGTCTTACTTGGAAACTCACTTGCCGGTCGCGGGGCCAAGGGGCGAAGGTCTGACTTGGATCGGATGGGACAAGGCAGATCGGCACCCTGACTGGGTCTCAGACACCGTTTTCCCGCTGGCCGAAGTACGCCATGCAACGACGGACCCGGTGTTGCAGTTGTCGCTGGCACGAAAGGGTGTGGGCATGATCAATTCGTCGGCGTATTTTACCACAATCTACCCTGAACTTGTGCCTGTCCCTGGTGTCGCGCCTGTTTTGGATCGCAATCTTTGGCTGCTTTTTCACTCAGAACTACGACGCACAGTTCGTGTGCGTCGTTTCATTGACTTCATGAGCAAAGAGTTGATCGCGTTGAAACCGCTTTTACAAGCGGGGGCGTAACGCGTTTGCTTGCGACCCAAGAAGATTTAACCATCTGCTCACAAACCGCAGCGGCAACAGCATTTTCTGCGCGTTTGAAATTTCTAGTTAGAAAGGCTGCGGAGACAACTCTTGTGCGTCAGATCAAAGGCATACTCACTTAGGACTGGCTTTGTAGCCAACTAGAAAACTTCCGCGCAGGTTCTGAAGCGGCATCTCGATGTGATTGGAAAATGAAGTAGCCGTAGTTTGGAAGAACTATATCGGACAATTGGTACAGCTTCGCATTGTCCAGCTCGTCTTTCACAAGATCATCCATCAACGCAATTCCCTGACCATTGATCACGGCTTGCACCCGAACGTTCGGGTCGGGAATGATCAACACGTCTGGTTTTGTGTCCGGTGGGAGAGCGGCGGCGTCCAGCCAATCGGACCAGGCGTTACTGTCATCGCGATCCCGAAGCAATGTGAAGTCTGATATCGCCTTTGCCATCCCCACATTCTCCACATGACGTGCGGCATCCGCGTTGCCGACCGGAAAAGAGCGCAGCGGCATGAAGGGGATCACAACACCATCATCCCAAATCCCGTTTCCCCATCTGATCGCCAGATCGATGTCCCGTAGTTCATGTGTAGAGAACTGGATCATCGGCTGGATGCGCAGCTGCACGGTCTGGTGCTGATGCATGAACGTCATCAGTCGCGATGATAGCCAACGGGCGGCGAAATAGGTTGAAACACCAACATTCAGGGCTTGAGATGTTGCGCCTCTGAATGAGTCAATAGTTGCTTCGATCTCTTCATAACGAGTTTTGCATATTGCCAGCACCTTTGTTCCGGCAGCGGTCAATTTGACACCGCGCGTCGTGCGTTGAAAAAGGCGGACGCCCAGATCGGTCTCAAGCGTTTTTATCTGATAGCTGATGGCCCCTTTGGTCATGTTCATGGCCTCAGCTGCTGCCGAAAAGCTTGGGTGGCCGGCAATCTCCGCGAAAAGCCTAAGCAAGTCGTGATGGTGAAACCGCGTGTGCATGAAATTGTGTACAAAATTTTTAAACGCAAAGGAAAGAAAAACTCGATTTTCAGATCTCAGACATCGTGTTCATTGGTTCTTGGGTTAGTGGAGCGAAGGCATGGAGTTGGCCCTTTTGAACACAGCAACAGAAGCCTCAGCAAAAACAAAACTCCAGAACAGGGGACGCCGTGGTCGGCGGTCTCGTTGTAGCGCCCCGCGCGAAACCTCGGTCTTCACGGGGCGAAGGATACCGGCTTATGAGCTTCTGACGGAGCCACATTTGTTACGGATCGAAGATCAGGCCGATTGGATACTGGACGAGATCGGTGTCGAATTCCGGGGCGACAGGCAGGCGCTGGATCTGTTTGCCCAGGCCGGTGCGCGGATCGACGGAGAACGGGTGCGCTTTGAGCCGGGACACGTGAGAGAGCTTTGTACAACCGCGCCGAAAACGTTCCAACTGCACGGACGTCACCCGGACAATACAGTGACACTTGGCGGCGACAACGTCGTGCTAATGCCAGGATATGGGTCGCCTTTCGTGACCGATCTTGATCGTGGCCGACGCTATGCCACACTGGCGGATTTCCAGAACTTCGTAAAACTATCTTACAGCGCACCGGCCTTGCACCATTCCGGTGGCACCGTCGTGGAGCCGACGAATGTACCTGTTAACAAGCGTCACCTGGATATGATGTTGGCACATCTCACCCTCTCGACAAAACCTTTCATGGGTTCGGTCACGGCACCGGAGCGGGCGCTGGACAGTATTGAGATGGCAAAGCTGGCTTTCGGGCCGGATGCCCTGGAACGCTGTGCGGTGATGCAGGCCAACATCAACGTCAACTCACCGCTTATTTATGATGACACCATGTCGGGTGCTTTGCGGATCTATGCAGAAGCGAACCAATGTGTCTGCGTTTCTCCGGCAATCTTTGCCGGGGCCATGGGCCCGCTTTCACCGGCCGCCGTGGCGGCCCAGACTTTGGCCGAAGCGATGGTCGGTATTGCGCTGACGCAACTTGTCAGGCCCGGCAGTCCGGCGGTGTTTGGCAGCTTTCACTCTACGATGAACCTGCGCAGTGGTGCGCTGACTTTCGGTTCCCCCGAGGCAAACATGACCACCATGGCGTTGACACAGTTAGGTCGTCGGCTTGGCGTCCCCGTACGATCCGGCGGCGGCCAAATCACATCGTCGAACGCACCCGACGGTCAGGCCATGCAGGACAGCGCGGATGGGATGTGGGCCACACTTTTGTCGGGAGCACATCAAGTCTGGCACGCGGCGGGTTGGCTCGAGGGCGGACTGGTTATGTCCTACGAGAAATTTGTCATGGACCTCGATCATTGCGGCGGGATGTTGAAGCTGTTGCAAGGTTTTGAAACAGACGATGAAGCCTTCGGTCGAGATGCCTATCACGAGACCGGGCCCGGAGAGAATTTCCTGTCTACCAGCAACACGCTGCGCCATTACACATCTGCAAATTTCGAACCACAGATCTCAGATGCCGGGCCTTACGAAACCTGGGTCGAAAACGGGGCACCGACTGCGGATCAAAGAGCCTCGACGCGTTGGCGAAAAATGCTGGCCGACTACAAAAAACCCGAAATCAATACTGGCACCCAGGCTTTGCTGGAGGACTTCGTCGCCGAGCGCAAAGCCAGCATGCCGGATGAATGGCACTAGAAAGGAACAATAATGACCGAAGAACTCAGCCGCACCTCAGCACTTGCCTCACGCCACAAAGCACTAGGCTCGGGGTTGGAAGACTGGAACGGAATGGGCACTGCATGGACCTACGACACCGATCCTAATGAGGAACATGATGCTGTTCGCGAACGCGCGGGCATGTTCGACATGTCGCCCTTGAAAAAGGTAATGGTGCGGGGCGCGGACGCGCAAGCTGTACTGGATCACCTAACAACGCGTGACTTGTCAAAAGTCACCCAAGGAAAGGCCGCGTACCTATGCGTTCTTACGGAACAAGGCGGCATTGCCGATGATGCGATCGTGTCGAACAATGGTGATGGCGAATGGATGATCGTTCATGGCTCGGGCGACACGATGGCCTTGTTGGAGGCGTCGGCCACCGGGCGCGATGTTGAATTGGAATTTACAGATGATCTTCACGACTTGTCAGTGCAAGGGCCTGCTGCGTTAAACATCCTAAACCACAATTCCGACATCGAGCTCGGCGATCTCGCATATTTCGAGCATGCACCCGCCCTGCTTTTCGGCCATCCCTGTCGGATTTCGCGAACAGGATACTCCGGCGAACGCGGATACGAGGTCTTCGCCGACGGTTCAGTGATTACTGAAATCTGGGACAAGCTGATCGATGCGGGTGTCACGCCGTGTTCCTTCACAGCACTCGACAAAGTGAGGATCGAAGCGGGCCTGCTATTTTACGGCTACGATATGACCGACGATAACACCCCTTGGGAAGTTGGCCTCGGGTTCACAGTGAGCAGCTCAAAAAGCGACTTTCGCGGAAAGGCGGCAGTGTTCGCCAAAAAGGGCGCTGAACGGGTCTCAAATGTCTGCTTGGACATCGACCATCCAGACATGGTGGACGGTGGTGAAATTCTGTCGTTCGACGGTCACGATGTAGGTGTAATCAACAGTCCTTGCTATTCGCACCGGTTAGGCAAATCGCTTGCTTTGGCCCATGCCCAGCCGGGATTGCCCGTTGGGTCAATCCTGTCTGTATCAGGCGAAAGCTTGGACACTGTGGCCACGATTGTTGCCAGCCCGGTCTATGATCCGCAGAAATCACGGACCCATAGCTGAGCGGCAAGTCAAAGACAGCGATCACTGGCGCTTATTCAGCCTGTTAGGTAGCGGCATTCCTCCGCCTGCGTCCGGCCCATTGCTGCCATTTGACAAAAGTTGACGATAAAATCGTGGCCGACAGCAAAAGTCACTAAACATGTGCCAGCTCGTCCCAGAAACCCGGACTATCAACGGCCCGCAGAAATGCCGCTGGACAACGACGGCAACAACCTTGAGCTGGCAGCGGATTACTTCCGCAGCGCTGCTAGATTACAATACAGTTTCAAAACACAGCCAAGTTAGAATGACCGTTGCAAATTCCAGCTATTAGACCGCGAAAAGGCCGCAGCCCAAGCAATGGTGGTTAACTATTTTTATTAGACGGAGTGGCATGAGCCGAGCTCATGCCCCCTGCCTCCCGAAAATAATACTCTATCGGGCTGAGCTACATCCTGACGATTGCGAGAAATAACTGGGCGTTGTGTTTTGCAAGTCTGCGACAGTAGCAAAAAACCGGTTACGGGTTGTATTTATTCAAGTATTTCGGAAGAATTTCGCTCATGGGTGTCGGCACAATGCCCATGTCAGCCAGGGACTTTGCATCGGGCGCCACCACATTGTCAGACTTTAATGTCGCGATTTGGTCTGCCGTAACCAGCGTATTTTCAAACATGCCGCCGGAAAGGTTTTGAAGTAAATCAAGTCCGTTGCCCATCAGCATGCCGACAGTGAAAGGTAGATTGATAACCTGTCGTCGCCATCCGATCACGCTAAGCATTCTGTGCATTAGTTGGGCCAGTGTCTCAATGTCCGGGCCCCCCAGCTCGTATGTGCCCGGCGTCGCCTCTTCGGTTATTCCTTTGATAACTGCCTGTGCAACGTCTCCAGCGTAAACTGGTTGAAATCGGGTTGTGCCCCCGAAAATTGGTAACAAAGGCCCAAACCGTGCCATTTCGGCGAAGCGGTTGAACAGACCATCCTTGGGTCCAAATATCAACGATGGCCGCAAAATAATCGCGTTGGGGTGATGTTGCAGGACCGCTTGCTCCCCCAGTCCCTTGGTGCGCGAATAATCCGACGACGCATCTGGATGTGACCCGATCGAAGACACATGCACAAACCGTTCAATTTTGTGGTCAGCGGCGGCGCGAGCGACATTGTTTGCAGCGTCTACGTGCAAGACTTCAAAGTTCTGAGGACCCACACTGTTGAGAACAGCCACCAAGTTTACAACCGCTTGCGAACCAACCAAAGCTGCTTCAACCGCGGAGACATCACAGATGTTAGCGGACAAGAAGGTCACGCCAGGCAACTGGCCTAAGTCCGTCCCATGTGCTGAGCGGCTAAAAACACGTACATCCCAACCTGCTTCAGAGAGTTGTTGAACAACATATCGCCCAACAAATCCCGTTCCCCCAAAAACAGTTGCTGTCCGTCTTTCTTTCATGGCGGATCCTCGGTGTTATTGAACGGGTATCTAGGATTGATACGCCCGCCTGCAAGCGACTTCACCCAGCCCAACGGAATCCCGTTGACAGCCACCGGGCCTGAGGATAGATCGCGCAAAGCTTGTTTCGTGCCCAGATGGCGGAATTGGTAGACGCGCCAGCTTCAGGTGCTGGTGTCCGTATGGACGTGGAGGTTCGAGTCCTCTTCTGGGCACCATATCTTCTCTTTCAGCCCTGATTCTCCCTAAAGCCTTGAATGGTAGGTAGTTTTTGGTGTTCGATAACCCTTGTTTCGGGTGTATGTCGGACGCTCTGCGAAGGCTAGTTTGAGCACTGTGCGTTGCAGGGTTGGGTGCCCTGTTTCCCAGATTTTCCAAGGGTTTGCGAGGAATGTGAGGGAGTGTTCGATAAATTCCTCCATCCGGCCTTTAGGTGGCAGGGTTTCGGTGGCTTTTTCCTGCAAACGGGCGCGAGATTTGTCGAGATCGGCGATTTTGGTCTCGTAGGCACGCAGCACTGACTCGTTGGTGGTGTCTATGATCCGGGTAGCCTTCAAACGCCTGTCGGACGATATCATCAAAGGGTGGATTGTGTACCAGGACTTTGCCGCGCCCTTTGATCGTCTCATAGCGGTAGCCGATGGGCGCGTTGTGTATCCAAAAGCCGTTCTGCATCCGCGCTTGCATCTTTTGGGCCACTTGGCGTCCGTTTTGTTTGCGCTCTAATGCACCTTGGGCAGCCATGATCATCTCAATGAACTCGCCTTCCCGACATCTCGAAAAAAGTACTGTTGCGCGAAACAGAACATGGCAAACTCGTTGATCGCCACAAAGAGCGCAACATGCATGCCCAGGTAATATTCGCCCTCCCAACGATCTGCGAGCGCGTTGGGTGTAGGTGCATCGAAGAAACCGACTTGAAGTCTGAAAGGGCTGCCTGACGGAGCTGTCGCCGTATTGGTCCACCGGAACTGCTGTCTAGCACTGGAAAGCGACGCAAGAAAAGCCTGCGAATCTGGTTTTTTTGCGTCAGGTTCATAATGGCAAGACTCCAAGCGGAGCTGTGCAAATTTGGTAAACCGGAGATGGCTTCTTTGCATTTATCTTTCATGAATGGCGACTTTTCAATAAATTAGACACTTAAACTAAGATCGCAATCGCCCGGTTGATAAGAACCAAGTGTAGACACGATCAACAGGCCGAAAAAGTAAGAACTTCACCACGATTGAAGGGTCTCCGATTGAGAATTCCATCCAACAGACAACGGAGCCCATCTGGATAGTGTTTCGGTTTCCTCGTACTCTTCAATGGAATTAGTGCTCTGTGCATCAGTACGGATATGTAAACAATTCATGTGTGTCGTCTCTGTTGAAGTTTACTGCTTTTCCTAACCGACTTCCGTCACCTATGAAGACTTCGCCGACACAGCATAGCTTAAGATCCTCAAGCCGAGCGGCACTCACATTTCTCGTGCGCATCTAATACACCTCCACGGCTTGATGCGCGCAGCTCAGCGCGTGTTACCCAAAAAATACAGTTAAATCAAAGGGGAAAGCGGTGTGATCTAGAGCAGAATTGGGCCGAAAAACGGTTATCAGTTTGGGTTGCTAAAATCTTTCTATGCTATAAGACGGCCGTGCACAAATCGCTCAAGGTGCTTTAGCTGCCGTTTTCCTAATTCCGTTCGCATATACCCAGTGCTCTTGTCGTACGTTATTCCATTTGACATCCAGTACTGTCGGAGCAACGATTCCATTACGGCCGACTTCAGAGCCGAACCGAACCGATCAGGATCTTTAGCCGCAGCTTTTGCCATCGCCTCCTTGAGTTGATCTCGGTTCAGACCGACTTTGCCTTGGGCGGTATCAAACGCCTTTAAAAGCAGATATCCTTGTTTAGTCTCCGGCATACACATCTTTTACTCCTCCGATATTTTGCTCGATAACATCTTCGCATACTCTCTAAATGCTAAAATCACGTTATTCCTCATTTCAATATTTTCACCATATTTAATGTTTTTTGCAACAAAATATATTCGTATTTTAAATTCCTTCATAAATAGATCCGGCATAATATCCAAAACACTAGAGATTTCCGTTGCGCTTCGGCTTATCAAATCGCCACCTGGGGCCTCGGGCGGAAATATCAAAGTGACTTCTTCTCCATCTCTCAAAGCGCGTTGGTGATCATAAATCTTTGGCGCTTGCGTATTGACGATGATCGTGAAATTGGGCCCAAGCTTTTCTTCAAAAAAACCCTCTGCTTCATTAATGTGCTCTTTGAGAGATGTTGCATTGCTCACAACGTCTGAAAAATAAGTGTCGAAATTCTTGGGTTCAAGTGAATCAACGGATTTCAAAATTTCTGATCTAATGGAGGAAT
The DNA here is from genome assembly GCA_039030095.1 of Pseudomonadota bacterium. GTDB lineage: Bacteria > Pseudomonadota > Alphaproteobacteria > Rhodobacterales > Rhodobacteraceae > Amylibacter. Next base: position 2,511 of record JBCCET010000039.1, on the reverse strand, counting down.
TCTTGAAGGGTTCGTATATTTGATTGAAATCCCTGTAGACCACAATATCAATTAGATGTTCAATATTTTTCAATATCGCTTTAGCCTGAGGGTTTCTGCAAAGCACATCCCCTTTTTTAATTTTGCCTTTGATTTCTTTTAGTAGGGTGCGAAAAACTGAATCATCAAAGTTGATCAAGAACGTATCGTGCAGTGGAAAAATATAGAGCGGCGTCTCAAGGTCTGGGTCTGATGTTGCCTGCTCAGGATCACTTATCCAACGCTGCGCGGATGTTGATCCGGTAAGACCTGCAGATTCACACATCGCAGCGAGCTCACTGTTCGGATCTACGGCGCATGCCGTAATTAGACTTGCTGTTAACTCTTGTACACAAGCTTCCGTTCGAGCGGATGTTCGATGGTAAATAATGTACTTGTAGCATTGAAATCGCTCTGTAAAAAACTGCTCAATTCCCGAAACGGACCTGTGGAAAAACCCCAATTTGAATGGTGTTCTGTCGGCGGCTCTATCGCGATATATGACAGCGCCATCAACGACCCGCTTCAGGTCAAATTGACCAATAGTAGATCCGCTTTCTAGACCGTCTCTGGTCGTGTAATCGAGTCTGTCTGCGTCCACGGATCCAGCGATAAGCAACTTCAACACGCGAAAGAACGACGGAAGTGCTTCACTCGGCTGAGAGCCCTCTGGGTTTACGTCGTTGTCGTCCTGCATCGACGAAAACAGGATCAAGAATGCGAGCCTATACATAAAGTTTCGATATTCGCGCTGCTCGTTTTCCAATGAGAATTCGTTTGAGTCATACAGCGACCAAAAGATGTAGAGGCTGCGTCTTTCATGTATTGGAAACTTCTCTAAGTTTTTTTCAAAACTATCTAAGTCAAACGTGCTGCCGAACGCTTGCTCCAGCATTTTAGAGAATTTTCTCAAAACGCGTTTGTGTTCATGTGAGCAGCAGGCAAAGTCGAACTGTTCGGGTTGCGATATGCTCGCGAAGGCGCTTCGGTAAATGCTTCCGTCGTCGTGATGCACTCTCCGTTTCAACTTTGAAACCGCGCCCTCTAAAGAATGACTAAACGGAAGGTGTCCAATGTCATGAACCAGTCCGCAAATTCTCAGTGTCTGCCAGAGTGTGTCGACAATGAACCCCGTTGGCATTCTTAGCCCTGTGGCGTCATTCTTGACACTGTCCAAATTTTCTGGAGTAAGAAAAGGGCTATGGCGGAAACCTGATTGCCCTGATACTGTATTCTTCCATCCTTCAATCAGCTTAACCCACTCATCTTTTGGATCCTGCTCATAATATTCAAGAATGAACGACTCGGCGGCGCGAACGAATTCGGTGTGGTCTTGTAGAGTGGAATTCGATAGCGCTCTGACGAGCATCTCGCCCGCGAGATGGGCAACACCGAGCGAATGTGCGAATCGGCTGTTTTTGTTGGTTGGAAATGCTACATATGTGGTTGAGTTTTGAAGAACAAAATGAAGCCTTTGAAAGTAGGCACTGTCAATGATCTCACGATCAAAAATGGACAGTTTAATTTGAATATGAACCGAGTCTTTCACGTTGGTGATCGCCCTCGGATGCATCAGTCGCTGATTCATAAAATTTCCCTCAACCCGACGTTAGGTTGCATGTCAGACTAGCGCGGTCAATCTTGGGAATGCGCTTTCCGGGAATTCTTGCCGCTGTGATGTCGTTAAGCCAAGACTTCCAAGGTTGCTGGTGCCGTAAGCGCGTCGACTTGTGGGCGGGCCTGCTGGGGCTTCGTAAGTCGAGCATGGAGTTTTTTTGGCGATGCGCCAAAATCGAAGTGTCCGTATTGGCTTCCACGTTTGTACGTGTTGCGTCGTATGCGCGTTGTCAACCGTAACACCGCTGTATGGGTAATTCCTCAATCTAAGTGCTGCTAGGTTGCAAGTCATGATCACTGAGACTTTAGCCACCCGTTCGCTGGCATGCACAGAGTTAGTTCCCGATGAGGCAAGAGCTACAAAAAAATTGTGGTAGGAGTATTCAGCCAAGTTGTGAGCTGACGCGCTTCGAGGCAGGTCACTGCCAACGAAAGGTAGTAGTGGTGGTAGGACTAAGGCGAGCTGTGCGCTGAAGAGCCAAGAGTCGGGTCACTTAGAGCCACGGCTTGCCAAAAGGGTAGCAGCAAAACTGCTAAGGCAAGCTGTGTCCCGTAATACGTGACCACTTGCAAAGGGGGTATTTCGATACCCCCGTTTGATCCCCCAGTCTTGGGCGCGAGCGGCCCAAAGCTGCCGTTCGAGTTGAAATCAAAATGCTGCGTTGCGGCCCGTCATTTCGGACCTTTGTGTCTGACGTCAGCGCCTATGGGACCAATTAGGGTCATTTGCTAAGAGAGGGTTTGTTGCTCAACGTAACCACCTAGGAGTGGACGATGAGAAAGACAACGAAGAGCCCTGGCGAGAAGATCGCCAAAGATATCAAGCGTGCAACGCGCAAGCACTATTCATCTGAAGAGAAGATCAGGATCGTGTTG
>JBCCET010000038.1:0-34123 GCA_039030095.1 Pseudomonadota bacterium | reverse complement strand
CTGAAAACCTATGCGCGCGCGGGCCAGCCGGTTGCCTGCACCCCTTGGGTGCTGACCGGCGCGATGAGCCCGACCACCGTGGCCGGAACGCTGGCACAGGTGTTGGCAGAGACAATGGCCGTGATGATGCTGACGCAGCTGGTCCGCCCGGGTGCACCCTGCCTGATGGGGTCCTTTGCATCCACCATGTCGATGCAATCAGGGGCGCCCACGTTTGGCACCCCGGAAGCTGGACTGATGGTCTTGGCCGCCGGGCAGTTGGCGCGTCGATTGGGCGTGCCGCTCCATACCGTGGGCAGCCTAAGCGCGTCCAAACTGCCCGACGGGCAAAGCCAGCAAGAGGCCGTTTGGGGCCTGATGATGTCGATGTTCGCAGGCGCCAACATGATCAACCACGCCACCGGTTGGCTGGAAGGCGGGCTTGTCACGGGGTTTGAAAAAACGGTGATGGACGCGGACATCTGCGGCAAAGTCTGCCGATTTTTCGACGGCATCGACCTGAGCGAAAACGCACAAGCGATGGATGCGATAGCCGCGACCGGCCCGGGCGCGCATTTCCTCGGCTCCGAACACACGCAAGCGAATTTCCTGACGGCGCTGTTCCGCCCGGATCTGGCGGACAATTCCAGTTTTGAACAGTGGGAAGCCGAAGGTGGACAGGACATGGCAACCCGCGCAAATGCGGCCTGGAAGGAAAGGCTGGCCGGGTATCAGGACCCAGGCCTCGACCCGGATATAGACGCAGCCTTGCAAGACTATGTTGCGCGCAAAAAGGCAGAGGTGCCAGATGCCGACTTCTTCTGAAATTGCGGGCACAGTGATTATTGGCGGTGGGGCCATAGGCCTCGGCCTTGCTTACCACCTGGCCCAGCGAGGCGCGAAAGATGTGGTGCTGCTGGAACGCAACGAGCTGACCAGCGGCACATCCTGGCATGCGGCGGGCATTGTTGGCCCGTTGCGGGCCACGCCGAACATGACAAAACTTGCCATGTATGCGCTGGAATTATTCCCTAAACTCACCTGCGATACGGGGCTAGAGACGGGCTACCGCCAAACCGGCGGCTATTGGATTGCCCGCCGCGAAGAACGGCTCGACGAACTCCACCGCATCTGCGCGCTGGGCCGTCACTTTGGCCTCTCGCCCCGGATGGTGGGTCCCGATGAACTGACCAAAAGCTTCCCACAGGTATCGGGCGACGGCGTCGTCGGGGCGGCAACGGTGGGCGAAGATGCCAGCGTGAATCCAGTGGACCTCTGCATGGCATACGCCCGCGCAGCTTCTGCGGCGGGCGTGAAAATTCGTCAGAATATTCGTGTCACGGAAATCGTGTGTGAAAATGGACGGGTTGCGGCGGTCGAGCTGGAAGACGGCAGCCGAATACTTGCCGACAGGGTTGCCCTTTGCGCTGGAGCCTGGTCCAAGGACCTGGCCGCCAGCGCCGGGCTTGCCCTGCCGTTGCAGCCCGTTGAACACATGTACGTTGTCACTGAACCGATGCCGGGCCTGCCCAACCCGATCCCGGTTTTGCGCGACATGGACACGGGCTTTTACGTCAAAGGGGATGCCGGGCGTCTGGTGATCGGCGCGTTTGAGATGGACGCAAAGTGCTGGGACCCAAACGGCCCGGAAGGCGACCGCGCTTACCTGGAACTGCCGGAAGACTGGGACCAGTTTGGCCCCTACATGGAACGCGCGCTGACGCTGATCCCGGACCTAGAACGTACCGGCATCCAACGTTTCATGAATGGTCCGGAAAGCTTCACCACCGACACGCGACCCTATGTGGGGGAGGCGCCAGACTGCGATGGGCTCTTCGTGGCGGCAGGGCTCAACTCCGTCGGTATCATGTCGAGCGCGGGCATAGGTCGCGCGCTGGCTGATTGGATGGAAGACGGCCATCCTCCCATGAATTTGTGGGAAGTGGACGTAGCTCGCGCTGACCCGGCAGAGGCCACCGCGCCGCACATGGCTGACCGTATGCGAGAGGCGGTTGGCAATCAATTCGCGATGCACTGGCCCTACAAACAGCCAAAGCACGGGCGCGGGATCCGTCGCACGCCCATGCATCAGATTTGGTCAGACGCCGGTGCGCAGTTTGGGGTGACAGGCGGTTGGGAAAGACCGCTCTATTTCGGCGCACCTGCCAAGTATTCCGTTGCCGAGCAGGGCTGGTGGGCCAACGCCGCGCAAGAAGCCGCCGCGATGTCGCACGGTGCCGCACTAATCGACCTGACCCCGTTTTCGAAATTCCACGTTGTTGCTTCAGCGGATGCCTTGAACGAAATCTCAACGGCCCAATTGGACGTACCTGTGGGGCGCGTGGTCTACACACAGCTTCTCAACCAACGCGCTGGGATCGAAGGTGATCTGACCGTCATGCGATTGGCAGAAGACCGTTGGCGCATTACGTCTGGCGCTGGCACTCGGTGGCGCGACTTTGCCTTCTTACGGCGTGCGTTGGGCGCGGCGACTGTCACGGATGTGACAGAACGGGAAGCTGTGATTGGAGTGATGGGGCACACAACGCGGGACGTGCTGGGACTGGTCGTCGACACAGACTGGCACGATTTTCCCTTTGCCACCTTCCGCGACATATCCTTCGCAAAGACCAACCTTCGCGCTGCGCGGATTTCATACGTCGGGGAATTGGGCTGGGAACTGACGCTGCCAAACGACATTGCCGCCACGGTTTGCAATCTGCTTCTTGCAGCGGGCGCCAAGCCGATGGGGCTTTACGCAGTGGACGGCTGCCGATTAGAGAAAGGTTTTCGTCATTGGGGGCATGACATCGGCCCGACGATTACACCAATTGAGGCGGGTCTCGGTTTCACAATCGATTGGTTAAAGCCCTTCGCTGGCAAAGAAGTTCTAGCTGCGCAAAAGGGCGAAGGACCTGCCCAGAAACTCGTGCTGCTTGCCGCTGACGGCGCGCCGTTGCTGCTGCATGATGAACCGGTCTGGCAAGATGGGAGTGTTATAGGTCTTACCACCTCCGGCGCACGCGGACCGCGCACCGGGCAAGACCTGTGTTTTGCCATGGTGGACCCAGACATCGGACCCGATGTGCAAATTGAAGTGGCGGGCAAACTATACCCCGCCCGCGTGCTCGACCGTGTGCCTTTTGACCCGACCCACAAAAGGATGCGCGGATGACCGACGCTCAGGTTATTATAATCGGCGGCGGTGCGATGGGCGTTTCGCTGGCTTACCACCTAGCCAAAGAAGCTTGGCAAGACGTTGTGTTGGTTGAAAAAAACGACCTCACCCACGGGTCAACCTGGCATGCGGCGGGCCTATGTACCCACTTTGCCCATAACCCAACCATACAAGAGTTACGCGCGACCTCTGTCCGGCTTTATCGCGATATTCTGCCAAACGAGACCGGCCAGTCGTGCGGTTTTCACCCCTCTGGCGCGATGCGGGTCACGCGCAACCCGGACCGGATGGATGAGTTCGCCCATGTGGCTGGCCTCAGCGCGTTCACAGGTTATCCATTAGAGTTGCTGACCCGCGAAAGGATTGCGGAACTGCATCCGCTTGCACAACTCGATGGGTTAATCGGCGGCATCTATGAGCCTGACGACGGCCACGTGGACCCGACGCTGGCTGTGACGGCCATGGCCCGGGTGGCGGCGCAAAACGGGGTGACATTTCTGCGCTACAATCCGGTGCTGGGGATCACCCGCGAAGGCCATTGGCGTGTGCAGTTGAAAGACAGAGAGATCACGGCCCGGCACCTCGTCAACGCGGCGGGCACCTGGGGTTTTGAGATCGGACAGATGATGGGCGTGAATGTGCCATCGGTGCCAGTGCTGCACCAATATCTGGTGACGGATCGCATCGAAGAGGTTGCCGCCCGAGACACTGAATTGCCAATGATCCGCGATCCGGAGGAAAGCTGGTACGTCCGCCAGGAACGCGACGGGCTGATCCTGGGGCCTTATGAGAAAGAGGCGCAAGTTTGGTCTGTAGACCAGGTCCCACTGGAATTCGGCGCAGACCTTATGCCGCCGGATCTAGACCGGGTAGAACATATCATTGAAGCCGCAATGGCGCGGATCCCCGCTTTAGCCAAAGGCGGCGTAAAATCGGTGATCAACGGCCCAATCACCTTTACGCCGGATGCCAACCCGCTGATCGGTCCGGCCCACGGGGTGCCAGGGGCTTGGCTGATGACCGGGTCCTCCATGGGCGTCATGGAGGGCGGCGGTGCAGGCTGGTTTTTGGCCCACTGGATGACCCATGGCGCACCACCCATGGACGCGTTGGCTGTTGATCCGCGCCGGTTTGGGCAATGGGCGGACCGTGATTTTCGTATTGCCAAGGCGGTCGAATGTTTCGGACTGCAATTTAGTGTCCACTATCCATTCGAAGAACGTCCGGCAGGGCGCGGCCTAAGGTTGTCACCATTGCATGACCAGTTGGTGGCGCGCGGTGCAGTCATGGGCGCGGCTTACGGTTGGGAGCGACCCAATTGGTTTGCGGACACAGTTGGTGCAGAGGCGACAGAGACGTTCCGAAAACCGGATTGGTTCGATGCCGTCGCGGCAGAATGTCGGGCGGCGTCTGAACGCGTCGCCCTCGCAGATTTGTCCGTTTTCGCTAAGTTTGAGGTCAAGGGTCCGGGCGTTCAGGCGTTTTTGGCGGCGCTGGGCGCAAATCAACCACCGAGTCCCGGACGCATTGGTTTGACCCACGCAATCACCCCAGCTGGTGGTGTCGGGGCAGAGTTCACGGTGGCCCGGATGGCAGAAGACCACGCCTATCTGACAAGCGCCGCTGCGGCGCAGGAAATGGACCTCGATACACTGCGCACAAAGGCTGAAGACCATGATGTCGTTGTCGAAGACGTGTCAGACAAACTGGCTGTTATTGGCGTCATGGGCCCCCGTTCGCGGGATTTGTTACGCACCTTGTCAGAGGACCCGCTTGGCAACTGGTTGACCGTTCAGCAGATAAGCTTGGCAGGCGTCCCCGTGCGCGCGCTGCGTGTGTCCTACATCGGGGAACTAGGGTGGGAGCTGCACATGGATGCGGCCTTTGCGGCGGCGGTTTTCGACGCGCTCTGGCAGGCTGGTCAGGATTTGGGCGTGGGACTTTACGGCGCATATGCAGCCAATGCGATGCGGCTGGAAAAGGGTTATCGCGCTTGGGGGGGTGATCTGACCACGGAACGGTCGCTTTCTGAGGTAGGGCTCTCTGCTTTCACGTCAGATCCCACGCCCGCGTCGTGGGAGATGGTGTTGCTGGAACTCGATTGTACAGGCGCATTTCCGTTCTATTCCCATGCTGTTTTTCACGCCGGAGCACCGGTTGGTGTCGTCACCTCCGCCGCCTTTGGGCATCGCACCGGAAAATGGCTGGCGCTGGCATACTTGCGCGAAAAAGGACTGCGCGAGGGGCTTTCCGTCCTCGTCCTACAGCAGGAATTTGCAGCCCACGTGCTGCCCCAACCGCCTTATGATCCAAATAATGACAAGCTGAGGAGCTAGACAATGACGGCCCTGACCACCGATTGGACCACCCAAGGCACCGCCCAGCGGCGCGACACGTTCTATGCTGCCAGCCAGTCGAAATTTGTGCCGTTCAAAGACCCAATCGTCTTTAAGCGCGGGCAGATGCAGTATCTTTGGGACGCTGATGGAAACAAGTTCATCGACCTTTTGGGGATGAATGTCTGCATCTCTGTCGGGCATTCCCACCCCGATGTGGTCGCCGCAGCCCAGGCTCAAGCGGCGGAACTGACCCATTGCACCACCATGTTCTACCACCCCGTGCCCGCGCATTTGGCACAGGAGCTGGCCGCAACCTTGCCGGGCGACGACTGGGTGGTGCATTTCACCAACTCCGGGGCAGAGGCCATTGACCTTGCCCTGACCATGGCGCGCACATTTACTGGCAATCTGGATGTTCTGGCGCTCCGCACCGGCTATCACGGCCCCACGGCAGCGGCGCAATCTATCACCGGGATCGCGGGTTGGCGGCATCCTGGTATGCCGGGCAACGTGGCCTTTGTGGCGGAACCCAACCAGTATCGCGGCGTTTTTGGCCCCGGAACGCAGCCCTACCTGGATGAGATTGAGCGCACGATCCAGTCCGGCACAACCGGTCAGATTGCAGGCATGGTGATCGAAAGCGTCCAGGGCTACGGCGGGATTATTGAAATGCCGCCGGGGTACATGTCAGGTGCAGCGGAGCGGGTGCGTACCGCCGGGGGGCTGCTCATCGCAGATGAAGTGCAGGCAGGGTTTGGCCGCACCGGGGATCACATGTGGGGGTTTGAGGCCGACGGTGTCATCCCCGACATCGTTGTAATGGCCAAGGGCATCGGCAACGGTTTTCCCCTTGGCGCCGTTTGCACGCGCCGGGCGGTGGCGGAGCCTATGGCAGGAAAGTTCATGTTCCACACCTACGGCGCGAACCCTACAAGCTGTGCGGCGGGTCGCGCTGTGTTGCAGGTCATCGCCCGTGACAAGGTTCAGGAAAACGCCCGCACCGTGGGCGCGGCCCTGCTGGCACGCCTGCATGATTTGAAAGAACGGCATCTTGCCATCGGTGATGTCCGCGGACGCGGCCTGATGCTGGCCATCGAAATGGTCAAAGACCGCGCCACAAAGGAGCCGGATGAGGCCACAACCTCTGCCGTTTTTGAACATTGCCGCGCGCAAGGCCTGATCCTGTCAAAATCCGGCCCGCACCGATCCAGCTTAAGAATGGTGCCGCCGATGTGCCTGTCGCTTGATGACGTAGACAAGGTGGCGGACGGGCTAGACGTGGCGTTCAGTGCGCTGGGTTAAAACGGCGCAATCTTTTTCATGATCGCTTCTATTTCGCGGGCGGCCAGCACCTTACATTCGTCAATTGCCTTTTTGTAGCCTTGAGGGGTCAGCGGGTGTTTTTGAAACACCTGCGCCACGCGTGGCAATGGTAGACGGGTCTGCTTTGCGACCAGTTTCGCAAACTTGACGGGATCAATTTCCTTTGACTTCGACATCTAACAACACCTTTCGTTAAAACGTATCGCCATCGTGCCAGAAGTGGCGGGGCAAGGGAAGGTACTGAAATTTGTCAGCGATTAGCGCCGTTTTTATTGCGCAATTCCAACGCACTGCGAGCGCTTGTGTCAGGGCGCGTTGACACGAGTTTGGCACACCGTCTTCTGAAATGTTTGAACTACCAATTCCCACATCAACCTGGCCCGTTATCGAAACACTCGTGTTAATTGACGATGACACCGTGGATCAGATGATTTGCAAACGTATCGTTGAACGAAGCGGGCTTGTGCGCCGGTTTGTCCCGTTTTTGAACGGGCGCGATGCGCTCAACTTCTTGCGTCAGCGGGAACGGCCGGATGTGGATGCCCTTTTGGTGGACATCAATATGCCGGGCATGAGCGGGCTGGACTTCCTGGAAGCTGCCTGCCGGGAGCATGGGACAGGGTTCGCTAAGATAGTGGTAATTATGCTGACGGCGTCATTGAGCCCGCGTGATACTGATCGTGCGGCGGAATTGGATTTGGTCAACGACTATTTTGACAAGCCGCTGAACCGGGAGCATCTGGATAAGATCGCGGGCGACCTTTGCGGTGGTCGCCCTTCAGCTTTCTGAGCCTATAACCGCGCGCAACAGATCCACGGCCTCCGGCGCGAACCATTCCGCGTCACCGCGCAGACGGGCAATCTCCATGCCATCTTCATTCAAGACCACGGTCATGGGCAGGCCAAAAACCGCCATACCGCGCGCCAAGACTTGTTTCGGGTCACGGTGTTTGGGCAGGTTATCGATGTTTTCTTCTTCGAAAAAACGGGCAATCGCTGGCGGCGGATTGCGTCCGGTGGCGATGGTAACAACTTTGAATGTGTCCCCGCCCAGTTCTTTTTGCAGCGCGTTAAGCGATGGCATCTCGTGGCGGCACGGCGCGCACCACGTGGCCCAGAAGTTCAACAAAACAACTTTACCTTTGTATGCGCCCAGCGTCATGTCCTGCCCAGTGTCATCTAGGAACGGTTTGTCAGGCACCGGCTGCGGGGCCTTGTGGAAAACCAATTTGCGCATATCGCCTTTACGCATCTCTTCCAGGGCGGCGATGTCGCGATCCTCTGCTGCTGCGGGGGTGGCGGAAACAAGCAGCCCCGTATAAAGAGCCGCGCACACAAGCGTTTTCCACAGGGTCATCTTAAGGCCTTTCCAGCGGGGGCATTCCCATGAGCGATACAAAATCCAACGCCATGTGGGGCGGGCGGTTTGCCGACGGACCGGACGCAATCATGGAGGCTATAAACGCCTCGATCGGTTTTGACCGGCGTATGGCGCGGCAGGACATAGAAGGGTCCCGCGCCCACGCAGCAATGCTCGCCCAACAGGGCATTATTGACGATAGCGATGCACAAGCGATCCGGGAAGGCTTGCTCACGGTCTTGTCAGAGATTGAAAGCGGAACCTTTGAATTTTCGACGGCTCTGGAAGACATCCATATGAATGTGGAGGCTCGTCTGAAAGACCTGATTGGCGAACCAGCGGGGCGATTGCACACGGGCCGGTCACGCAATGATCAAGTAGCGCTCGACTTTCGCATGTGGGTACGCGACCAGACTGATGCGGCGATCGCCGGGCTGACGGCCTTGATTGATGCGTTTTTGGGCCAGGCGGAGGCGGGCGCTGATTGGGTCATGCCGGGGTTCACGCACCTGCAAGTGGCCCAGCCGGTGACCTGGGGCCATCACATGATGGCGTACGTGGAAATGTTTGGCCGCGACCGGGCGCGTTTTGCAGATGCCCGGTCGCGGATGAACGAATGCCCACTGGGCGCCGCGGCGTTGGCGGGCACCGGATTTCCGATTGACCGGGATATGACGGCCAAGGCACTGGGCTTTGACAGACCCATGGCCAACAGCCTCGATGGTGTGGCCGACAGGGACTTCGCTTTGGAATTTCTGGCGGCCGCCAGTATTTGCGCGACCCACCTAAGCCGGTTTGCCGAAGAGCTGGTTATTTGGTCCTCCGCCCAGTTTCGGTTTGTGGCCTTAAGTGACCGTTTCTCGACGGGCTCCTCGATCATGCCGCAAAAGAAGAACCCGGATGCGGCGGAGCTGGTGCGCGCCAAAGTAGGGCGGATCACCGGGGCAACGGTCGGGCTTTTGACGGTCATGAAAGGCCTGCCGCTGACATATTCAAAAGACATGCAGGAAGACAAAGAACAGGTCTTTGATGCAGCTGACGCCCTGACGCTGGCGCTGGCTGCGATGGAAGGCATGGTGCGCGACTTGACCGCCAACCGTGATGAGTTGCGGGCCGCGGCTGCGGCCGGGTTTTCAACGGCAACGGATTTAGCCGATTGGTTGGTTCGGGAGCTGGGCCTGCCGTTTCGCGACGCCCACCATGTGACCGGCGCGCTGGTGAAACTGGCAGAGGATACTGGTTGCGATCTGCCCGATCTGTCGCTGGAGGCAATGCAGACACAACATCCGGCGATTACAGCCGGGGTTTATGACGTGTTGAGCGTGGAAAAATCGGTCGCCAGTCGTGTCAGCTTCGGCGGGACCGCGCCCAGCGAAGTTCGCGCGGCAATTACCCGATGGCGCGCCGCTGAATAGGCCTAATTGTCCCGTGACAATCGCAAAGGCGTGGGTAAGGTGTAGCTGTCATGAACTGGAGGATACCTCATGAAAAAAGCAGCTCTCTATGCAGCCCTGACATTGTCCACTGTTGCGCTATCTGCGTGCGAGGTTTTCGGCGCGACCCTGTTTTGAGGCTCTGCGCGACGCTTTTGGCCGCAGCTATTCTTGTCGGGTGCGGTATCAAAGACGACCCAGTCCCGATTGTGGTCTTTGAACACGACCCTGCCCCCGAAGAGGATGAACAAGAGTGAGCGGGATTTCTCCGTTGCGGTGGCTCTACTTGGTCTTGACCGTGGCGGGTATCTATTTGCCTATGCGGTACTTTCTGGCGTGGTTTGCGGAATACGGGTTTGATCTGGCCGGGATGATGGACGCCTGGCATGCAAATGCGGCATCCTCTGGCCTGGTTTGGGACCTGACCGTCACGGCGGCCGCCCTGATCGTCTGGATGGTTGCGGAAGTATACCAGCGCAAGGACTATTGGGTCCTGATCCTGTGTATTCCAGCGACCATTTGCATCGGGGTCAGCTGTGGTTTCCCGCTCTATCTTTTCTTGCGGTCCCGCCCGGTCACCTGAAGGAGCGGCTGCGCCGCACACCTTAAAGCGTCGCTTCGCTCCGGTTCAGGGGCGCTGCCCCTCGCTCCGCTCACCCCGGGATATTTCTCGCCCGAAGAAAAGATCCGGTCCCCGGCTTCCTTTGTTCCTAAATATCCCCGCCGGAGGCGCATGTTTCTGCGCGGTGATCCCGCCTGAATATCAAGCGCCCAACAGGTCTTTTGCTTTTTCGACGGTCACGTTTCCCGAGGCGGCTAGTGCCTTGGCTATGCGGTCAACGTCCGGTCCTTCTGCGCCTGCAAGGATTGCTATGTTGCGGGCATGCAAAGCCATATGGCCTTTTTGGATGCCTTCGCTGGCAAGTGCGCGCAGGGCGGCCAGATTTTGTGCAAGTCCAACCGCTGCAGTCACTTGCGCCAGTTCAGATGCAGATTGAATGCCCATCAATTTTAGCGCGGCCTGGGCTTGCGGGTGGGTTTTCGTGGCGCCGCCAACCAGGCCTAATGCCATTGGCAGTTCAATTTCACCTGTTAGCGTACCGCTGTCATCTACGGTCCATGACGTCAGAGCTGTATAGCGACCGCTGCGTGCGGCATAAGCATGGGCGCCAGCCTCAATCGCGCGCCAGTCGTTGCCGGTTGCGACAACAATAGGGTCAATGCCGTTCATGATGCCCTTGTTGTGCGTTGCCGCCCGGTATGGGTCCACGATGGCCAAAGCGCAGGCCTCCACAATTCCCTCTGCCACGCCGGGGGAAAAGGTGCCCGATGGCAGCATAACCGAAGCGCGCGCAAGCCGCAGATCCGCAAGATTTGACAGGATCCGCAGGCGCACGTTCCCGCCGGTCAGCGCTTCAAACCGGGGGGCGAGCCTCTCTGCCATTGTGTTAACCGTGTTGGCGCCCATTGCGTCACGCACATCGACTATCAAATGCGCGACCACCATTGGTCCTGCGGGCGATGTCTCGAAAAGATGTACTTCCACATCCCGGCAGCCGCCGCCAAGGTCAACCAAAACTGGATCGCAGGCGTTGGCGGCGGCAATCAAATCTGGCTTGGCGCTTACAATCGCATCACGCGCCGCGCCTAAAGCCACCACACCCAGGATCTGTATCTGCGCGCGCATCAACGGATCGGTAGTTGCTGCCTGAAACCCGCCGTGGGGCCTGGCAGTCTTGGCCATATGAGCTGCGGCGGCAACGACCGAAGGTTCTTCCACGGCCATCGGAACATTGTAGTCGGTGCCGTTAACCGGAAAATCCGGCACCACGCCGAGCGGCAATTCAAATGTACCGACGACATTTTCAATCATCCCGTCAGCGGTGGCTTCCGGCAGGGCAGGGGTGAAACCAAGGTCATCGCCTGCCTGCAAACTGGCACGGCGCTGGGTAGGGGATTGGTGGCGCAAGCTCATGACGGGCAGGCTCCTTTTCATTCGGTATCACTAGGTATTGGCGCGAACACAGCCGAAAGGGAAGTCTTTAGCCGATAGCCCATTGCACAGCGAAGAGCGCGACAAAACCAGATATCACCGCCAGCACGACGTTTCGGGTCCCGACGGCAAGGCCAAAAACCACGGCTGCTGCTGCAAGCCGAGAGGCGTCGGGAACGCCGCCGGTGGCCGGTGGCCACAGCACAAAAGGTGCGATCAGACCCGGCAAGATCGCCACAGCGGTGTAGCGTAGGTGGCGCAGGACCCAAGGCGGCAATTCTCGCCCCCCCAGCAGTCCCAAGCCGGACCAGCGAAAAAAGAATGTGCCGACGGCGAGTGCCGTGATGATCACCCAAATCTGAACCGACCCTGTCATTGGTGGCGCTCCAGCCATTTTTCTGCCGCCGCGCCGGTTACCATTGCCAGCACCGCAGCGATGATCAGGCCGAGCGACCACGGAACCCATGTGAGCGACAGCGCGCCGACGATCGAAACACAGGCTGCGGTCACATGGGGCAGGGAACGCAGGGCCGGGCCAATGATTGCCAGAAAACAAATCGGCAGCGCGAAATCGAGCGATGCCCAATCCGGGATGGCGTTCCCGGCCACGGCACCGATGAAAGAAAACGTCACCCATATGGGTAGCAAAGCCATGGCCGTCCCGATGAAATAGGCCGTCCGATCCCCCAGGGTCCAGGTCGTTTCGTCTTCGAACCGCACACTGGACAGCGCAAAAGACTGATCAATCATGAAGTAGGCAAGGATCAACTTCATACCGCGCCCGTTTTCCCCAAGCGAAGGTGCCATTGCCGCGGAATACATCGCCAGCCGCAGATTTACCGCCAGCGCTGTGATGATTACAATCAGGGTTGGCGCCTGCTCCTGCAACAGCACCAGTGCCGTGAATTGGGCGGCGCCCGCGATGACCAGAACGGTCATCGTCATGGTCTCCAGCAAGTTCAATCCGGCCTCCGTCGCGGCGACGCCAAAAAGCGTGGCAAAGGGGGCGGCCACAAGAATGAACGGTGCGCCGTCTTTCAAACCTAAAAGGAAACGTGGGTTGACCATGGCAAGCCTTCGGGTCAGGTGTTGATGCGGACGCTAGGCCCAAAGTGGGTGGAGTGCAAATGTCAAAATCGATGGAGCCATCAGCTTATGTGATTGCCCCGTCCACGGGCGGTGATGGGCTGACGCGTGGCGTTGTGGGCCGTGACCATACCGGGGCGGAGGTGCCCCTTGATGTGGTGGAAGAACGACCGTTGACGATCTATCTCAATCGCCAGGAAATTGTGACAGCGATGACCATTGGCGACTACCCGGAATACCTCGCCGTGGGGTTCCTGCGCAATCAGGGCATGCTGGAAGAACCCGTGCTGGCGGTGGACTATGACCCTGAGCTTGGCGTTGTAGTTGTCCGAACCGCGGGTGAGACCGCCTTTGAAGAGAAGCTGCAAAAGAAGACGCGCACCAGCGGCTGCGCTGTCGGCACTGTTTTCGGCGACATGATGGAAGGGCTGGAGGATCTGACCCTGCCTGCTGCGGAGTGCCGCACAAGCTGGCTTTATGCGCTGGCGGCAGAGATCAATCGAACGCCGAGCCTTTACCTGTCTGCAGGGGCAATCCATGGCACGGTCTTGTGCAAAGCCGATAAGCCGCTTGTTTATATGGAAGATGTGGGTCGCCATAATGCGGTGGACAAGATCGCGGGATGGATGCTGTCACAAAACGTCTCTGGCGAAGACAAGATCCTTTACACCACAGGACGGCTGACGTCTGAGATGGTGATTAAATGTGCTACTATGGGCATCCCGGTGCTGGCCAGCCGGTCCGGCTTCACCGCTTGGGGGGTGGAGATTGCGCGTCAGGTCAACCTGACCTTGATCGGACGTATGCGCGGCAAGCGGTTTGTTTGTTTGGCAGGCGAGGACCGCCTGTCCTGGGATGCTGACCCCGACGAGGTGGCTGATGACCCCAAAGCGGCGCGCCGAAAGGGGGCCGGATGAACCCTGCCGGTGTGATCTTGGCCGGGGGGCAGGCGACCCGGATGGGTGGCGGCGACAAAGGGATGCTGACCCTTGGCGGACGGACACTTCTTGACCGGGTGATTGAGCGTATTGAACCCCAGGTCGGTGGTCTGGTGATCAACGCGAATGGCGATGCACACCGGTTTGCAGACTTTGGGTTGCCCGTGATTGCGGACAACATCGAAGGCTTTCCCGGGCCACTGGCGGGTGTACTTGCCGGGCTCGACTGGGCGCATTCAATGGGCGCGGATCACATCGTTACGGCGGCGGCGGATACCCCGTTTTTCCCGCTGGATCTGGTGGAACGGCTTATTCGCGCGGCCACAAAAGCCAGCACACCTATCGCTTTGGCGCAAACGGCAGAAGGCGGCCGCCCCAACCGGCATCCAACCTTCGGGCTGTGGCCGGTCAACCTGCGCAACGATCTGCGCAGCGCGCTAAACGGCGGTTTGCGCAAAGTTGTGCTTTGGACGGACAGCCACGGCGCGGCGTCAGCCCCGTTTGATGACAACGCCTTTTTCAACATCAATACGCCGGAAGATCTGACGGCGGCGGAGGCGATGTTGTGAAGGTCTTTGGCGTCACAGGATGGAAAAACTCCGGCAAGACGGGCCTGATGGAACGCTTGTTGGCGGAGTTCGTTTCGCGCGGGCTGAGTGTGTCCACCCTAAAGCACGCGCACCATTCGTTCGATGTGGATCAACCCGGTCGCGACAGCCACAAACACCGCGAAGCGGGTGCCAGTCAGGTGCTCGTATCCAGCGGTCAGCGCTGGGCGCTGATGTCGGAATTACGCGGCGCGGAGGAGCCGTCGCTTGACATGCTGATCACACAGCTTGCGCCTGTGGATCTGGTTCTGATTGAGGGTTGGAAATCCGCACCGCACGCGAAGATTGAGTGTTTCCGGGCAGAGGAAGGCCACGCGCTTTTGGCACCGGTTAACAGCTCTGTCCGCGCAATTGCCGCTGATTGCGACGTGGTGGCAGATGTGCCGGTATTGGCGTTAGATGATACCAGAGCCATCGCTGATTTCATTGCGCACGAGGTGGGGTTGTGAAACCGCCGCCCCTAAAAGACGATTGTTTCGCGATGCCGCCGGGTGTGGATTGGACCCCCGTGGATGAGGCGTTGGACCGGCTGCGCGCCGGGCTGCATCCGGTTGTGAGCACGCGAACATTGCCCGCTGCACAGGCCATAGGCCGGGTGCTGGCAAAAGATGTGATCGCTGCGCGCAGCCATCCGCCTTTTGCCAATAGTGCAGTGGACGGCTACGGCTTTGCCTTCGCCAGCCTGCCGGATGCCGATGTGATCGAGGTGCCGCTTGCGGCAGGTCGGTCCGCCGCTGGTGCGGCCTTTGACGGGGTGGTGGCCCCGGGCCAGGCGCTGCGTATCCTGACCGGCGCGCGACTGCCTGACGGCGTGGATACCGTGGTACTTGAAGAAGACTGCACCGTCACCGCAGACCGAATTGCATTTCGCAAGGGTCTGAAACCGGGCGCAAATGTGCGCGCCGCCGGGGAAGATATCACCGCAGGTGACACCATTCTGACGCAGGGTACGCTGCTGCGCGCCCAGGAAGCGGCGGTGATCGCGTCCACCGGCGTGTTGGAGGTGCCGGTTTTTGACCCGCTGCGCGTCGGCGTCTTGTCGACAGGGGATGAGGTTGTGGGCGCGGGCGCCGCTGGTCCGACGCAGATATATGATGCCAACCGGCCGATGCTTTTGGCGTTGGTTGAGTCCTGGGGGTATGTGCCGGTTGATCTGGGCCATGTGCGCGACGATGCCGACGCAGTGCGTGAAAAGCTCGACACAGCCGCGACCCAAGCAGATGTCATTTTGACCAGCGGCGGTGCCTCTGCCGGGGACGAAGACCATATCTCTGCCGTGTTGGCGGCCAGTGGTGGATTGCAGACATGGCGGATCGCGGTCAAACCCGGGCGCCCTTTGGCGCTAGCTCTGTGGCGCGGCGTGCCGGTGTTTGGTCTGCCGGGTAACCCCGTGGCGGCGATGGTTTGTACGATGATCTTTGGGCGCCCGGCGATGATGGCGCTCAGCGGCGCAGGCTGGCGCCCGCCCACGACTTTTGAGGTCCCCGCCGCCTTTTCCAAACGCAAAAAGCCGGGGCGACGGGAATACCTGCGCGCCCGCCTGCGCGACGGCAAGGCAGAGGTTTTTGGATCAGAAGGGTCGGGCCGGGTGTCCGGGCTTGCCTGGGCTGAAGGTCTTGTCGAATTGCCAGATGGCGAGGCGCAGATCGAACCGGGTCAGCTGGTTAAATATCTTCCGTTTTCGGGCATGTGAGACCTGCTACGGATCTGGCCATACTCGAAATTAACCGAGAAACGTCTTAGTCGAAGGACCCGGCGGCCTTCCCGAGAAGCATGAAAGCCCGTGCCGAACGGGTCTGTGCCATTTCCAGCAGTTCATTGTCTTCTGCCTGCTCTTCAAAGGCGACCAGAACCTGGTCGAAACGCCGTAGGAAATGGTGCGCGGCATCCCGAAACACCGGATCGTTTTTCATCCGCGTCTTTGCCAGCGTCAGGGCGGACCGATCCCGAATGCCGCCCAGCGCAGACACATCTGTTCCCCGCTTTCCAGCGGCAAATTTGCGCCAGACCGCAGGGCGCGGTTGATCCGGGCGCAGGTCATCCATGTAGATGCCGTCTTGGCTCAAAAGCGTCAGGATGTCCTGGCTGGCCTGCAACAGACGGCCCAAATCGCGTTCTTCAAAGGCCCGGCGCAGCACGCGAAAGCCTTCCTTGTCTTCTGCATTGTCCGGGAAGTTCAGCGCCTTGATAAACTCAACGATGGTGATCGGCATCCGCTCTGGCCCGTCGGGTGTGGCAAGCGGCAGCTTTGACTGGCTGAGATCTGGTTCAGGCTCCACCGTTTCGCCAAGTGCGGCTGCGTTTGTACGTGGTGGCGGGTTGTCGCCCTGCGCCTTGAACGTGTGGTTGCTCAGCTCAGTCACGCGCACGTCCGTTTGCAAGGTCATCGTGGCAATTTCGTCCAACTGGCGCTGCAGCTCTTTCGTTTTATCCTGGCTTTTGGGTTGGGCCGCCATGGACACGCGGATTTCATCCAACGTGCGTCGCAGCCCTTCACTTTCGGCCCGGACCCGGCGCACGTTGCCTGCCACATATGCCACTGTCCAGATGATCGTGAGCGGGAAGAACATGATTGAGAAGGTCAGGAGCAGCGCCAAAAGCGACCGGGTCGACGCCTCCAGCGCGTTGGGCACACCCAGAACGTAAAGCGCACAGATCAGCAACCATATCATGGTTAACGCCAGCGCAATGCGCACCTCTGCACCTTCGTTTTTCACGACGGGCTGGGGGGATTTCAGGTCTGCCATGGGGCGCTCGTTGGGCGGGTCAGATGAATTTTACGCTAAGAACTTCGTAATACCGTGTGCCGCCTGGTGTGACGACCTCAATACTGTCGCCTTCTTCCTTGCCGATCAGTGCGCGCGCAAGGGGAGATTTGATGTTTATGAGGTTTTTCTCAAGATCCGCCTCAGGTTCACCGACGATCTGATAGGTCTTTTCGGCGTCTGTGTCTTCGTCAACCAGTTCCACGGTGGCGCCGAATTTGACAGACCCCGACAGTTTTGACACGTCGATCACGTCAGCCAGCGAAATGATGCCTTCCAGCTCTTTGATGCGGCCTTCGATATGGCTCTGCTGTTCGCGGGCGGCGTGGTATTCTGCGTTCTCGGACAGGTCACCGTGTTCGCGGGCTTCGGCAATAGCTTTGATTACCGCTGGACGATCAACGGACTTAAGCTGTTTCAGTTCCACTTCCGCAGCCCTGTATCCCTGCGGTGTCATCGGGATTTTTTCCATAGCCCTACCTGCAATGGTCTGTGCAGTCTCTATGCATAAAAGCGGCGTTGAAGGCGTGCAAGGGCTGTAATTTGGCGGCTATATAAAATTCCGGCATACTAAGTACGCAAATGACGCAGTGTTTTGCACGTTGCCCATTGCGTAAACACGCGCATTAGCAATAAAAAATGCCAAATCAGTTTTAGCTGCGTGGCCCCTGCTGCGCACCGCCATAAACGGAGAGGGCCATGTCCGAATTTGAACGCGAGTCGATGCCATATGATGTGGTGATCGTCGGTGCAGGCCCATCCGGGCTAAGTGCTGCTATCCGCCTGAAGCAACTCGACGAAAGTCTGGAAGTTGTGGTCCTTGAAAAAGGGTCCGAAGTTGGCGCCCATATTCTTTCCGGTGCGGTGCTGGACCCTTGCGGCCTCGATGCGCTGATCCCCGATTGGAAAGAAAAAGGCGCGCCGATCAATGTGCCGGTGAAAGAGGATAACTTTTACGTCCTGGGACCAGCGGGCCAGGTGCGCCTGCCAAACTTTGTCATGCCACCGTTGATGAACAACCATGGCAACTACATCGTCTCGATGGGCAACGTATGTCGCTGGATGGCTGAACAGGCCGAAGCCATGGGTGTTGAGATCTTCCCCGGAATGGCGTGTTCAGAGCTGGTCTACGATGAAAACGGCGTGGTCAAAGGTGTGGTTGCAGGTGAGTTCGGGAAAAACCCTGATGGCACGCCTGGCCCGTCTTATGAGCCGGGTATGGAACTGCACGGCAAATACGTCTTCATTTCCGAAGGCGTGCGCGGATCGCTCGCCAAAGAGCTGATCGCGAAATACGACTTGGACGCCAATTGCGATGTGCCGAAATTCGGCATCGGCATGAAAGAGATTTGGGAGGTCAAGCCAGAGAACCACAATGAGGGTGAGGTCACCCACACCATGGGTTGGCCGCTTGGCTTCAAGAACGGCGGCGGGTCGTTCATGTATCACCTGGACAACAACCAGGTCTACGTGGGCTACATCATCGACCTGAACTACAAGAACCCGCACCTGTTCCCTTACATGGAATTTCAGCGGTGGAAGCACCATTCCCGCATTGCAAAAGTGTTGGAAGGCGGCAAACGCGTGGCTTACGGCGCGCGGGCTGTGACCAAAGGCGGTTTTCAGTCTATGCCGAAAGCGGTCTTCCCGGGCGGTGCCCTGCTGGGCTGTTCGGTCGGGTTGGTGAACCTGCCGCGCATCAAGGGCAACCACAACGCGATGCTGTCTGGCAAAGCGGCAGCAGAGGCGGCGTATGCCGCCATTCAAGACGGTCGCGAAGGTGACGAGCTGACCGACTACAACGAAGAGCTGCGCACCGGCCCAGTGGGCCAAGACCTGAAGACCGTGCGCAACGTGGCGCCACTGAACGGCAAGTTTGGCCCACTGGGCGGCCTGTCGCTTGGCGGGTTTGATATGTGGTTTCAGAGCATCTTTAAATTCTCGCTCTTTGGAACCGTCAAACACGGCAAAACGGATGCCCAATCCACTGGCAAAGCCAGCGACTACAAAGAGATTGAGTATCCCCGGCCGGATGGCAAACTCAGCTTTGATCGCCTGACAAACGTTTCGTTTTCCGCGACCAACCATGCAGAAGAACAGCCCTGTCACTTGCAATTGCGCGATGCGTCGATCCCAATTTCGGTCAACCTGCCGGAATTCGCCGAACCTGCGCAACGCTACTGCCCGGCTGGTGTGTATGAGGTGCTGCGTGATGAGGATGGGTCGAACCCCCGGTTCAACATCAACGGTCAGAACTGCGTGCACTGCAAAACATGCGACATCAAAGACCCGAGCCAGAACATCAACTGGGTGACGCCGCAGGGCGGCGAGGGGCCGAACTACCCCAACATGTAACCGGCGCCTGCGGCAACTTCGCGGACAACTCACGTCTTTGTTTCATTGATCCGAAACCCTCGGACCGTTAGTCTTTGCTGGAACACAAAAACATTGGCAGGCAGCAGGGCAAAACACATGAAGTTTGGACGCATACTTTTTGGCGCTTTGGGTGCACTCACATTGGCCTTGCCGGTTACGACACCGGTTGCTGCGCAAGGCCTCGCCGGGGCGTATCTGGCGGGCAATCAGGCCAACCGCGACAACAATTATGAGGCTGCAGCGCGATACTACAGCCAGGCATTGGCGCGCGACCCGTCCAACCCATACTTGTTGAACAACGCCCTGCTGGCGTTTGTGGGCAAAGGTGACGTGGACCGCGCCGTTGCCATCGCCCGCAAAGTGGCCGCAGGCCAAATCCCATCGCAGCTGGCCGACATGGTGTTGTTGTCTGCCGTCATCAAGAACGACGATTTTGATGAGGCGGACGCGATTTTGGCAACCGGCGAAACCCGCTTTAATCCACTACTTTCTGGTTTGCTCTCAGGCTGGGTGGCCCTCGGCAACGGTCAGATGACCGGCGCTGTTGAGCGTTTCGACAAGATGGAAAACCCGCCTGCGTTGCAGCTCTTTGGTCAATATCACAAGGCGCTGGCACTGGCGTCAGTTGGGGATTTTGTAACCGCCGACAAAATTCTGACCGGCGATGAAAACGGATCGCTCCGGCTGAATCGCGGCAGTCTGATTGCCCATGCCCAGATCATGACCCATGTGGGCAAAAAGGACGAAGCCTTGTCTTTGTTGGCCGATTCGCTTCGCGGTACATCCGACCAGGGTATCGCTGCACTGCGGGACCAGATCGCAGCCGAAGGCGAAGTGGATTTCACCTATATCAGGTCCGCAAAAGACGGCGCGGCGGAGGTTTTTCTTACGCTGGCCGGTTTTTTGACCCGCGAAGACAATGACCGGCAAGCCATCGTTTATGCACGCCTTGCGGAGTATCTGAACCCCAGCACCGAAGCGGTTCTGATGACGGCAGAGATTTTGCAGGATCAGCGTCAATTTGACCTCGCCACACGGACATATGCGCGGGTGCCGCAAGACGATCCGATGTTCTTGAACGCAGAGCTGGGGCGTGCTGACGCCCTAATGGACGCGGAAAAGCTGGACGCGGCGATTGAGGTCCTTCGCGGTCTTACGCGCAGCCACGCTGATGTGCCTCGTGTGCATATGTCGCTGGGCGACGCGCTGCGCAGTGCCGAACGCTACGGCGAAGCGACAGAGGCATATGATGTGGCGGTGGATATGCTGCCCGACCCCGCGCCCAACCATTGGTTCCTGTTTTATGCACGCGGCATCACGAATGAGCGTGAAAATGATTGGGAACAGGCAGAAATTGATTTTCGCCGCGCGTTGGAGCTGAACCCGGATCAGCCGTCGGTTCTGAACTACCTCGGTTATTCGCTGGTGGAATTTGGCGTCAAACTGGATGAAGCGCAGGCAATGATCGAAAAAGCCGTCGATCAGCGCCCGAACGATGGCTATATCACCGACAGCCTGGGTTGGGTGCTTTACCGCCTCGGCAAATATCAAGAGGCGGTCAGTCCGATGGAAAAGGCCGTGTCCCTTGTGCCGGACGATCCCATCATCAACGACCACTTAGGCGATGTGTATTGGGTGGTTGGCCGCGAACGGGAGGCACGTTTTCAATGGCGCCGGGCGTTGAGCTTTGATCCCGAAGAAAAGGAAGAGCTGCGTATTCGGCGCAAACTTGAACTCGGCCTGGACGCGGTTCTGGCCGAAGAAAAAGCCGTCGAAACCGCGTCGGGTGAAGACAACTAGCAACTTGGCGCAAACCAAATTTTCGTCGAAAATTTTGGTCCTTCAGGGGTCAGACCACCCGGCTTACAACGAAGTCCGACAGGTCTGCCAGCAGGGCTTTTATTTCTCCGTCGGGTACTGGTGCCAGCGCCTGACGCGCGCGCTCAGCCCATGCAATCGCTTCCTGCCGTGTTGCTTCCAGCGTCCCGTGTTTTGACATCAGCGCCATCGCGTGGTCCAAGTCGCCGTCCTGCTGTTGGCCTTTTTCGATCACGCGCTCCCAAAACGCCCGTTCGTTAGTATCAGCCGCCGCAACGGCCTTGATGACCGGGAAGGTCAATTTGCGTTCACGAAAATCGTCGCCAATGTTCTTGCCCAAAGACGCAGAAACACCGCCGTAATCCAGCAGGTCGTCCACAATCTGAAAAGACACGCCAAGCGCGTCGCCGTAGTCAAACAGCGCCTGCGTGACGGTTTCATCTGCACCTGCGATGACCCCGCCCACCTCAGTCGCGGCGGAAAAAAGCGCAGCGGTTTTGCCGCGAACAACCTGCAAATAGATCGCTTCATCCGTCGCAAGGTCGCTGGCGGCGGACAGTTGCAACACCTCGCCTTCGGCAATTGTCGCCGATGCGTTCGCCAGAATGTCGAGCACGCGCAGGCTGCCGGTTTCCACCATCAACTGAAAGCTGCGCGAAAACAGATAGTCGCCCACCAGCACGCTGGACTGATTGTCCCACAACAGGTTGGCTGTGGGCCGCCCCCGCCGTTGCTGGCTTTCATCAACAACGTCATCGTGCAAAAGCGTTGCTGTGTGGATGAATTCAACCGTTGCCGCCAAATGGATGTGAAACGGCCCGTCATAGCCGCAGAGCCGGGCCGTGGCGAGTGTGAGCATCGGGCGTAAGCGTTTGCCGCCCGCCTCTACCAAGTGCGCCGTCACCTCCGGAATACGGGGCGCGTGTTTGGACGCCATGCGGTCCCGGATCAGCTCATTCACTTGCGCCATCTCAGGCGCCAGAAGTGCTGCCAGTTGTTCGTGCGGTTGTGGCCGACCTAGGCTGTTCACCGTGGCTTTATCCCTTGTTGCTCGACAATTCCCGGAGGCACCCTTAATCGGGAACCTATGAAAGAGCTTTTGCGTACGAACGACCCCACTATCGTGGCTTTCGCCTCAGCACTCCTCCGCGGTGAGGATATAGAGTGCTTCGATCTGGACGTCCACATGAGCATACTTGAAGGATCCATCGGCATCATGCCAAGGCGCGTCATGGTCGCAGACAGGCATTATTTCCGGGCCAGGGCGATTTTGCGAGACAACGATATAGACCTGCCGCCGGAAACCCGATGATGCTGACGCGTGATGCGTTTTTGGATGGCAAACTGCAGATCACCCAGCCTGCTGGTGGCTACCGCGCGGCGACAGACCCGGTGTTTCTGGCGGCAGCATGCCCGGCCAAAGGCGCTGAAACGGTGCTGGAACTGGGCTGCGGCGCAGGTGTTGCCGCACTTTGCCTGATGCGCCGGGTATCAGGGGTTTTGGCTACGGGCGTGGAAGTCCAGCCCGAATACGCATCTTTGGCACGGCAAAACGCGCAGGCCAACCGGTTGCCGCTGACGGTTGTGGAGGCCGATATTGCCGCACTCCCGGGCGACCTACGTGAACGCAATTTTGATCACGTGATCTTCAATCCACCTTTCTTTGAAGGCGGTCACGTGGTGGGCCCAACAGACGCTGGGCGCGAAATGGCCCACGTTGAAAGCAATACGTTGGCGCAGTGGTGCGACGTGGCGCTTCGCCGTCTGGCGCCCAAAGGGACAGTTACTGTGATCCAGCGCGCAGAACGTCTTGGTGACATTTTAGCAGGCTTGGGACCGCGAGTCGGGGGCGTGAAAATACTGCCAATGGCCGCGCGGGAAGGCCGCGCAGCAGGCCGCGTCATGGTTCAAGCAAAAAAATCTTCTAAGGCGCCGCTGCAAATATTGCCGCCCTTTCTGGTGCACGACGGTGCCCTGCATCTTACTGACGGGGATGATTTTTCAGCTGCAGCTCGCGCCGTTTTGCGCGATGGCGGATCGCTGCCGCTGGGGTGATTTGCTGCGATGCCGCGAAAAAAATTGCCGCTACGTTAATGACTCAGGCGGGAAATGTGTGTTCTACTTTAATTGCAGTCAAAAAATGGAGGTCTACATGAGCGTGAGTTCCCACATTTCCGAACTCAAGAAGAAACACGAAGAACTCTCCCAGAAGGTTGAACAAACCCAGCGGTCGCCCGGATCCAGCGACCTAGAGATCGCATCGCTCAAGAAACAAAAGCTCCGATTAAAAGAAGAGATTTCCCGGCTATCATCTTAGCCAGGTAAAAATAGAAAAGGCCGCGGCGAGGCGCGGCCTTTTTTGCATCTGAATGACGTGATCAGACGAAGTGCTGGCCACCGTTTGCCGTGATCGTTGATCCGTTCACAAACTGTGCGTCGTCGGACACCAGGAAAGATACGCAACGCGCGATCTCTGCCGGTTCACCAAGACGGCCTGTGGGGATCTGGGCGACAATGGAATCGCGCACAGCCTCTGGCACGGCCATCACCATTTCAGTGGCGATGTAGCCTGGGCAAATTGCGTTGGCTGTGATGTTGTTGCGCGCACCTTCTTGGGCGAGCGATTTCACTATGCCGATATCACCCGCTTTTGTGGCTGCATAGTTCGCCTGTGCGAACTGGCCTTTTTGGCCGTTGATCGACGAAATCACGACGATGCGGCCAAACTTGCGTTCGCGCATACCAGGCCAAATCGGGTGAACCGTGTTGAACACCCCGGTCAGGTTGGTGTCGATCACTTCATGCCATTGCTCCGGCGTCATCCGATGGAAAGGCGCGTCACGGGTGATGCCCGCGTTGGCCACCACGATGTCGATCGGGCCGAGGTCGGCCTCCACCTGTGCAATCCCGGCTTTGGAGGATTCGTAGTCGGCGACATTCCATTTGTAGGTCTTGATGCCGGTCTCAGCTGTGAAGGCGGCGGCTTTTTCGTCGTTGCCTGCGTAGGTCGCAGCGACTTCATAGCCTTTTGCTTTCAGTTCTTTCGAAATTGCTTCGCCAATGCCGCGGCTGCCGCCGGTGACGAGCGCTACTCTTGCCATTTTCTGATCTCCAATGGGATTCGCTAGGGTTGTCGGTTGTTACAAAAAGCAAAACGGGTGCGCAATAATATTGCGCACCCGTTTTAAGAGATAGTTGATTATGGGCGCTCGAGGCACATGGCAACGCCCATGCCGCCGCCGATGCAGAGTGTGGCGAGGCCTTTTTTCGCATCGCGACGCTGCATTTCAAACAGAAGCGTCGTCAGGATGCGACAACCGGAGGCGCCGATCGGGTGGCCAATGGCAATTGCGCCGCCGTTTACGTTTACGATTTCCGGATCCCAGCCCATGTCCTTGTTCACGGCGCAAGCTTGCGCGGCGAATGCTTCATTCGCTTCCACCAGGTCCAGATCGCTGGCCGACCACCCCGCTTTGTCGAGCGCTTTGCGCGAGGCGTAGATCGGACCGACGCCCATGATGGATGGGTCGAGACCAGCAGTGGCGTAAGACGCGATACGTGCCATGGGGGTGATGCCGCGTTTTTCGGCTTCTTCCGCGCTCATCAAAACGGTTGCGGCTGCGCCATCGTTCAGGCCGGACGCGTTCGCTGCGGTGACGGAGCCGTCTTTGGTGAAAGCGGGGCGCAGTTTTTGCATAGCTTCCATGTTGGCGCCGTGACGGATGTATTCGTCCGCGTCGACAACGATGTCGCCTTTGCGGGTCTTGATGGTGAACGGTGTGATTTCGTCTGCGAATTTGCCAGCCTTTTGGGCAGCTTCAGCCTTGTTTTGGCTGGCGACAGCAAATTCATCCTGCTGGTCGCGGGAAATCTGCCATTGCTCCGCTACGTTTTCAGCGGTTTGGCCCATGTGGTAGCCGTTGAACGCATCCCAAAGGCCGTCTTTGATCATCGTGTCGATGTAGGACATGTCGCCCATCTTTTGGCCTTGGCGCAGCATTGCCGCATGAGGGGACATCGACATGTTTTCCTGGCCGCCAGCCACGACAATATCCGCGTCACCCAGCCGGATGTGCTGTGCGCCAATAGCAACTGCGCGCAGGCCGGAGCCACAAACCTGGTTGATGCCCCAAGCGGCAGATTCAGCCGGAAGACCAGCGTTAATATGCGCTTGCCGCGCCGGGTTTTGGCCTTGGGCTGCTGTTAAAACCTGACCCAGGATGGTCTCAGACACATCTGCGGCTGGAACACCTGCGCGTTCAAGTGCTGCCTTGATCACTTCCGCACCCAGATCGTGGGCTGGCGTATTTGCAAAGCTGCCGAGGAAAGAGCCGACCGGGGTCCGGGCAGCGGATGCGATTACAACATTGGTCATGGGGCGTTCCTTTCAATGGGCGCGAACAGGGCACGATGCACGCTGAGGAGAATGCGGTTGTTTGCTCATTGGCGTTCCTATTACCCCTTCGCGCATTGGCCGCAAGGGCCAATCATGCCGCACAGGCACCACAATGGGCCATACACACAAAAAGGCCGCCCGGTTCAGGCGGCCTTTTGTGCAGTCAGTCGGCGCAGTTCTAGATGTAACCTTCAAGGGAAGTTTTGCCCTCTTTCCAGATCGGGACCGTTTCAGGCCGGCCAAAAAGGTATCCCTGCATGCAGTCAATCCCGATGGATTGGAGGTAGGACATTTCTTCTTTGTGTTCGATACATTCCGCCACCGTAAACATGTCGAATTGTTCCGCGATTGACACAAGCGCGGCCGTCAGCACCTGATTATCGGGGTCGTTGTGGATGTTGCGGATGAACTGGCCGTCGATTTTGACGATATCAAACTGGAATTCACGGAAGTACCGAAAGGCAGTGTAGCCCGCCCCGAAATCGTCGAGCGCGAAACTGATCCCGCGTCGGTGCAGGTCCGCCATGAAGACGTTGACCACATCGGGCATAACCATCGCAGATGCCTCGGTAATTTCCAGAATCAGACGTTCTGCAATTGTTGGTTCCATGGAAAGGCCGTGGTTGAGCGTGTCGAGCCAGCGCGGATAACCGATTGATCGGGCGGACATATTGATCGACAGCCGCAAACTTGGTTCTTCCGCCAGCGCGACAAGGCCCTGTTCCAGGGCGAGGCAGTCCAGAATGCGGCCAAGCTCCATCGTTTCCACTGTTTCGATGAAATCACGGGCCGGAATTATGTTGCGGTCTGTGTCCATGACGCGGATCAAAGCCTCATAATAGGCAGGGCGCGTCGGGTTCTTGGAATGAACTATGGGCTGGTAGGCCAGCAGAACATTTTCACGGGCAATGGAATCGCGAACCAGATCAATGGCTGGGTTGTGTTCCGTGCCATCAGTCATGCTGTAGCCTCTGTAGCTCGCCTCATTCAAATCGGTTGGTACTGATACAGTCACGGCTCTCTCCTCCGAATCGCGCTTCTCGTTGGTTATGGAGGCATCTCACCTAATGCGTTGTTAAAGTTCGTATTTTGTTCTAATTTGAGGCAATTCATTCGCAAGCGTTGGGGGCGGGGTTCAGATGCGGTGTGGCTGGTGCGGTGATCTGCCGATTTATGTGGAATATCACGACACGGAATGGGGCGTTCCCGAGTATGACAGCCTCGCTTTGTGGGAAAAATTGGTGCTCGACGGGTTTCAGGCCGGGTTGAGCTGGCTGACAATCCTGAAAAAGCGAGACGCTTTGCGGGAGGCATTTCACGACTTTGATCCGGAAAGGGTCGCGGCCATGGGACCCGATGATGTGGATCGTTTGCTGCAAAATGCCGGTATTATTCGCCACCGCGGTAAGATCAATGCTGCGATAAACGGCGCGCGCATCTGGCTTGACCTGGCAGAAAACGGCCCCGGATTTGGCCCGATGATCTGGGACTATGTAGGCGGTGCACCCGTACAAAACCGCTATCAAACCCAATCTGACGTCCCGACGCAGGATGCCTTGAGCGCGCAGATCAGCAAGGATTTGCGAAAAATGGGTTTCACCTTTGTCGGCCCGACAATTGTCTATGCGTGGATGGAGGCTTGCGGGCTGATGAACAACCATCTGACGGGCTGCTTTCGGCATGACGAAGTCAGTGCAATGAATCGGGGTTGATATTTCCGACTAAATAAGTCAGAAATAAAAAAGCGACCCCAACCCTGGGGCAAGCAGATCACCTTTGACCAATTTGCGAGCCTTGCATTGCCGTGACCGACCCCCGCCAAAACCCCTATGCAGACTGGTTTGAAACCATGGCCCGCATGTGTGAGGCAATTTGCGCAGGATGGTTCGGAGCACGTCAAATCCATGGTTTGGCACCCGGTCATGACCGAAAGAAAGGATTTCCCGATGTCCATTCAAACGCAACCCACAAATGCCACTCCGGTTCTGCCTAGCCTGCCGGAACATCAAGCCACGGATCTGACGGGCAATGGGCCGACTGCACTGATCCGTCTGGACGACAAAGTTTACACGCTGCGCATCACGCGCGCCGGAAAGCTGATCCTGACAAAATGATGCACGACGACCAAAGGCGCGGTGGGACCCCTGTTGGTTACCTCCATGAATTTGCCGCGCCAGAGGCTCAGGCTATCTGCATGCTGCGCCATTGGTGCATCGACGGAGAGGCCGGTTTGCACAACTACCTGTCAGAAATGACGCCCAGCAAGCAAACCCAGACGACGGTGGATGTAATGTCCCAGATCGGCAGCGTTTTGTCCCAATACGGGCGCCGACCCTTGCTGCGCCACGACACCAAATGCCAGTGTGTCGGCGGGGATGAAGCTTGTTTCGCCACTATGATCAGCGCCGCTGCTGACGGCGCGCGCGAAGACGCGGTGATGTTGGCCTGCCTTATGGTTCGGGCTGACATGACACCGGTTCTGGTGAGCTTGGCAGCACGCCTTGGCCATGCTCTGAAGTCGCGGGTTCCGGTTTCTCAAACGGCTATGCGCCCTGCCAATGCAGTCTTGCACTGACCCGCTGGGTCAGGGTTGCATAAAATACGGGCTAAACTCTTCCCAGATTTTCTCGCCGATCAGACAATCCGTTGGATCGCGCTGCTCGTTCTGAACGCGCTGGGGCAGGGGCGGCAGCGATAGCCCGGCAATTTCCAGAACCAGCTTTCGTTTGATCGCCTTTGGAAAGTCGGCCCATTCATACACCGGCACTACAAAGGCGCCGGGTCCCCCGATCACACAGGTCTGAAAATAGATGTCGAGCCCGTTCAGGTGCCACTGCGCGCCCATTCCTTCTCTGGTCATAAGCGGCAGACCATTGATGACGATGCCTTGGCCCACAACCCTCTGGCGGGCCTGGGTCACCGGCGGGCCGAGGTTGTTTGGCCCGTCGCCGGAGATGTCGATCACCTGACGCAACCCGTCAAAGGCGTTCGCCTCTAACACACCCATGCCAAAAAGTAGCGCCTCTGATATGGAAGTGCGGCGCAAGCTTGGGTCAAAATGCACAGTCATGGCGGCGGCAAAGGCAGCAAGGTCCTGCCGGGTTTCCACAGCGGTCCAGGGAACAACGGTCGTCTGCGTGTTTGACCACTCCACATAGGTCAGCGCGATGCGTCCCAAAAGCCCACCGCGCATCGCCTGATAAACCTCTTCTGACTGTAAAGCAGCAGCGTAGCCGTTGCGCTGAATGGTCAATTCTCGCGGGGTCATGGACCGCGACACATCCACCAGCAGGACCAGTTCCAGATCAACTTCCTCCGCCTGCGGGGCGGAGGCAAAAAGCAACGCAAAGAGGGCAGCGATAAGGCGCATGATCAAAGGATGCCCGCAGGCATCGCCTGTGTCCAATCACGCTTTGAAATGCGGCGCTGGTCTTACCTGTTGGCGCCCGGAACCCAAAGCACGTCATCGGCGCCATTGTTGTTGGCCACGCGACCCACCACAAAAAACCAGTCGCTGAGGCGGTTGAGGTATTTCACCGCCGCCTGATTCACACTTTCCTGCGCGCCCAGTTCCACGGCAAGTCTTTCAGCCCGCCGGCAAACGGTTCGACACAAATGCAGATGGGCCGCCAGTGCAGATCCGCCAGGCAGGATAAAGCTGCGTAGCGGCTGCAGGTCTGCGTTCATTGCGTCGATCTCAGCTTCCAGCCGTTCCACCTGCGCATCGGTCATGCGCAGCGGCGGGTATTCCGCGTCTGCGTCTTTTTCCATTTCCGGGCGGCACATGTCAGCGCCCAGATCAAACAAGTCGTTTTGGATGCGTGACAGGGCTGCGTCCATGTCATCCGTTGAATGCTGGCGTGCCAGTCCAACCGTTGCATTACATTCGTCAACGGTGCCGTATGCCTCTACCCGGGCGGAATACTTTGCGACCCGCGTGCCATTGCCCAATGCGGTGTCACCGCTATCGCCGGTGCGGGTGTAAATCTTGCTCAAAACAACCATGTGTCAGCCCCCAGTTGTGCCGCGCAGGGCGACAAATAACAGTATCAGCGCCACGGCCACGGCCTGCAGAATAATGCGCCAACGCATCAGCTTGTTGGCATATTTTCGGTTGAAGTCCCCGCCGGTCATAAACCCGCCGAGGCCGATCATCAGCACGACCATTACGGCCAGAATTGCGATGACGACGATGATGTAAAGCGGTCCCATTGGTGAAGCTCCTCCCCTTGAGGGCAGACATAACGCAAGCGCGCCGAATGGCCAGCCCGCATCAACTGCGATGAAACAGCGCGTCAAGCGCGCGGGTTGGCAGCACGCGGCGCAAGGAACCGGCCAAATGCGTGGGCCAGGTTACATAATAGCGCGAACGTGGGTGGGTCGCGGTCAGCGCGTGGATCAGCTTTTTGGTGACGGCCTCTGGCCCCAATTCGCCGGGCGTTTTGCCTGTACCCGCCTTTTTCAGCTTTGCAAGCAGACCCGCTTCATACTTGTCCCGCAAAACGGAGCTTTCCCAGTCCACCCAATTTTCAAACTGCTGGATCGCGTTTTTGCGAAATTCGGTGCGAATTGGACCGGGTTCAATCAGGCTGACATGGATGCCTGAGCCGCGCAATTCCATCCGCAACGTGTCAGTGTACCCCTCAAGGGCGAATTTGGTGGCGTTATAGGCTGCGCGCCATGGCATGGCCTGGAATCCCAGAACAGACGAACACATTATAATTCTGCCGTGGCCCTGGGCTCTGAATGTGGGCATCAGCCGCCGTGTCAGATCATGCCAGCCGAGAAAGTTGGCCTCAAAAATCGCCCGCATCGCCGGGCGCGGCAGATCCTCTGCCGGACCAGGTATTGCATAGGCGCCATTGTTGAAAACCGCATCCAGCGTGCCGCCCGTTTCCGCCAGGGTTTGCGACACCGCATTTGCGACGGAAGTTTCGTCTTCGTAGTCGAGCTGGATGGATCTAAATCCCTCTGCCTTCAACCGTTCGACGTCCGACAGGCTGCGGCAAGAGGCGATAACCAGCCATCCCTGGGCATGTAATGTCCGTGCAGCATCAAGGCCAATGCCGGAAGAACAACCTGTGATAAGGATGGATCGCTGGGTCATGGCGCGTGTCCTGCAAAGTTATTGCGCACACCAACCGCATTCGCGGTAGGACCTCAAGACCTGCGCGTGGGGAAACTGTCGAAGAATTTTTGGGGCGCCCTGGGCGGTCAGCCCACTTCATCCAGAAAGCCTGTGTGCATCCAGACCTCTTCTCCAGTGTCGGTGACAACAGCTTTGGCCCAGACCCCTTCGGTTTCGCCGGTGCCTAACAGTTCCGTCCCACGTTGCAGCCGAACCAGAACTTCGAAATTTGTGCCAGGTCCCGCACGTGCGTTCACCACATTGCCGTTAACCCGGTATACCTTCAACGTGGCTGGCAAAGTTTCTGGCGTTGGATCGGCCACCGCAACTTCGTCTTCCGCCACCGGTTCAGGGGCCAACTCTTCTGTCTGGGTGACTTCTTCCAGGGCGGCAGCAATAGCCGACGCGACATCCGTGTCCGTATTGGTTGGGCTTGCCTGACCGTCAGATTTTTGCGGCTGCACGGCTGCCACTTTGGTTGGCTGCACTTCATCCGTTTCATCCGGCTGGGTGGTCGGGGCGAGTTTGCTTGCAGTTTTTGTCGGGGAAATAATCAGGACACTGGCCGGTTTTTCCACCGGCTCGTCGGTTGCGTCTGATGCAGCTTCAACCGTGGCAATGACTTCGTCCTGAGCTGGCGTGTCTGAACCCTCCGCTTCTGCCAGTTCAATACTGGCCGCAGTCTGACTGGCACCGGCTGAATTTGGCTCCTGATATTCAAGATAAAAGTATGTGCCGAACAGCGCCACGATCAGAAAATTCAAGAAACGAGTCATTTTCCCCTCCAATGACATCGTAGTAACGTATTTACGCGCATTTGTGCACCCCGGATCTAGATTGCAAGGGCTAGATTTGTGAATCCGCGCAGCGGGTTTACGGGCGTGCCGTCCAAGGGTATCACATCATCTATGGCAGAGCAGTCAGACGACCCCAACACTTCGGGGGGTATCACCACTGTAGAGACGTTGCGTCGGGCGATCGGAGATCGTTACCTGACCTATGCGCTGTCGACGATCATGCACCGTGCGCTGCCGGACGCCCGCGACGGGCTAAAGCCGGTTCACCGACGTATATTATATGCGATGCGCGAACTGCGGCTCAGCCCGGATGGGCGGTTTCGCAAATCTTCCAAGATTTCTGGCGATGTGATGGGCAACTATCACCCGCATGGCGACGGCGCGATTTATGACGCCATGGCTCGCCTGGCACAGGATTTCAACGTCCGCTACCCGCTGGTGGACGGG
The DNA here is from genome assembly GCA_039030095.1 of Pseudomonadota bacterium. Taxonomy (GTDB): domain Bacteria; phylum Pseudomonadota; class Alphaproteobacteria; order Rhodobacterales; family Rhodobacteraceae; genus Amylibacter. Next base: position 2,159 of record JBCCET010000038.1, on the reverse strand, counting down.
CAAGGCAACTTTGGCAACGTGGACGGGGATAACCCGGCGGCAAGCCGGTATACGGAGGCCCGTTTGACCGCCGCAGCTGAGGCCTTGATGGAAGGCCTCAACGAAGACGCGGTGGATTTTCGCGACAACTATGATGGCACACTGACCGAACCGGAAGTGCTGCCTGCGGCTTTTCCCAACCTCTTGGCCAACGGGGCCGCCGGGATTGCTGTTGGTATGGCCACCAATATCCCACCCCACAATATTGATGAGCTGTGCGGTGCCGCGATCCGGTTGATCAAACACCCCGGCACCCGCGACGACAAACTGTTGGATTTTGTGCCGGGGCCGGATTTTCCCACTGGCGGCATTCTGGTGGAGCCACGCGAGAGCATTGCTGAATCCTATCGGACGGGCCGCGGGTCATTCCGGTTGCGCGCAAAGTGGCAGACCGAAGATCTGGGCCGCGGCCAATGGCAGATCGTTGTAACCGAAATCCCCTATCAGGTGCAGAAATCGAAGCTGATTGAGAAGATCGCCGAACTGATCAACGCAAAGAAAATCCCGATCCTGGCAGATGTCCGCGATGAAAGCGCCGATGATATCCGCCTGATCTTGGAGCCGCGCGCCAAAACCGTTGATGCGTCGGTCCTGATGGAAACCCTGTTCCGTCAATCGGATCTGGAAACCAAGTTCAGCCTGAACATGAACGTGCTGATTGATGGCCGCACGCCCAAGGTCTGTTCGCTAAAGGAGGTGCTGCAGGCGTTTCTCAATCACCGGCGAGAGGTGTTGGTTCGCCGCACACGGTTCCGGCTCGAAAAAATTGACCGGCGGCTGGAGGTTCTGGAAGGCTATATCATTGCGTTCCTCAACCTCGACCGTGTGATTGATATCATCCGTTATGACGAGGAACCCCGCGACGCGCTGCTGGCCGAACGCTGGGGTGTTGAGCACCGCAAGGCGCGGGATGAGGCGGACTATGCGAGCCCACTTTTTGGCGGCGGCGCGCCATCGGGTGAATTGAGCGAAGTGCAAGTGGACGCGATCCTGAACATGCGTCTGAAAAGCCTGCGTCGGCTCGAAGAAATGGAGTTGCGACGCGAACGCGAAGATCTTTTGGAAGAACGCGCTGGCCTGCACGCCCTCCTGGCCAGCGAGGACCTGCAATGGAAAAAGATCAAAGATCAATTGAAAGAGGTGCGGCGGAACTTTGGCAAAGGGTCCGAAGGCGGCGCTCGCCGCACGTTGATTGAGGACGCCCCAGAGGTCGAAGAAGTGCCGGTTGAGGCGATGATCGAGCGCGAACCGATTACGGTCGTCTGCTCCGCCATGGGTTGGATCCGGGCGATGAAAGGACACATAGCGCTCGACCAGGAGCTGAAATTCAAAGACGGGGATGGGCCGCGTTTCATCTTCCACGCCCAGACGACTGACAAGATTTTGCTCTTTGGCTCGAACGGGCGCTTTTATACGCTGGCTGCAAACCTGCTGCCTGGCGGGCGGGGCATGGGCGAACCTGTGCGCTTGATGGTGGACCTGCCCAACGAAGCTGAGATGGTAGGGCTATTCATTCACCAACCAGGTCGCAAATTGCTGGTTGCCTCCTCCGCCGGTGATGGTTTTGTCGTGGCGGAAAAAGAGGTCATTGCCCAGACCCGGACCGGTAAACAGGTTCTAAACGTGAAGGACGGCGTGAAGGCCTTGGTATGTCGTCCAGTAGCCGGGGATCACGTGGCTGTTGTTGGCGAAAACCGGAAGGTTCTGGTGTTTCCAATTACGGAGCTGCCGGAGATGGGCCGCGGTAAGGGCGTGCGCCTGCAAAAGTACAAAGACGGTGGGCTAAGTGATGCCACCACGTTTATTCTTACGGACGGCCTGAGCTGGCTTGATCCGGCGGGTCGGACACGGACAGAAACGGCACTGGAAGAGTGGTCCGCAAAAAGGGCAAGCGCTGGTCGCATGGCGCCACGCGGATTTCCAAGAGACAATCGATTTAGTTGAGCGAGTGATCTTTTTGGGACCATGGCTTTTGACGGTACGTGAGGGGTCTTGGTGCGTGCAAAGATTGGCGTTTGCGAGCATTCCTTAGAAATTTTTCTGCTACGTAACTTATTGCTACTAAATAATAATACGGGTTTATACATTGCACATATGACGCGTAACCACTTACGCGTTTG
>JBCCET010000037.1:0-34234 GCA_039030095.1 Pseudomonadota bacterium | reverse complement strand
GTTTCCAGTCCCCTTTTAGCGGTCGTACGGCATGTATTTGTTAGCGATCTTTTGGTCAGGTTCGGACATTTCCGACATCCCCCGCGCATTGCGGATAAACTTGTTCGACCGTTTGATCATACCGTGACGCTTGCCAGCTCCTGCTGCCATGACCTTACCGGTCGCGGTCACCTTGAAGCGCTTTTTGGCGCTCGATTTTGTCTTCATCTTGGGCATTTCCGTCTCCAATCTTGAAGGGTTGAAGCGCGACTCGGCAGCCCTTTTGGCCGGACGCGCACCTTGAGAGGCGGGTGCTACAGCCACCTTATGCCAAATGCAAGCCCTTTGCATGGTGCGCGGCGTTGCGACAAGCGGCGGAGCGTAGCGACCTTAAGGCGTGCGGCGTAGCCGCTCCTTTTGATTACAAGAAAGTTGCGATCAGGCGAAAGATCGCGTCTGGCAGGTCGGTCCATACAAGCTGGCCCTCAGCGATGGTCCAGGCCCAACCCAGAAAGCCCCCGCCAATCAACAGCACAATCAGGCCAACGATGGGCCAGCGCCGATCAGAGTACGCGTTGATAGTGCCCACAAGCCCGAACAGAACCAACAAGGACCCGGCGATCAGTTGATAATCAAACGGCATGCTCCACCCCTCTTTCCGCCCTCCATAGACCAAACTCTTCGGCTCGGCCATGCACTTGCATGCCGCAACGCACGCATCGCCTGACACCTGTTAACCCCGGCATTCTTAAGGTCTCACGCATTTTATCATTGGTGGAGACAGATATGCCACGGCCCCCGAACACCACAGATCCCGAAATGACTGAAACAAACGTGGGTGACGCCCTACATATGATCTCGCTGGCTGGGCACCAATTACGGGGCCCGCTGCGCAATATTCGCGTTCTCCTGGATCTTTTGCAGGACACCGCTGCGTTCAACCCGGATCAGGTGGAACTCTTCGACGCCATGCGCGCCATGGCACACCGTGCGGAAAATGCAGTGGGTGATGTGGTCACTCATTGTCTCACCGCGTCCGACGATCACGGCGCGACCACGTTTGCTTTCCAGGATGTAGTCAATCATCTGCTGGATACCCTCGATCCAGACCAAATCGCCTATGTTGAGTTTCCCTCCGCCCATGTGACGTGCCAAAAAGCGGTCCTCGCGGGGCTTTTGCAATGCCTTATGAAACGCTGCCTGACCCCGTTACACCCGCTCGCCCGCGCGCGGATCGGTTTGAGCGCAGAAGATGGCATGCTTAACATCAGTCTCAGCAGCCAAGACGCAAATCTGTCGGCACAAGAGGCCCAGTTCCTGGCCGGTGGTTCATTCAAGCCCGGTTTGTCCTTTGGCCTGATCAGCGCGCGTGAGATCTGCCGCCAAAAAGGCGGGACCATCACGCTGGCGAATTGTTCCGACGGGGTGGAGCTTGAGTTGACGTTACCCGGTTCGGCTGAAATCGAGGTCTCAACCTGACGCTTTGTCGAGAATGTCGATCGCCTCTGCTGCGGTTTCTACAAAGTGGAACAGCTCAATGTCTTCGGCAGAAATTGTGCCTGCCTCTGACAGAGCCTCCCAATTGACGATGGACCGCCAGAAGTCTTCGCCAAAGAGCAGTACCGGCACCCGCTGCATGCGCCCGGTCTGGATCAGCGTCAGCGTTTCGAACAATTCATCCAGTGTGCCAAAACCGCCCGGAAACACGGTGATCGCCTTGGCTCGTATCAAAAAGTGGATTTTGCGCGTCGCAAAGTAGTGGAAGTTGAAGCAAAGCTCTGGTGTGACATATTCATTGGGCGCCTGTTCGTGTGGCAACACAATATTTAGACCGATGGACGCACCGCCCGCATCCTGAGCGCCGCGGTTGCCGGCCTCCATCACGCCTGGGCCGCCGCCGGTGACAACCACATCTTCGCGCCCGTAACTTTCCATCGACCGAATGGTCATGAGCCGGGCAAATTCGCGCGCTTCATCGTAATATTTGGACAGCGCTGCCAATGTTTTTGTCCGGGCTTCCCCCTTTTTCGAAGGTTCCGGAATACGCGCACCGCCGAACATCACAATTGTTGATGTGATACCCCGTTCTGCCAACACCAGGTCCGGCTTCATCATTTCCAGCATCATGCGTGTGCCGCGCAATTCGTCCCGACACAGGAAATCATTGTCAGCGAAAGCAAGCCGATAGGCGGGTGCTCTGGTTTGCGAGGTGTCTGGCACCTCCGCTGCGCGGGTTACGTCTTGCGTTGCGTTTGGAAAGACTTTTTGCTCTGTGGCCATGGTGGTGTCTCTTTTGCAGATGCTTCGATCATCCGAAGAAGTAAGAGGGAAAACGCGATGGATTGGAAGGCCGAAATTGAAATGGCTGCGGCGCGTATCGCTGGATACGTCGTGGAAACACCCGTGGTGCAGATGCGCGCCTTCGGACTGAATTATCCTGTCGAGCTCAAGCTGGAGCAGATGCAACACACTGGTAGCTTCAAAGCACGCGGGGCTTTCAATTCCATTCTGAAGTATCCCTTGCCGCCCGAAGGTGTCGTGGCCGCTTCCGGTGGCAATCACGGAGCAGCGGTGGCCTTTGCCGCTTCGCGGTTGGGGTCAAGCGCCAAGATTTTTGTGCCAGAGCTGGCGGGACCTGCGAAGATAAACCTGATCCGCCGGTCTGGCGCTGATCTGGAGGTTGTCCCAGGCGAATACGCAAACGCGGCAGAGGCGGCCCGCAAACACGAAATCCACCAGGGCGGCGTGCAAATCCATGCCTATGATGCCATAGAAACGGTGGCCGGGCAGGGCACCTTGTCGCGCGAATGGGAGATGCAGGGACTGTCTGCAGATACCATACTGATCGCTGTGGGCGGTGGCGGTTTGATCGCCGGGGCGCTTGCTTGGTTTGGCACGTCGAAAAAGATTGTCGCGGTTGAACCTGTGAATTGCCCAACATTGCACACTGCCCTGGCCGAAGGAAAACCGGTCGATGTGCAGCCGTCCGGTATTGCGGCTAACGCACTCGGGGCACGCCGGATCGGTGAGATTTGCTTTGACCTGGCAAAAACCAGTGACCTAGCCAGCGTACTTGTTGACGATGACGCAATTGCAGCGGCCCAAACAGCCCTGTGGCAAGAGGCTCGGCAATTGGTCGAACCTGCCGGCGCAACGGCCTTGGCCGCGCTGACCAGCGGTGCATATACGCCTGCGCCGGGCGAACGGGTGGCGGTGCTTGTCTGCGGAGCCAATCCAAAGGATGACCCTTTCAGCGTGTGATGCACGCCCTGTGTTGCCGCCAGTGCTTGCGCCCGATATACGCGGCGCGAAATCTGCTTTCCCCTGACGGAGCCCTCTTATGTCGAACGCCCAACTGGAAACTGCAATCGAAGCCGCGTGGGACAACCGCGACGCTATCACGCCCGCCACAACCGGTGAGGTGCGCGAAGCCATCGAAGAAACACTGACCGCGCTCGACAGCGGCAGCCTGCGGGTGGCCGAACGTCAGGACAGCGGCGACTGGCATGTTAACCAGTGGGCCAAAAAAGCCGTGCTGCTAGGGTTCCGCCTGAAAGATATGGAACAGCAGGGCGGCAGCGCCCAGGGTGGATCCTGGTGGGACAAGGTCGATAGCAAGTGGAAAGACTGGGGCGATAACCAATGGCGTGACGCGGGCTTTCGCGCTGTGCCTAACTGCGTGGTGCGCCGGTCAGCCTATATCGGCCCGGGCGTGGTGCTGATGCCGTCGTTTGTGAACCTCGGCGCCTATGTGGACAGCGGCACGATGGTCGACACCTGGGCCACCGTTGGGTCCTGTGCTCAGATCGGCAAAGATGTGCACCTGTCCGGGGGTGTGGGTATCGGCGGTGTGCTGGAACCGATGCAGGCAGGCCCGACCATCATCGAGGACAACTGCTTCATCGGTGCCCGGTCAGAGGTCGTTGAAGGCTGCATCGTGCGCGAAGGGTCTGTTTTGGGGATGGGTGTCTTTATTGGCCAATCCACAAAAATCGTGGATCGCGAAACCGGTGAGATCATGTACGGCGAAGTCCCAGCCGGTTCCGTAGTTGTGGCCGGGTCCATGCCGTCGAAAAACAACGTAAATCTCTATTGCGCGGTGATCGTGAAACGGGTCGATGAAAAGACCCGGTCGAAGACATCGATCAATGAGCTGTTGCGCGACTGACCTTGGCCAACTCGGGCAAAACCAAACGTACCCAGCAGGTATATACCCTGCTGGTGGAGGTCGGGCGCAATCCCGGTGACGGCTTGCCTGAGAACGCAACCGGCGCAGCTTTGATGTGTTTTGCCGCCGGTGTGGATGAAGCTGAGGCCGTGCGCGAAACGGTTGCCATCCTGAAGCAGGCGGAAATGGCCCCGCTTGACGTGTCGGGATACGGCACCTTGGAAGAGCGCAAGGCCGAAGGCCACGACATCTCTGACGAGGAAGAGGCTTTGATTACCCGCGCGCTGGATGAAAATGCGGTGATCGTTGCGCAGATGACGCCGTTTTTTGAAGACTGACCATCTCGAACGATCAAAACGGGGCGTCGTGACCGTTGGTCAGGTTCGTGGGCGCCGCATATTTTTGGCATGCCGGTTCAAAGAAAGCTAACGCGAAAGTGGGCCGGTTCTTTGGGCTCCGGGTGCGCGCACCACTGCTGGTTACCCGGCTGCCAAAAATACCTCTGCTTCATAGGCCTTTAGGGAGGGAAAAACCGTAGGACCATAGGCGGCGTTGTCCCTTTCCAGTGCCGGGAAGATATCAAACAGTTCCGCTCGGGCTGTTGTGTTGAGCGTGGCAAGGCTTGCATGACCCGGATGATAGCTCTCTGACCAGCAACCATTGGCGCGCACCAGTTCGTGGTGGTCAAAAAGGATGTGTACGTAAGTCACCGGCGCACCTGATCGGTCGCGCCAGATTGTGTCGCCATTAACCAGATGTTTGGCTGCCACGAGCGCGTCAATTTCACCAAAGAGCATTTCCAGACCGGCGCCTGTCACCGGGAAACGGTGCTGGGGTGAAACAGTCAATCGCTTAGAATTGCCAATTGCGCCGGGTTCAAAGACAACCGGAGCGTGGTTGGCCAAGCGAATAGTTTGTGCCTTGGCCGTCCAACGCAGGGGTAACAAACCGCGCTGTGTCCAGACCATGTCGCCAACGCGCAGATCTTCCACCCGCTTTTGACCGCCTGCCACGTCGATCAGCGTGCCTGCGGCAAAGCACATGATCCCTTGCATGCTCACCAGACCGACGTCGCTGTTCCCGGCTTCATCCACCACCTTGTAGGTGAAGCTGTCGTTGTCAGGCGTGTCGTCGCCTTTGACGGTGAGAGTGCCGTCCTTGTTCAGCGTGATCTCATTACCGTTGGGAAGAACAACCGTATCGCCCGGCTCCACTTCCTCCCCATTGATGTGAGTGATCTTCAACTCACCGTTTTTGGAAAGGTCGTTGGCCAGCACGTCGAGCTCTTTTTCCTCATTCGCTTTGACCTTGATCTTGTCATCAACGGCAATGGCAATGGTCTGGACACTGTCACCTGCGATCAGCACGTTGCTGTCGTAGGATGAATCGCCACCATCAGCGATCATAATCTTGATCGAATTTTCCTGACCGGGTTTGACGGTCGCCTTCATGCTGAGCGTCAGCGTCACACCGTCCATTTCAGAGTTCATCTGGTCTGACAGGTTGTCCCGAAACAGGTTTTCATTGGCTGCGTCATTGATGTTGTTGATCGTGACCTCACCATCGCCAACGCTGAGCTTAACCTCTTCCCCGTTTACAAACACGCCGAACGCGTCGTTGAAGCCAGCGTTCACGTATTCGAGGTATTCCTCTGAGCTGAACATGAACTGCATGGTCAGAATGTCGCCGTCGGGAATGAACTTCGCCTCAAAAATCGCGGCATCAAACGTGGCCGACCCGGCGATGTCATCTAATTCAGCGACACCATCAACGCCATCTGTGTTGGTTGATGTGTTTGTGGCCTGGTTCGCTTCCCCGGTTGAGTTGGTATAGTCGTCGGCATGGCCAGTGGACAGGATCACTCCGGTGTCGCTGGGTGTGGTGTCCGCCGCGACAGAATCCCCATTAGAATAGACTGCCGATGACAGCGGATCGCCGGTGTAGCTGGCCTCTACGATCTTGACCCCGTCGCCAAAAATCTCCTCCGCCATTTGGTCTGCCGTGGCGTTCTGGTCGTAGGTAAGTTCTGCTGCGTTAACCATCTAATGCTCCAGTGATCTGCCGGTTTCGGGGATCGCTAGGGGGAAAGGCAAAATATGTGGTTAAAGATTGGATTTGAGGAAAATGCTTGGCGTTCTTGCGCGGCTAGGGGATAAGCGCGGCAACCTTTGGGGGCACAGGCATGTTTACCATATTCCTCGATCTTGACGGGACCCTAGTGGACCCGAAACCTGGGATCACTGCGTCCATCCAACACGCATTGTCAGAAATGGGTGCGGACGACATTCCCTCGTCTGATGAATTGACCTGGTGCATCGGTCCGCCGCTTTGGGGATCGTTCGAGATCCTGTTGGGCCCTGGCGCAGACACGGATGCCGCTGTTGCGGCTTACCGCGAATATTACACCGACGAAGGTATGTATGATGCGGAGCTTTACGACGGCGTGGGAGAGATGTTTGAGGCCCTGCACTCTGTCGGTGCGTCGGCCTATGTCGCCACGTCAAAGCCCGCATCCTATGCCGGTGAAATTGTCGAACATTTCGGAATTCACGCCCATATCGAGCGGCTGTTCGGGTCCGAACTGGATGGCACACGGTCCGATAAGACGGAGTTGCTGGCTTTTGCGCTGAATGAAACGGAAACGGATCCGGCCCAAGCTGTGATGGTGGGCGACCGCCGGTTTGATATCTTTGGCGCGCGCAACAATTTGATTACTGCGATTGGGGCAACCTGGGGCTATGCGGAACCCGAAGAGTTGCATCTGGCCGAAGCAGATGCCCTGGCCGGAAGCGCCGAAGAAGTGCCAGAGATCGCCCTTGATATCTTAGGTCTGGATCTTGACTGACGTCGATGTCTTGATCATTGGCGGCGGACCTGCGGGCTTGTCTGTGGCGGCTTCCCTTCCTGCGGATGTATCTGCCGTCTTGCTTCATCAGGATGCAGAGATCGGCAAACCCGTGCGCACCAGCGGCGGCACCTGGGTGCGCGATATGGCGGCGCTGGGCATCCCGGAACACCTCTACCAGGTGATCAATCGGCTCGATTTCTTCAGTGACGCGAAAGAGGCGGTGTTCGACCAGTTGGCCGATCAGATGGCAGTGCTGGATATCACTGGGTCGTATCAATACCTGGCAAGTCTGGTCGGCGCTGCGTGCGACATTCGCACGGGTACGTCTTTACACGACATCCGCTTTGAAGCCGGGCGCTATCACGCAGTGGCGCGCAGTCGCGACGGAGCGGAGGTTCGCTTGCGCGCACGATGGGTAGTGGATGCCTCTGGCTGGAAAATGGCGGCACTGGAAAAACTCGGCCTGGCACAAAAGCCGACCCGAACGGGCGTGGGCTTTGAATATGAGTTTCCGCGCGGTTCCTTTCAGCACGACAGGGCTGTGCTGTTTGTCGGGTCGGCGGCGCTGACGGGGTATGGCTGGATCTTTCCAACCCCAGGCGCCCGGCTGCGCCTTGGTATCGGGGTTATCCACCCGGATACAGATTTAAGCCCTCGTGGTGTTATGCAGGCGTTTAAGGGCAGCGGGGCGGCGGATCGTTTTGGCCTGAGCATCCCGGATGAGGCAGAAACCCACGCTGGTGTCATTCCGTCAGTTGCTTACGCGCCTGAACTGGTGTTCGGCAATCTCATGCGTGTAGGCGACAGTGCCAATATGGCAACGCCGACAGTCGGTGAAGGTATCCGCATTGCGATCACCGAAGGCCGCGCGCTTGGGGCCGCATTGGGCCAGGCGATACATGGCAACCGCCGACCCTTGGCCATGTGGGAGCGCGCCGCAACCCGCCATTATAGCCGCAACTATCGCTTCGGATTGATGATGAACCATCGCATCGCAGGGTATACTCCTGAGCGGTGGGACAAATCCGTGGCGCGGCTTGCCAGGTTAGGCGAGGCGGAGATGGTAGCCGCCGTCCGGTCGGAGTTCGCACCGCGCATGGTGGCCCGTACAATTGCCCTGTCTTTGTTGGCGAAGTTCCTGCCGCCGCGTTAAGGCGCGCCAAAAAATCGCCCCGTTTCGCCTGAATGCCGCCGCGAAGGTGCCGCTGGATCGGCCGCAAATGGTCTGACAAACGGTGCATTCGCGTCGAAGTTGCGCCCCAGTCCGCCGCCATGTTGCCCGCATAACCAAAAGGGCAGCAGAGTAATGTTTCGAGTATTGTTTTTCCTTCTCTTCAGTCTTGCGTCAGTTGCGCAGGCTGGTCAGCAGCAGTCGCTGCGCAAGCTTTTGTCAGCGGATGAAGCCCGCGATTGGCAGGCTGTGGGTCGGGTCGAATTGGCCGGTTCCGGGTTTTGCACGGGCGCATTGATTGCGCCTAATATGGTGCTGACAGCAGCCCATTGCATGTTCGACCCCCAAACAGGCGGTCGCATTGATCCCGACAGGATCACATTCAAAGCCGGTTGGCGCCAGGGCCGTGCGGCAGCGCTTGGTAAAGCGCGGCGCGTAGTTGTCCATCGCGACTATCGTCACACCGGCAAGGCGGATTTCAATACCGTCGGCACGGATATTGCCATCATCGAATTGGAACACCCCATACGCAACTCCACCATCCGCCCGTTTGGACGTGCATCGCGGCCAGGCGTCGGGTCTTTTGTGAAAGTTGTATCTTATGCCCGCGAACGGTCTGAAACCCCATCGTTGGAAGAGCCTTGCGAAATCCTGGGTAAATCGCTGGCTGTGCTGGTGTTGAGCTGTAATGCATCATTTGGTGCCTCGGGCTCTCCCATCTTCGTGGTCGAAAATGGCCAGCCCAAGATTGCATCGGTCGTTTCAGCCAAAGCCACCTGGCAGGACCGTGACGTGGCGCTGGGCACCTCACTGGGAGAACCACTGGAAGAGCTTTTGCAGCAGCTAGAGAAGTCCAATGGCGTTTTTGTTGCGCGTCGTCCGGGCCAGAAAAGCCTTTCAGAACAATTGGGTCGCACATCAGGCGTGGAATTTTCTTCGAACAAGCCTTGAACCTCTGAAAGGGCGTTCCTAAATCAAAAGGCATCGGGCGCCCATCTGGGGTCCGGTGCTTTTTCTGGTTTGTCCCTCGGGAAGACCGCAACACGATGACTATCGCTTCTGAAGGAGGATACTCGCCTATGCGTACTTATGATTTCGCACCCCTTTACCGTTCTACTGTTGGTTTTGATCGTCTGGCCTCGATGCTGGACCGCGCCATGAGCGTTGATGTGAATGCCAACGGATACCCACCCTACAACATCGAAAAAACTGGCGACGACGCGTATCGTATTTCGGTCGCGGTGGCCGGGTTTGCCGATGATGAACTGTCCATTGAAATGCGCGACGGCCAGCTGGTGATTTCTGCCAAGAAAGCTGACAGCGCTGACAAGGATGACGTCACTTACCTGCACCGCGGTATCGCGGCGCGCAGCTTTGAAAAGCGGTTCCATCTTGCAGACCACGTGCGGGCCACTGGTGCGCAGACCGAAAATGGTATTTTGCATGTCGAACTCGTCCGCGAAGTGCCAGAGGCGCTGAAACCGCGCCGGATCGCTATTGAAACCTTGAATGGCGATGTGTTTGACGCGCCGAAGAAGGTCACAAAGGCGAAATCCAAGGCGAAAGCCACAACCTAAGATCTAACTCCACTGCGGCGCCTGGTCCCCCTACCTAGGGCGCCGCACCACTGGCTTGGCCTTTGCGGCTGGTCGGTGCTGTGCCGTCGCTCGGGCTCCCTCCCCTCTTCCCGCGCGATCTGCCTATCGAGCAGAGCCCCCGTTGGTCCCCATCCAACGGGGGTTGGCATATTTTGAGGGCACCTTTCTGCAGCCGCATACAGAGGGTTCAAGGCAGTGAAGCCACCACCGAACGAATGGACATACTAACAGAAAGTAAATGCTGACGCGTCTTGTGTGACGCGTCGTGCAAGACGCGTCACATACGGTAGGTTGGTGTCTTGCAGTGCGTTGAAATCAAACGATTTCGAATAATTGGGTTGTCTGGATTTTGTACTGTGTGTCGCTTTGCATCATAGATCTACTCAGCCCTGCAACGCACAATGAATTCAAATCAGGCTTTCGGGTTTATCACAATCTCAACCCGCCGGTTTGCAGCCCGGCCAGCAGCGGTTTGATTGCTTGCAGCGGGCGCCACTTCTCCACGCCCATAGGCGCGAATGCGTTCTGACTGCACTCCGTTGCTGCTCAGGATCGAACTGACGGCCGCAGCGCGCCTCGACGACAGATTTTGGTTGTAGCCGGAATCTCCCACGCTATCGGTATGACCGACGACGTCCACTGTGCTCTCGGGATATTTGCGCAGATTTGCGGCCAACTGAACCAGATCACCGCGCAGCGAGCTGCGCACAGCCGTTGAATCCGTATTAAAAGTTACCGCTTCCGGCAGGGTCACGGTCAATTGGTCTCCATCGCGCGAGACAACCGCGCCAGACCCGCCCAGATCCTTGCGCAACTCCGCCTCTTGCCGATCAATCAGATTGCCCGCCACCGCGCCGATGATGCCGCCAACAACTGCACCGGCCAAAAGCTTGTCGCTGTCGCCACCTGCCACAAGAACTGTGGCAGCACCTGTTGCGGCGCCGATGGCCGCCCCGATGCGCGTGTTTTTGGTGTTCGGGTCGGGGTTTGCCACGCAACCGGCCAACGCCAGAGTCGTCGTGGCTGCAATGGCTGTGGTTTTCATGCTCTTCATCGGGATCTGCCTTTTGCCTCGTTATCTCTCAGACATAATCGAAGTTGGGCATGAAGTACCGCAAAACAAGCCCAAAACACTCTAATCAAGCGCTTTTTTGCCGATCAGCGAGTGCATCTGCGCGCGCGCCTTCCCAGGCCAGAAGCGCACGTTTGACAGGCAGTCCCCAGTGATAGCCGCCAAGAGCCCCGGATTTCCGCAATGCCCGGTGGCAGGGGATCAACCAACTGACCGGATTGCGCCCCACCGCCGTGCCCACGGCACGCACCGCTTTGGGCCGCCCGATGGCACCGGCGATCTCAGAATACGTGGTCACATGGCCTGTTGGGACGTTCAAAAGAGCTTCCCATACTTTGATCTGAAACGGCGCCCCAATCAGATGCAATTGGGCTTTATCCTGACCTAGGATAGCATCGACTTGAGGTGAGAGAGAGCGCGAGTCTTCGACGAAATTTGCCGCAGGCCAACGCTTTCGCATATCGTCCAGCGACCACTCGCGGCCGAATTCCTGGGTAAAGCCCATCCCGCAGATGCCACGGTCGGTGGCTGCGACGATCATCTCGCCGAAGGGGCTGTCGAACCAACCGTATCGAATGCGCAGACCGGCGCCTTTTTCAGCATAGGCGCCAGGGCTCATTGCCTCCCATGTCAGGAATAGATCGTGTAACCGCCCTGTACCGCTCAGCCCGGATTCCAGCGCGGTGTCCAGCGTTGTGAAACGGTCTGACAAGAGGGCCTTGGCATGGTCTAACGTCAGGTATTGCTGATAGCGTTTTGGGCTAACCCCGACCCACTGCGAAAACACGCGTTGGAAGTGTTGCGGCGACAGGCCAACGGCTGCCGCCACATCATCAAGTTTCGGTTGATGGCCGATAGTCGCATCAATGTGCTCAATCGCGCGGCGGATAACGTCGTGGTGATAGCGCATCTGTGTCATGGGTCGAAGATGGCCTGCGATGCGTGTCACATCCACCCGAATCTTGCGCATTCTTTGGGGAAGTTGGACCGCGCGACGCGGAGGGGATGGCGCGCGCGGTCCTGGGCTGGCGTCCAGATGGGGGAAGGGAGAGGGCCAGCTTTACCTGATCAGTTTCCGGCGTAACGGTCAGCGGCGTCGACCACAAAGGCCTGCACTGCCATAGCGTCGATTGAAGGCTCAACTTCTGCGCCTTCTACAATTGCCTCTGCGGACGGCAACTTTGCAGTTGTTGCGTCAGCCGGGGCCGGGTGGAGGGTCATCAGGGTTGCGAGGGCGAGGTATGTAAAGGGTGTCATCATTTTTGTAAGCGTTGATTACTTCTTGTTTCACATTTAGCTAAGTGAGCAGTGCTTTCAAGGGCTTTTGCTCAGATTTCTTTCTTAGCCCACGGTTCCTGCCACTTTGTGGCAACAATGGCGCGGCCATCTTCGTCTTTCATGTAGTCAAACGCGTTTGACCCTGGTTTCCGTTCATGTCTTTTGGACCTTTCTGCAAATTTAGGCCTAAATTTCTGTTTTAAAGAGCAAAAATGTTCACTGTGGGTCGCATTGGTGTGATGAATTAGTGCGGTATTTGTGAACAATATTGACACGATAGTCTCAAATGAGACATAAGTGTATTATGACTGACAAATCCCAATCTGCGATTATTGAGGCGGCATTCTCCGTGCTGTCTAAGACACCAGCCGCCACATTGGCCGATATTGCTAAGGCTGCTGGGGTAGGACGCGCCACGTTGCACCGGCACTTTTCCGGGCGTGCGGACTTGATTTCTGCCTTGGCGCGCATTGCGATGGCAGAATTGGATGCGGCCATTGATGCGGCAACCAAAGATGCCCGATCTTATTCCCATGGTCTGGAGCTTACGCTTCAGGCATCAATCCAACTGGCGGATCGACAGTGGTTTCTGGCCAATGAAACGTTCGACAATGCCCCTGATATCGCGGCCGCCTACATCGCGTCCCGCAAAGAGCTTGAGGCAGCGATAGACCAGGCAAAAAAAGAAGGCACGGTGGCGGTTGATCTGCCAACCTCCTGGGTCGCCGGCACGTTTGAGGCGTTGATCTACGTCGCCTGGGAGCAAGTCCAAAATGAAGAGTTAACCCCCAAGCAGGCCACCGCGCTGGCTTGGCGCACATTTACGTCCGCAATGATGGAGGTTTCCAAATGATCCCTGCGTTCGACGAACTGGCAACCACAATTGACGACATATTTTTTCTTGTCGGCGCTGCGATTTTGCTCATTGAGATTGCAGAGATGTGGTTCAAAGGTGACTTGCGCCGCAAAACACTGCTGGAGATGGTCGCCTCCATCTCAACTCAAATTCCATACCTCGTGGTTACGACCTTTTTCCTGTCCGGCGCTTATGCTGTCTACTGGGTGCTGGACGCGACCATTGTTACCTGGTCAATCCCGGTCAACTTGTGGACGCTGGCCATCGCAATTGTCGTCGCTGACGTCGTTTACTACTGGGAACATCGGATTGCGCACAGGGTTCGGCTGTTGTGGACCCAGCACGCGGTGCATCATTCTAGCCGGGACTTCAACCTGGCCACAGCCGTAAGATTTGGTCCGCTGGAAGGGTTTTGGGGGCTGATCGCATACTTACCCATGGCATTCATGGGCTTCGCGCCGGAAGTGATCGTCGGCGGCTCGATCATCGTTTTGGCCTATCAGACCTGGCTACATACAGAACTGATCGGAAAACTCGGGCCGGTTGAATGGATTATGAATACACCTTCCCATCACCGGGTTCACCATGGGTCAGATATGAAATACCTCGACAAAAACTATGCGGGCATCTTCATCATTTGGGACCGCATGTTTGGGTCCTTTCAGGAAGAAGAGGAAACGCCGCGCTACGGCCTGGTCCGTGACTTTGACAGTCAAAACCCGATCGCCGTCTGGTTTTCCGAATTGCCAGGACTTTTCACAGACCTCAGCCGCGCCCGATCCTTGAAAGAGTTTTGGATGCGCCTGTTTGCGCCGCCGGATTGGAAACCATAAGGGTGTTGAGCTTGCGCGCGCAATGAAACACAACGGGGTAGATGTTTCTGCCCCGTTGCCGCGTCTGGTACCCGGGATTCGCTGAAGGAGATCGCGACGTGAAGAAATACCAAGTGGTGGGGATCGGCAACGCGCTGGTCGATATCTTAGCCAATTGCGAAGACGAATTTCTGATCCAAACGGGGGTGGAAAAAGGCATTATGCAGCTGATCGACACCGATCGAGCGGCAGAGCTTTATGGCCAGATGGGGCCAGCGCAAGAAATTTCCGGTGGCTCGGCAGCCAATACAATTGCAGGAATTGCCTCTCTTGGCGGGCGCACGGCGTATGTAGGAAAAGTCAAAGACGACCAGTTGGGCGATATCTTCGCCCATGACATCAAGGCCCAGGGCGCTGATTTTGAAGTGCCGCGCGCACCGCAATCAGAAGGTCACGAAACCGGGCGCTGCATGGTTCTCGTCACGCCCGACGCAGAACGCAGTATGTCGACCTATCTAGGCGTTTCCGAACAGCTTGGCCCCGATGACATCGACCCAGTTCAGATGGCGGAAGCGGATTGGATTTATTTGGAAGGCTACCGCTTTGACGGCTCCGCGTCCCATGCGGCTTTTGCCAAAGCAATTGAAGCCTGCAAAGGCGCAGGCGGAAAAGTGTCCGTGACGCTGAGTGACCCGTTCTGCGTAGAACGTCATCGCGACGCTTTCCGCGAAATGATCAAGGATCACGTCGATCTGCTGTTTTGCAATGAGCATGAAATGATGGCCATGTATCAAACGGACGACCTGCAAGCGGCGGTCGACCAAGCTGCGGCCGAGGTAGAGATCGTGGCCTGCACCATCGGTCCCAAAGGCGCAATTGTGTGCGGCAACGGTCTGCAGATCACCGTTCCGACGGACGCCGCAGATGTGGTGGATGTGACCGGCGCCGGTGATCTTTTTGCCGCCGGATTTCTTTATGGCATTGCCACCGACCGCGACCTGGAAACCTGCGGGCGCATGGGCAACATCGCTGCGGGCGAGGTAATCAGCCACATCGGTGCGCGCCCGGAAAAGAACCTTTCGGAGATGTTCAAGGCGGCAGGGCTTGCCTGAGGGCACGCGCCCTCCTTTCCGTTCGCGTGCAAGCACGTCTAAACTGATACCTGCGCTTGGCGTTCTGTTTCTGGGCATTTTTCTGCTCGACGGGATGTCCGCGTTCGTCAAAGCTCTGCTGCCGCGCTACGATGCACTGGAGCTTTCGGCATGGCGCAATGTCATCGGCATGCTTCCTGCTATTGTGCTCTTGTGGTGGATGGGAGAGCTGAAAAACGGGGTGCGCGGGTTGCGCATCCGGCAGTGGCGGCTGGCGTATGGTCGCGGACTGATGGTGGCACTGGCGCAGCTTTGTTACTATGCGGCACTTGGGTTTGAGCCTTTCGCTCTTGTCACGGCGCTGGGCTATACCATGAATCTTTTTATGGTCGGCATGTCGATTTTAGTGCTGAGCGAACGCGTTGGACCTTGGCGTTGGGCTGCTGTAGTTTTGGGGTTCATAGGTGCGATAATGATCGTGAACCCGACGTCTGCCAACTTCACGATTTATTCCGTGCTGCCGATCTGTGCGGCCTTTTTGTACGCTTTGTCTGTGGTCACAGTGCGCTTGATCGATACCAGCGTTTCGAATGCGCTGATGTATATGTATTCGGCCTTGGCTGCGGCGCTTGCCAGCCTGGTTTTGGTGGCTTTCAGCGACGGGTTTTCGCCAATTGTGTCTGTGGTAGATGGGCTGATGATTTTGACGATGGGGATCCTCGGCGGGTGCGGGGTTTTATGTATGTTGATCGCCGTGCGTATGGCTGAGCCGTCAAAGCTGGCGCCGTTCAACTACCTCGGCCTGATATCCGCATTTGCCATGGGCTGGTTGTTTTTCGGGGAGGCGCCGTTTGGGGACCTGTTCCCGGGGGTGATTTTGCTGGTAGGTGGCGGGCTTTTGATCCTGTGGCGGGAGCGTGTGAACCGGGGGCGGTAGGGGGCGCTGCCCCCTCGCTGCGCTCACCCCCGGGATATTTTTTGCCCAAAGAAGAGGGGACCCCTGCGTTATTCCGCCAGGCTTTCGGCCAGTTTGATCAGGCGGATGGCCTCGGCGCGCAGGCCGTGAGGGTCGGCACCTTTGCTGGCTTCGGCCAGGGCGATAGCGTCGGTATAGGTCCAGTCGCCGGTGTAGTTGGACCCGCGCAGCAGCTGGGCAAAGCCTGCCATGGCCGCCGCCCAACCTGCGCTTGCGCGCCGGTCAGCGGTGTCCGTGATCGGCGTTTCAACGAGGGTACTTTCCGCAGCGCCCGGAGTTTTGTAGCGCAGTTTCAGGAAGCCGAGTTCTTCGTTGTCTGTCGCCGCCGCAGCTTCGCCGTAACGTAGCGGGTCATTGAGCAGAGCAGGTGAGCCGACGGGCGTTACCTCATAGAGTGCGGTGACCTGATGGCCTGCGCCGATCTCACCGGCGTCTACCTTGTCGTTATTGAAATCTTCGCGGTTAAGCGCGCGGGTTTCATAACCGATCAACCGGTATTCTCCGACCACTGAAGGGTTGAATTCCACCTGGATTTTCACGTCGTTTGCAATCGGGAAAAGCGCACCGGTCAACTGGTCCACCAGCACTTTCTGCGCCTCTGCCAGCGTGTCTATATAGGCCGCTGTGCCGTTGCCCGATTGAGCGAGCGTTTGCATCATATCGTCACGGTAGTTACCGCGGCCAAAGCCGAGGACGGACAGGTAGACCCCGGTGTCGCGCTTGTCCTCAATGAAGGTTTTAAGTGCGTCTGGGTTGTTGATGCCGACGTTGAAGTCGCCGTCCGTGGCGAGCAAGACGCGGCTGACTTCTTCCCCGTCGGTCATTTGTTCAGCCAGCGCATATGCCGCATGTAGTCCGGCCTGGCCAGCGGTGGAGCCGCCGGGTTCCAGCGTGTCTAGCGCGGCCAGGATTTTGGCGCGCTCTGAGGCCGGTGTCGGCTCTAACACCGTGCCTGCAGCGCCTGCATAGGTCACGATGGCCACTTGATCCTCAGCGCGAAGCTCTGAAAGCATCAACCGGAAAGACTGTTTCAGGAGCGGAAGTTTGTTGGCCGCCTGCATTGATCCGGAGGTATCGATCAGGAAAACGAGGTTAAGCGGTGGACGGTCTTCGATTGCAGGAAGGGCGCCTTGCAGGCTGATGCGCACGAGCTTTGTGTCCGGGTTCCAAGGTGTCGATGTAACGGCGACATTCGTGGAGAATGGCGCGTCGCTGGGTGCTGGGTAGGCGTAGGTGAAGTAGTTCACCATTTCTTCCACCCGAACGGCTTCAGGGCGGGGCAAAGCGCCATCAAGGATGGCGGCGCGCACGTAGGCGTAGCTTGCCGTATCCACGTCGATGGAGAAGGTGGAAATGGGGTCTTCCGCTGTCACTTTGACCGGGTTTTCGGCCTCACCCGCGAAGATTTCGCGGTCGGGTTGTGGTGGGGCAATAACATTGTCAGCCGCGCTTGGGTTGGTTGCGGAAAGCTTGCCCAAAGTGGCGCCTTGAGGGCGAACGCGTTTGCTAACTTTAGGGGACGGGCTTGGGGCAGCTTCCATCACTTCAGCCTCTGCCATGTCGGCCATTGGCATATCTGTCCGCGCAACGGCGGCCTCGTCCTGGGGTGCCAGTTCCAGCGCAGCAGGTTCGTGTGTGGTCACGGTGGGGCGGGTAGCGTCCCATCCTTGGTACGTCACAAAGGCTGCACCTGCCATCACAAGGCAGGAAGTTGCGTAAAGGGCAGGGCGCAGGTTTGAGGTAAGCATGGTCATAGTCGTCTCCAAAAAGGTTGCTTTTGGAGTAGGACGGGCCGCGGCAGCAGTTTCTTGGAGTTGCGCGAAATTTTCTTGGGCGAGGCGCAAGGCGCGCGTTTTTGCAGCCGCATCCGGGGCAGGCGCGGATTGCAGGGCGGATTTCAAAAGGTCGAGTTCGTCGGTCATACGCTTTGCTCCTCTACCATGGCGCGCAAGCGCCGTTTCACCTCTGACATCCGCCAGCTAACGGTGCCTTGGGACACGCCCAGTGCCTCTGCCGCCTCTGCGTGGGTCAGGTCTTCGCCCAGGGTTAGGGCAACAGTTTCTCGCAGGTCTTCGGGCAGCGCTATCATTGCCTCTGCCAGCCATTCCTGATCTGCGGAAGCTTCTGCCGCTTGCGCCTGTGCCAGCTTGGTTGTTTCGGCCCAGCCTTCGTTGGCCCGCGCCCGCGTTGCGCGGCGTCGAAGACGGTCACGAGCGGCGTTCATCGTAACCGTGTAAAGCCATGTCGAAAACTTTGCATCCGCGCGAAACGAAGACAGCTTGGCTGGCAGGGCTGCGCATACGTCCTGTGCCATATCCTCTGCCGCTTCGCGCGCCCCCAAAACCCGCCAGGCGACGCGATAGATCCGGTCGTAGTGACGCGCTATCAGCAGGCCAAACGCCTTCGCATCTCCCTGGACCGCCGCCGTGGCGAGCATTTCGTCGCTCTTTTCCATCCTCATAACTTGGTGTGACGCGGCAGCGAGCGCAATCCTTGGCGGAGCAGCGAGATAATTTTTGATTTATCTGGCCGGCATCAAGGCCGCAGGCCACCGCGCATCGCTGGGCCGGCGATTTGGATGAGGTCGGCGCGACTTTCGGAAGTCAGATTCTCTCGACCAGCATAAAGTGCCGCGGAAATCACCGTGGATCGCCAACCAGGCAGACCGGCGATGCGTGGCTTGCTATTCCTACTTAGACGTCGACCGAGGTGCAGATGTACTTCATTTCCAGATAGTCCTCGACGCCGTGGCTCGACCCTTCGCGCCCGATGCCTGACTGTTTGACGCCGCCGAATGGCGCCACCTCGGTGGAGATTAGTCCCGTGTTCACGCCGACCATGCCGTATTCCAGTGCCTCTTGAACCCGCGTCACACGAGACAGATCGTTGGAATAGAAATAGCTGGCCAGCCCGAAGATCGTGTCGTTTGCGGCGGTCACGACCTCCTCTTCCGTGTCGAACTTGAACAGCGGTGCCACCGGTCCGAATGTCTCGTCATTGGTGACCATCATGTCCGATGTCACACCGGTTAAGATTGTCGGTTCAAAGAACGTCCCACCCAGCGCGTGGCGATTGCCGCCTGCCACGACTTTCGCACCTTTAGCTGTTGCGTCAGCAATGTGTTCTTCGATTTTTTCGACAGCACCGCTGTCAATTAGTGGGCCAACCGTAACGCCGTCACCCAGCCCATCGCCTACGGTCATCGCGTTCACAGCAGCGGCAAGTTTTTCCGCAAAAGCATCATAGACGCCCGCTTGCACATAGATGCGGTTGGCACAGACGCAGGTTTGGCCGTTGTTGCGGTACTTGGAAATCATTGCGCCTTCGACTGCCTTGTCGAGGTCCGCGTCATCAAACACGATGAACGGTGCGTTGCCGCCAAGTTCCATCGACATTTTCATGATCTGGTTCGCGCCTTGGGCCATCAGGATGCGGCCAACTTCGGTGGAACCTGTGAAGGTCAGCTTTCGGATGGTTGGGTTTTCGCAGAACTCTTTGCCAACTGCACTGGCCCGCGTGTTGGTCACGACGGAAAAGAGACCGGCTGGCAGCCCGGCCCGTTCGGCCAGTGCAGCCATGGCCAGGGCGGACAAAGGCGTTTGTTTGGCAGGGCGTGCAACCATCGCACAGCCAACGGCCAGCGCAGGTGCCACCTTGCGTGCGATCATCGCGTTGGGGAAGTTCCACGGCGTAATGGACGCGACAACTCCCACAGGCTGTTTGATCACTGTAATACGTTTGTCTGGCTGGTGGCCGGGAATGGTTTCGCCATATATGCGCTTTGCCTCTTCTGCGAACCATTCAACAAAGGACGCCCCGTAAATGATTTCGCCCTTTGCCTCCGCAAATGGTTTGCCCATCTCAGCGGTCAGGATACGCCCTAGGTCATCCGCGTTTTCGACCATCAGGTCGAACCACTTGCGCAGCATCCCGCCGCGTTCCTTGCCGGTGCGTTTGGCCCAGTCTTTTTGCGCAACTTCAGCGGCATCAATGGCGCGTTTGATCTCTGCCATGCCTAAATCCGGCAAGGAAACCAGAACGTCGCCTCGCGCAGGGTTTGTTACGTCAAATGTCGCGCCATCGTCCGCGTCGACCCATTCACCCGCCACGTAAGCTTTGTCGCACAACAGCGACGGGTCATTCAGCAAAGAGGCGAGGTTTGTGGCATCATCCAACATGGGGGCATCCTTTGTACGTGGCAGCTTTACGCGGCGTCGTGGCACGGATCAGCGGCCTTGTGCAAGGGCATGCATTAGGCACATTTCGACGGCCCAAGCACAAAAGCACCGAAAATCGCGCTTGTGGGCTTCGAAAACCGGCGGATAATGCTTACATAACAGATAGACATACAGAAATTTGAAAGGGAGCTTATGGCAGATTTTGATGCGCAAATCCGGGAGTCGCAGACCCAGGTAGCAGAAGCGCAGTCGCGGATATCCGAACTTACCGGCGCATTGGAAACCGCGCAGGCAAAGATGAAAGAGGGCACGGATATCTCGGTCGACATCGAAAACGCGACGCTCGATGAGGTGCATTCCCACACCGAGGACATGAACGCCAATATCGCGGAGCTGATCATGGGCCTCGACGATGTGACGGCCGGGTTTTCCGAAGACTTCGACGCGATGCGCAACAAAACCGGTTGGGAAAGCTTTGTCGGCTTCTTTTCCTCCGACCGGTCTGAAAGTTTGCGGCAGGAACGTATGCGCACCGCCAGCATCGATGACAAGCTGCAGGACCTGATCGGCAAGTCCGATATCATCGTGAACCTGCTGCAAGGCCAGTTGGGCGTGCTGAACGAGCACAAGACCCGGGTGGAAGGCAACTTGCAAGACACGCTGACAGAACGCGAAACGGTTGTGGGTGTACTGGAAGAGATCAAAGCCAAACTGGTCGCGATGGATCCTGCGATCATCGAGTTGGAAAACAAGATTTCCATGGAGCAGGACGCCGCCACACGCACGCAGCTTGAATCAGAGCTGGCCGCGATGAATGCCCAGTACAATGAGTTGGCGCAAGATGAGCAGGTCAAACTCGCCAATTCCCAGACGCTGGAACGCTACATTGAGAAGGGCAAAAGCTGGGTCGACAGCCTGCAAAACCAGGCGGCCACGCAGATGGTGCTGATCAACAAGCTGCAAACAGACACCAAACAGCGGGTTGTCCTATACGACGCGCTGACGAAATCCTTGAAAACCGCCCAGCAACAGGACGTCGCCCACCGCATCAACGAGATCGGCGTGAAGACGGATCAAGAGGCGCAGACGGCCATGGCGGCCATTGGGTCAGCCACCAACCAGCGCATGGCGGACATGATGGAAAAGCACGAAGACCACATGGTCTTTGCCCGCAAGGTACTGGAAGAAAAGGCTAAGTCCGACGAACGCTTCATGCGGCGGTTTGAGAAGATCGTCGAGAAGCACGACAAGAACCTTTATGGGGCGTAGGCGCGCGTCATGGTGATTTGGCGCCTTGTCGGCTTTTGAGTTGAAATATCTCGAAGGGATAAAAGGATATTTCCTAATACCTATGGCCATTCTGTTCGGGATAGGTACCTTGTTCAGTCTCGTGATCTTGTTTGATGATAGCCAAAGCGTGATTGTTCTGATGGCGGCGCTTTTCTTGTATTTCGCTGGCTTCATTCTGACGGCGTTTTCCGTTCTGTTCCTTTTGATAGGGAGCAGCATTGTCATTTGGCGCGTAGCCTCAGATCCGAAGTGGAGGCGCCAGTGAAAGACGCAGCCATAGCTGTGATGGTCGTGGGCGTGGCCTACCTGATCGCGGTCAGCTTTTTGACGCCGCAAATTCTCGAGCGCTTCGGCCTGCCGGGGGCCTGGGCCGAAACAGGCGCGACAACTTACGGCATTTTTGGCTGCATCAGCTTTATAGGCGGGGTGTTATGGTACCTGGGCTGGCGGGCAAACAAGGCCAAGGACAACGAATGACCAATGACCTCACGATAGACCACAAACCGCTCGACAGCGCGCATGCCACGCGGCGCTATTTTGCGAAGTTCGAACGCATCATGGGCCACCTGCATGACGTGGCTGAGATCACGATGGGTGAAGGCGTGCTGGCCCGCAAAGAGGGGGAGTTGATCCGCCGCTACCTCGACCGGCTATCCCATACGTTCCGCGCGCTCAGCTACAAATATCTGATGTCTCAGCGGGTCGCGGGCGCGTTGCAACACGGCATGGTCGTGGACAGGCAAGACAGCGGGTTTCCTGTTTTCCAGGAACTCATGACCATGGCGAATGACACGATTAACGTCGGGCGCCACCTCGACACTTTGCCGGACGTCAAACAGCTGAAAGAGGAAATGGTCCGCCATATCCTGAATGAGCAGTCCCATCCCACGCGTCTGCAATACGCCATGTCTCAGCGGCTCTACTACGAAGAACTGGCGAGCCAGAACCTCTTTTTCGCAGGCTCAGATCCGGAAGCACTTTGGCGGGGCGGCGAGGATGGCGAGCGGCGGCGCTATCTGATCCACTGGGCCGCCTTTGACAGCCAGACGAACTTGCCCGCGATCTATCTGATGGAATGCGAAGACAGTGGCTGGGCCGCGCTGCCACAGGACGAACGCCGTTGGCCATCGGCGCAGGCGCATCTGATGGCCCAAGCGGTCAGCGGTTTGAAGCTGCTGACAATTGCAAAGGGATTCGACACCGACTTCCCGGACCTGCATCCCAAAAAGCTGCGCCGCGTCCATATCGGCCCGATGTATTCCCATAATTTTACCCAGCAAGCGGGTCCATTGCGGGAGATCTTGGCAGAGGCGTCCGGTACGCCAGGACTCGATTGGGCATTGGAATGGACCGTTGAGACGCTCTGGTCCAAAGACGAAGAGTATGTCTCCACCGGGTGGTTTTCTTCGGCGGAGCGTCAGATTTTCCGTGTAACCGATGAGGCAGGTCAAGGCGCTACCGACATCCGCCGGTCGCTGATTTTACCCGAACGCCCATACCAAGTGCTGGCCCATCGAGACCCCGAAAGCCTGCGCGGCGTGCGCCGATATGTTGTGCGAGATAACGGGCGCGTTATCCGGTATGATTAATTTTTCTCTATTTCAGGAGCCTTTTTGAATGACCCAATCCGCTGAACTGATGGAATTGAAAGAAGACCAGATCGCCGCGAAGTATGAGGCCGCTGTGGCTCTGCTCGACGGGTTCGACCATACGCCCCGGATTGCGGCCAAAAGGGAAACTGACGCACCTAAGGAACGCTCCAGCGGCATCGGCACGCGGCGGCGGTTTCGGTCGACCACACCGGGCCTGGTGACGCGGTCCACTGCGCGGCCAGAAGGGGTGCATATCATCGACCGTATTCACGGGGCGGATGATGCGGATCCTTTGACCTCGCCCACCCAGGCCACGCTGCTGCAAGCCTTGCGGCGCGCGATAGCGACCGCCCATGTGGTGCAGGACCAATACGCTGACGCCACCGGGCTGTCGGAGCTGCTGAAAGACAATCTGGCTGGCAATCTTGCGATCGGTAAGAAGGCGGAGTTTGGGGAACTGCTCGCCGCGTCTGCTCTTATCTCGCTTCACGTCTTTGCCAATATGACTGCGTTCCTGGCTGGCCCGCTCGCAGAAGACGGCTCAGTGGAGATCGGAGAGGTTGAGGAAGTCCTCACCGACAACCCCACCACCGCTCTGCACGGCGCGCTGTGGGAACTGGATCAGGACCTCGCGCTTTTTGCGAAGTCCGAGGCGGACACCACCCACGTGATCCTCGCCTTCTGCGAAAAGCTGATGGAGAAGGTCGCGCTCCGCGCCTCCACCACGCCCCGGCTGGAGCCGTTTGAGGCGGTCAGCTACCGGGTAGAGGCCGACAACTTCGACATCCAGGGCTTCCAGGCGGCCACGGCGGCTAAGTCCACGAAGCTGACCATGAGCTTCAAGAAGCCCCATCAGGTCGTGGGCAACCACATCGCCAAGTACCAAGCGATGAAGCTCTCCAAAATGCTGATGGCCTACGACTTCGACCGCAAGCTGAACCCCTTCGCCGACCTCGGCGGGTTCATCTTTACCTTCATGGGCGATGGCGCGCCGGGGACAGGGAAGACCACGCTGATCCAGATGATGGCTGGGCTGATCAACGACTATTGCCAGAACGCGGGCTATCCGTTCCGCTATCAGAACCTGAGCACGGACAGCATCGACAGCTATCAGGGCAAGTCGGCGCAGAACGCGAAGGCGTTTATCAACAACGTGATCGACCCAAACGTGATCGGCTTTGGCACCATCGACGATATCGACCAACTGGCGGGCAAACGCGGCGACCGGCAGTCCTCTGCCGGGCAGCTGGAGATCACCGCCGTGCTGATGGAAAGCTTCGCAGGCGCCAACACGGTGGTGCGTGGCAATTGCACGTTCGGCATGTTCTCGAACTACCCCGAAAACGTGGACGACGCCCTGCGCCAGCGGGCGGGCGCCCGGTTCCTCGTGGACGGGCCGCAGACGCGGGATGACTATATCGACATCCTGCATCTGCTGATGGGCAAGAACCACGACATCCCGCTGGGTGAGCACGAGCTATACGCCGCGCAGCAGATCCAGCAGGCGGTGGCGGCGAGTTACGACAGCCACGCAAAGCCCCATGAGGACGGACTGCTGAAAGTCTTCGATCGGGTCTACGACCAGATCGGGGAGCTCGACACGATTGCCAAGATCGGCACCTACCTAAAGGGCATCCAAGAGGCCGACCACCGCTTCACAGGCCGCGCGATCAAAAACATCACCGATGCGGTCAAGGTCCGCGCGATGGACTTTGAGCTGCCGGATGAGTGGATGGAGAACGTGGACCTGTTCCTTGCACGCGACTACGAAACCAAGCGCGAGATGATTGCCGAGCTGGCCCAGCCGATCACGGTGGAGATGGTGATCCAGGAGATCAACCGCTACGCCGACAGCGAGTTCCGCTATGCCGACAAGTCCGACGAGGCCGCGATTGCGGATATGGTGCGGAATTATGGGCTGACGGAAGAGGCGAAGCGGCGGTTTTTGGAGGGGAAGGAGGGGTGAGGGTCACCTTCATAGTGATTGTTTTTCTGGGCGCTGGCCTTCTACTTGCCCGGTTATTGGACAGGTCTAGACCATATTCCAAAATGCTAACTTGCGTCGCAGTTGGTTTGGTTTTCGCCCATCTGATGACGATTCAACACTGTGGAAATTACTATTGGCATGGTTTCAACCCGGCAACGGGAACTGGCAGTTGCGATTCAAGTGACTCCTGGGAAGAAACGCTTTTGGTCTATGCATTTGTATTTCCAGCATTTCTCCTCGTCGCGCTCTATTCAGCCTGGATACTCGCGTACTTCAAGGAAAGAGCTGGTCCACAATGAATACACTCCCGAACACAGGTGAGTTCCGCTACGCCGAAAAGAACGACGAGGCCGCGATTGCGGATATGGTGGGGAACTATGGGCTGACGGAAGAGGCGAAGCGGTTTTTGGGGGAGGAGCGGGAGAAGTGAGCGACAGCGTTCAGTTCTTTGCCTTGTTGATTTTGCCGGGGGTGCCCATTGGGTTGTTTTTCGGTTGGTTGAGCGGACGTTTCAACACCGTCCACGCTGTTGTCTTCGTTTTAGTTAGCGTCGTAGTGCAGGTTTTTTTAATGATAGCTGCAGGACTACTGCAATTCTATTATGAGGGTGATTTCAGCGAGAAAGCTTGGTTTGATGTTAAGTTGGCAATCATGATTTTCTTAACACTGGGTTGGTTCACCTTTTGGCCTGTTGGCAATGTATTGGCATTCTTTGCGACGAGATGGTTGCTTCACAATCGGCAAAAGTCCTGAAGTGAGAGATGATTGGAAACCTATTTAACATAGTTTGGATCTTGGCTGCGCTTTGGTTGCCGGGAATAGTACTGGGATCGTTCATAGGATGGTTTTTTGTTCACCATAAAACAACGTCACCGCAAAGCAAGAACGGACTTATGTTCATCACCTTGGTGGGCAACGTCCTACTGGTGACGCTGCTCCTTTTTGCTTGGACTTATGTCAAAGGCATGCGACACGAGCAGTTTGCGACAACAATGGCTCTATTCATCTTTTCACCATTCGTGACTGGTTGGCCAGTTTCCAGTGTATTGTCATTCCAAGTCACCTTTTATTGGCTGAGAAAGAAATCATGAGTTGCTGTAACCATACCGCCTGGCGGCAACGCCGGGCAGCGCCGACCTCCCCCACGGGAGGCGCTTTCGCGCCACCCGAGGTCGGCGCTGCCCTCCGCTCTTTTCGCGCAACGCTGCACCTATGAAGGGACTCTACTAACATGATGCGTCTCGTTCGCCGTGGACTTATGTTTGGCAACCTCTTCGAAGTGCGCCAGCCTTCGCTGGTGGAACGCTACAATCGGGCGCTGGAACACCTCACCGGCAAAAGGACGGAGCTTACTGAGTTCCACGTGGATATCTCTGGCTACTCGCCCGAGATCGGGGATGAGTTTGGGGATGAGCTTTACCTCAATCCCGGCGGGTGCAATCGGCAGTTTATTCTGCTGAGCACGGACCAAAAGACGGCGCCGCTTTTGAATGCTCAGTTTTCAACCTCCCGGTCGATCATCCGGCGGTGGATTGAGGCCAATGAGGACCAGCTCTTTGTCCTAACCGCGCGGGATGCGGTAGCGGGGGAGCTGGTGAACTCCATCTTCTCAGTGCGGGAGCCGTCGGACGTGCTCGCCATTCGCGACATCAAGGTGGAGGCGGACACGACCCAGGGCACAGTGGAACAGGGGCGTAAACTGCGCGGCAAGATCGACCGGTTCATGACCGAGGATGACGCCTGGTGGGATGACGTGCTGATTGCTGAGATGATCGAGACCGCGAAAGAGACGGGGGATATTCAGCGCAACCCGGTGGTGTTGAAATCCGACACTTTCCGGCAGGGCAATTTCTGGACTGCCCATTTCGGCGGCATGTACGTGTTCCGCGATCTGGAAGAAGCCGCGATTGTCACGGTTAAAGAAGTGGACGACGACGAGGTCGAAGACTGGGACGTAGAATACGTCATGGACTTCACAGACCGCAACGACATCGCCACTTTTTTGGAAGCCAATGACCTGGTGGAACCGATCGTTACCGCGAAGAACCGCGATGTGGCGGCGATCTTGCAGCAGAAGATGGATTTCATTGTTATCGACACGGCGACCCGGCTAGGTGAAGAGCTTGGGAAGGCGGACCGGCGGGAAATCCGGGCGCTCGCCCGGCGACACCTGCGCGAACTGCCCGAGGAGTTCCATGCGCTTGCCGCGCTGCTTGCCTGGGCCACCGCTGGTGGGCCATGGCCCAGGATCGACAGCCGGCATCCGGCGTATTTCTATACCCTCAGGTCAGCTGATCATGCGGACAAAGATCTGGTGAACATGCTGCTGGCAGAGCTGGCCCCACACGACGTGCGCCAGCTTTTCATCTGTCACAAGCAGGCGTTTTATGCCGAATACGCAAGCTGGCCCGATGAAAAGAAGGAGTTTGTGGCAGATTACCTCGCGAATGAATATATGGTGGACAAAGCCGGGGCACGTGAGATGCTCTTTGGCCATGAACCCGCGATGGAAGAAGAGCCCGCGCGCGGGCCGTGGGGCGGAAAAGAAGATGATCTCGTGTCCCGTGTGGGGCCCTGGGGTGCAGTGAAACGGAGGTAGCGCATGTTTGCTTGGGTAAGGCTCGCCTTTATGGCGTTGATCCTGATGACCATCGTTTACCTGTGTCTGAGCTGGTATTCCCGGTCTGTTCGGCGCGAGAAACTGGAAAAAGAGTTTGACGCGGGCGGAATTGACGGGGATCGGCAGGCTTTCATCGACAAGGGGTTGGAAAAGTACTCCGGGTCCTTGCGAGCGAAGCTCATCTGGGGCGTCTATATCATTCCCTTCGTGCTGATCGCCATCCTCGTTTACGTCACCAACTTTATGTAAGGGCCGGTTTCATGCGGTATATTAAGTGGATCTTCTGGGTGGTATTTGTCGTGATCGTTTTCGCGTTTTTCCACTATACTTTGCCACAGCGTGACATCGTGCGGGTGACCGGAACCGAGATCATTCGGCAGGACTTTTCGGGCTGGAACCGGATTTTTTACGCCCAAGCGGATGCAGGGAATGAAGAAACGGTTAACCGAGACCTCCGGTTGATCAACACCGCCTATGAAGGCGGAGGGATCATGGTATTTCGGAATGAGGACACGGGCTTTGGCTGGCCCTGGTATTTCAAGCTCGACAGCTCAAACTTGCAGGCTGAAGCCGCGGACCTTGTCAGTACACGTGATGCACCAATTTGGGTCGCCATCACCCATTATGGTTGGCGCAATGAGTTTCTGACAATCTACCCCAACGCAATTTCCGTGCGCGAAGTATCCGGCCCGGATGTGCGGCTGATCCCCTGGCTGAATATTATCATCTTCGTCATTCTGGGGCTGCTGCTCTTGGGGCTTTACCGGCTGCTGCAGCGGTTCAAACGGCGCAAGATTGATCCGTTAGTGGCCCAGGTTGAGGACAGTTGGGACCGGGCAGAGGTCAAGGCAGCCCAAGCCGGTGAGAATGCACGTGCGCCGGTGCGCAACTTTTTCCGTCGGTGGTTTGGGTCCTGATAGGCTTGCGAAAGAGTGCTGCTTCACCGCTTGACTAAACGTCGCTGCGGCCCGGTAACGGGGCTTCGCTCTTCGCGGCACTCAGACGAAATATTGATGCAATGGAATGCGCGGTGTCTGGTTCTGTAGCCTGACTTGGAGAATTTGTAGAGAGTGGTTTTCCCGCGACCGCGATCGCGGGTGATCGAGAAATGGGTCTTGTCCGCGTGCAGCATTTGGCAGTCGGTTTTGAGAGGTTTGCCGCCAAGCGTGCCTTGTCGGCACCAAAGCTGATCGACCCAGACCCAGGTGCCTTTGCCCCGCTTGCCATTGATCGTTGCCGTCCAGGTACCGTTTTTGCGGAAAACACCTTTGTCTCCATTTTGCCCGCGCCAAGGTTTGTCAGCGATGAACTTGTTAAAGTCGATCTGCCCGGTCATGAACTTCATTTCCGCTGAATGTGCGGGGGCGGCTAAAAATAGGCCGATGGCCAAGGCAAAACGCAGCATAAATGGATCCTTTGCGAGTATTGCTTCGATGTAAAAAGGTTGAGCGCTTTTTGCAAAACAAAAGGCGTCCAGTAAACTGGTGTTTATCGCCGGAGGTTCGGGATGGGTGAGGTGAGTAAAGTGATCACTTAATCACGTAGCTGGTAGCCCGCCCATTAGGTCGCACGAAACTGATATTTTTGCCATTTATGACAACGGTTTGGCAGGTCGATCCCATATCCTGGCCGCCCCATTTTAGCGCCCGGCAAAAGCGTTTGCCTTGCCAGTTCCAAGCGCCCGTTAGCTTTTTACCCTGCAAAGTGCCGGTGACCCGTCCGTTTGAGCGTATTCGCAAAGAGCCATCATTGTTGGCGAGCGTGCGGTTCACAACTGCGGATTTGAAGCCTTTCAGGGTTTGGATTTTCTTGCCAGCTGCATCAGACGCATTAGGCACCAAAAAGCTGACGGCCACCAGGCTGACCCAAAGAAATTTCATGATAACCTCCAAAAAAAATTCGCGGTCAGGGTAGCCCCCTGACCGCGATTGTCAATTTTTAGGCGGGTGAGGCTTAGGCAGCTTTGGCTGCATCAGGCCCAAACCGGCCGTAGAAGGTTTCGCCTTTTTCGGCCATTTCTTTCAGGAGCGCAGGCGGGTTGAAGCGGTCGCCGTGTTTGGTGGCCAGCCCCTCGCAGATTTCCACGGCCTTGGCCGCGCCCAGCATGTCGAGCCAAGAGAATGGGCCACCGGACCATGGCATGAAGCCCCAGCCGAGGATCGCGCCCACGTCACCTTCGCGGATGTCTTCCAGCACGCCTTCTTCCAGCGAATGCACGGCTTCCAGAACTTGCGCCATAGCCAGACGATGCTGAACCTCTGTCACGTCTGGCTGGTCTTCCATCACTTCGAAGTGGTCGCCAAGACCGGCCCAGAGACCTGTCCGCTTGCCTTTTTCATTGTAGTTGTAGAAGCCCGCGTTGGCTTTACGGCCCAGTCGTTGGGCGTTGAACATGGTGGTGACCACGTCGTCGCCGTTCGATGCCGGGTAGGCGTTGCCCATGGCCTCCTTCGTGGCGGTCATGATCTTCATGGCCAGGTCGATGGAGGTCTCATCGCCCAGTTGCAGCGGGCCGAGCGGCATTCCCATCTGTTTCGCAGCGTTTTCGATCAGCGCGGGTGCGATGCCTTCTGCGACCATCCGGTTTGCTTCACCGCCGTAAGGGATGATGCAGCGGTTGGCATAAAAGAAGCGCGCGTCGTTGACTACAATCGGTGTCTTCTTGATCTGACGTGCGAAGTCGAGCGCCTTGGCCACGGCGCGGTCGCCAGTTTTCTCACCCTTGATGATTTCCACCAGCATCATCTTGTCGACGGGCGAGAAGAAGTGGATGCCGATGAACTGGTCCGCGCGCACGCTTGCCTCCGCCAGGCCGGAGATCGGCAGGGTGGAGGTGTTGGTGGCGAAGATCGCGTCTTCGGGGATGATCGCTTCGACCTTTTTGGTCATCTCCGCTTTGACGGCAGGATCTTCGAAGACGGCTTCCACGATCAGGTCCACGTCTTTGAGCGCTTCCAGATCAGGCGTTGCGTTGATCAGGCCGAGCACTTGGTCTTTCTTCTCTGGTGTCGCCTTTTTGCGCTGAATGCCTTTATCCATGTAAGCTTCGGTGTAGGACTTGCCCTTGTCCGCCGCTTCCTGGTTCTGGTCGATCAGCACGACCTCAATGCCTGCCACAGCGGACACAAGTGCGATACCTGCGCCCATCATGCCAGCGCCGAGCACGCCGACTTTCTTCACCGTCTGATCTGGTACGCCAGCCGGACGCGCGGCGCCTTTTTCGAGCGCACCTTTGGAGATGAAGATGGAGTTGATCATCGCCGAAGACGATGGGTTCAACAGGATGTTGGTGAACCAGCGCGCCTCGATTTTCAGCGCCGTGTCGAACGGTACCATGGAGCCTTCATAGACCGCTGCCAGCAGGGCTTTTGCGGCCGGATAAACACCGTTGGTCTTAGCGTGAACCATGGCTGATGCGCCTACGAAGGTCATAAAACCGGCAGGGTGATACGGCGTACCGCCGGGCATTTTGTAACCCTTCTGGTCCCAGGGTTTCACGAGGTCCGCGTCTTTAGCCTCCAGCACCCAAGCGCGGGCGGCGTCCACCAGTTCGTCGGCTGGGACAACTTCGTCGATCATGCCAGCGGCCTTGGCCTTGGCAGGCTCAACAGTTTTGCCTTCCAGCAGGTAAGACGACGCCTGCATGACGCCCAGCTTGCGTACCAGACGCGTGGTGCCGCCGCCGCCCGGGAAAATACCTACGAGGATTTCCGGTAGGCCGATTTTGCCTTTCGGGTTGTCAGCCGCAAAGATGCGGTGGCAGGCAAGCGGGATTTCATACCCGATGCCCATTGCCACGCCGGGAAGCGCTGCTGCAAAAGGCTTGCCGCCCTTTTTGGTTTTGAAGTCCATGCCAGCAAGCTCGATCTTGCGCAGCACTTCGTGGCCTTGCCAGATGCCTTCGAAAAGTGTCGGCGCCGGGTTGTCGCCGCCTTTTGCTTTCCATTGGCCCAGTACGTTCAGGTCCATGCCGCCTGCGAAGTCTTTTTTGCCGGACGTGATGACAGCGCCCTTGATGGCGTCGTCAGCCAGTACTTTGTCCACGCAGTCGTTGAGTTCGCCAAAGCCTGCCTCTGACATGACGTTCATGGATTTGTCCGGGCAGTCCCAGGTGATGATGGCAACGCCGTCGTCGCCTACGTTCATTGTGAAATCGGTCATTTATCGTTCTCCTCTTGGAGCTTCTTGAGCTTTGCGCTCATGGAAGGGTGTTGTTCGTCGGCCAGCGTCAAAGCGCCGTCGTTGTAGTGCAGGGTCAGAAAGCAGGGCGCTGAATCGGACATCAGGCAATAAGACCCTGCGTGCTGCAGGACGACAAAAAGTCCGTCGTCGCGTGTTTCAATCGTCAGATCGCGGGCGTTCACATCCAGAATTCGGACCCATTCCGCGCCACCTGCACTTGCCCAGATTTGGCGGGCAGTGCCGTGGATGCCGGAAAACGCGTTGTCCTGCCCCCGGCAGGGCAGGTCGTAGGTTATGAGGTAGTCATCAAGCCCATCGTCAGAGAAATTCACCACCTCTGGGACAAGGCGAGTGTCTTCGTCCCAGTTGCAGATTTTTCCGAACAGTGCGTTCAACTCCGCCACAGGATCAGGTGAGCGGCCAGACGCCACGTCGTTGGACAGTGCCGGGTTGGCAACCAAAATCGCTGCTGCAAGACTACGCCAGATCATCGCTTTTGACCCACTTGTGGAGCACATTCCCCAAACGGCGCACCGAATTGCCCCACAGACCGTTTAGCGGCCTGCGGTTCAGCAAAGCGGATGGCTGTCTGGGACTGCGACATCAGACCCGCTCAATGATCGTTGCGGCGCCCATGCCGGACCCGATGCAAAGCGTGGCAAGGCCAGTTTCCTTGTCGGACCGCTCCATCTCATCGAGCAGAGTGCCAAGGATGATCGCGCCGGTGCCGCCCAATGGGTGGCCCATGGCAATCGCGCCGCCGTTCACATTCAGCCTGTCCATGTCCACGTTGAAGTGGTCTTGGAAGCGTAGAACGACGGAGGCGAAGGCTTCGTTGACTTCGAAGAGGTCGATGTCGCCGATGTCCATGCCGTTCAGTTGCAGGATTTTCTCGGTCACCGGGACCGGGCCTGTCAGCATGATGGTAGGATCGGTGCCGATTTTGGCAGTCGCCTTGATCCGCGCACGCGGGGTCAGGCCGTTCTTTTCGCCAAACTCTTTGTTGCCGATCAGTACAGCGCCGGAGCCGTCTGCGATACCGGACGAGTTGCCCGCGTGGTGCACGTGATTGATGGATTCCAGTTCCGGGTACTTCATGATCGCGATTTTGTCGAAGCCCGGCATGGTTTCACCCATGTCCTTGAAGCTCGGACGCAGCGCGCCAAGCCCCTGCATATCGGTTTCGCCGCGCACCATTTCGTCATGGTCAAGGATGCCCAGACCATTCTGATCTTTGAACGCATAAACCGATTTGGAGAACCGGTTTTCAGCCTGTGCTTTGGCCGCGCGCTGCTGGGATTGCACCGCGTATTCGTCGCACATGTCACGGCTGTAGCCGTAGGTGGTGGCGATGATGTCTGAAGAAATCCCTTGCGGCACGAAGTAAGCCTTCATCGCCAGCGTCGGGTCCACGGCAATTGCGCCGCCGTCAGATCCCATGGGCACACGGCTCATGCTTTCCACGCCGCCTGCGATATAGGCCTGGCCTTGGCCGCCCATCACCTGACCTGCGGCCATGTTCACAGCTTCAAGGCCGGAGGCGCAGAAGCGGTTGATGGACACGCCCGCGACACTTTCGTCAAGGTCGGAATAGAGCACCGCAGACCGCGCAAGACAGCCGCCCTGTTCGCCAACCTGGGTCACGTTGCCCCAGATCACGTCGTCCACATCAGCAGAGTTAAAACCGGTGCGTGCCTGAAGCTCGTTCAGGGTTTCTGCAGACAGACGAACAGCAGTCACTTCGTGCAAGGAGCCGTCTTTTTTGCCCTTTCCGCGCGGTGACCGCGTGGTGTCATAGATATAGGCGTCTTGTGCCATTGGTTAGGTCCTTTCCTAAAAGGGGTCAGGCCCGATCCGCCGGGGAACCCGGCATCAGGTCATAAGGGTGTTTCCAGCCAGGCAAGTTTTCTATCCGGCCGAGCCATGCATTGATGTTTTCCCAGTCGTCGCGGACAAAGCCGAAGGGTTCTGGGTAGAAGAGGTAACCGCAAGCGGAGAAGTCAGCCATCGTTGGGCAATTGCCGACCAGCCAGTCGCGCGACGACAAAACGCCGTCAAGCACCTCGTAGGCCGCGCTAAGGCGACCTTGCATAAAGCCGATCACTTGTTCTGGCCGTTTGTCAGCGGGCAGAAAGTTCATCAGAAACCGGGTCATACCGGCCTGGCTCGACATCTTGTGGTTGTCCCACAGTACCCAACGCAGAACTTCACGTTCTTCGGCGCGGGTCTCGCCGCCGAATTTTCCGGTCTTTTCCGATATGTAATTCTGGATGACACCCGATTGGGTCAATACCAGGTCGGCGTCTTCCAGCACCGGGGCTTCACCCATGGGGTTGATTGCCCGAAATTCGTCTGAGCGGGATGCGCCGCCGAAGAAGTCGACTTTTACGGCCTCCCACTCGAGGCCGGAGAGTTCCAAAGGCAGCGCGGCTTTATAGCTGTTACCGCTTTCTCCAAAGCAGTGGAGTTTAATGGTCATGGTGTCTCTCCCAGTATCATCTGTCGGAGCGGGGGTTTCACACCCCCGCACCCCCGT